>NZ_JBFRFW010000006.1:0-313606 GCF_052115025.1 Bradyrhizobium sp. 2TAF24 | reverse complement strand
GCCGGACAAACTCCCGTCGTTGCTCCATCACCGACACCTTGCGCCATGGCATGGACCGACTCCCTAACAGCCTGTCCATGTATTGTGATGTGTCGGCTATGTCTCCGAACACCCGTCGGTGATGTCCCCGGACTGAACATCAAGCCCGGCAATGACGCTGTGGATGTGCTGTGCTCGGTCGCCCGGGTGTCGCAGCGCTCACGCGGGTGACGTTCCAAGGATTGTTTCACGTCTCGCCGTATCCCATCCCCTCATGGTGAGGAGGCGCGTCAGCGCCGTCTCGAACCATGAGGCCCGTGCGTTACGGGCCTCGGCCTCATCCTTCGGGACGCCCGCTACGCGGGCTCCTCAGGACGAGGAGAGAGGGAGGATCGCTGCGCGACGTTCGCTGCGACTGGACGCCGGCATCGCCATCTGGCACATTCTCCCCCATGACCTTCGTCGTTCGCCACGCAGGGACCGCGCTCCGCGGTCGAATTAACCACCCGGCCTGATCCGTCGGGCCGGGTCCGTTCGCCCCTGTGTGTTCACGGCGCCGCGTGCGCCTCATAAGGTCTGTTCCATGTTTCCCCATGATGCGGTGCTGCACCTGCTGTGCGGCAAGATCGCTGCCGGCAAATCGACGCTGGCTGTCGAACTGGGGGCTCAGCCCCGTACGGTGACTGTCGCCGAAGACGACTGGCTGTCCGGCCTCTATCCCGGCGAGATTGGCACCGTCGCTGACTATGGCCGCTGTTCGGCGCGGCTGCGCGGCGTGATGGCGCCGCATCTCGCGGCGTTGCTGCGAGCGGGGCTGTCAGTGGTGCTCGACTTCCCGGCGAATACGCCGGCGAACCGCGCATGGATGCGCAGGATCGTCGAAGAGGCCGGTGTCACGCATCAACTGCACTATCTCGATGTGCCAGACGAGGTCTGTCGGGCGCGGCTGCATGCCCGGAATGCGCGAGGCGACCATGCTTACACCGTGACCGATGCGGAGTTCGACATCATCACCAGCCATTTCGTGGCGCCGTCGCATGATGAGGGCTTCACTATCATGATCCACCGCCCGTAGCGGTCCGTTGCTCGGATGCGCGCAGCGATATCCGGGATATGCAGTGCCCGGTCACCGGCGACAGGCCGACGACGTGCCAACGACATCGTCTTCGCCGTGCTGTATCCCATCCCCTCATGGTGAGGACGCGCGTCAGCGCCGTCTCGAACCATGAGGCCCGTGTGTTACAGGCCTCGGCCTCATCCTTCGGGACGCCCGCTACGCGGGCTCCTCAGGATGAGGAGAAGGGTCTTGCTCGCGCTACAGCCCGTCCACGAACGCGGCCATCTGCTTGCGTTGTGCCACATCCGGCAGCGGGCCGCGCATCGCGCCGGCATTGTCGGTCATGTGGGCGGCGTCGCCGGTGCCGGGGATGACCGCGGTGACGCGCGGATCGCCGAGCAGGTATTTCAGGAAGAACTGCGCCCAGCTTGCCGCGAACGGTTTCGCCCAGTCGGGCAGTTCCTTGCCATGGACGGCGCGGAACAGGCGGCCGCGGCCGAACGGCAGCGCGGTGAGCACGCCGGCGCCGACCTCGGCGGCGATCGGCAGCACCCGGCTTTCGGCCTCGCGATTGTCGATGGAGTAGTCGACCTGCACGAACTCCGGCTTCTCGCGCCTGAGCACAGCTTCGATCGCCGGCAGGTCGCCGCGGAAGGTCGAGGTGATGCCGATGTGGCGGCACAGCCCCTGCGCCTTCCACTCCCGAAACCGCGCCAGCGACTGCTGCGGGTCATGAACGTTGTGAAGCTGCAGCAGGTCGAGCTGGCTGATCTTGAGGCGGCTCAGCGAGCGTGTCAGCTCGTCCGTGTCCGGCGCCTCCACCTTGCTGGCGATGAACAGCTTGTCGCGGAGTTTGCCGGCGGCGATCACCTCTCCGAACACGGTTTCGGCGAGACCGTATGTCGAGGCCGTATCGATCAGGCGGCCGCCGGCGGCGATCAGCGCGTGCGTCACCGCATCGGCCTTCTGTCGTGTCGCCTCGTCGTTGCTGTTGAACAGCACGGCGGTGCCGAGGCCGACGGCCGGCAGCGATGCGCCGCCGCCGGGCAGCGGCCGGGTGATCAGCACGGAATCCTCGGCGCGGGCGGAGGCGGCGATCGGCAGTGCGGCGGTGGCGGCCAGGAAGTCGCGACGGGTGAAGCCGGGCATGTCAGCCTCCTTCGGGGACGGCGATGGGGATGTCGGCCAGCTTCTCCTGGGTGCGGCCGAGCGCCAGCGACAGCCACAGCCAGACGACCGCCACCGGCAGCGCGCATAGCGCGATGGCGCCGAGCTTGAGCCCGAGCCCCTGCAGCAGGTCATAGACCCAGCCGTAGAGGGCGTCGGAGCCGCGATAGACCACGACATCGATCAGGTTCTTGGCCTTGTACTTCTCGGCACGCCCGACCACGGTGAAGAACACCTGCCGTGCCGGATTGGCGACGGCGAAGTTCATCCAGCGCTGCACCACCTGGAGGGTGATCACCGCCGTGAGGCCAGGCGTCACCGCAAGCATGGCGAACCCGATGACATAGACTGCCGGCAGCGCCGCGGCGGCGACACCGGTGCCGAAGCGCCTGAGCACCGTGCCGGTGGCGAACACTTGTGTCGCGAGGCTGAGCAGGCCGACTGCGAGATCGATGGTCGCGAACAGCTGGGTCTGGGCATTGCGGTCGTGGATCGTGGCGGCGACGATATTAGCTTGGGCGAAGTAGGCGATGGTGGCGCCGAACGACAGCAGGCTGACCCAGGCGCCGACCCCGAGCAGATAGGGCGAGCGGATCAGTTCGGGCAGCGCGGCAAACGCACTGCCGCCGATGCGCTCGGGGGCGGTCGCGTGCGTCTCCGACCGCATGGTTGCAACGCGCTCCAGCCGCCAGACGCAGAACACCGCGATTTCCAGGAAGAGCGCCGCAGCGAGCAGCAGGTTGACCGCGCCGAGGGGCTTGGACAGCGCGATGGTGATCACCGGGCCGAGCAGGGCGCCCGCTGTGCCGCCGGCGCCGATGAAGCCGAACAGCCGCTTGCCTTGTTCGGCGGTGAACAGGTCGGCCATGAACGACCAGAACACGGCGACGGCAAACAGGTTGAAGACGCTGACCCAGACGAAGAACACCCGCGCCACGATGACCTCGGCGATGCCGAGCACCAGCAGCACCCAGAAGATCACGAGGTTGGCGACGAAGACGTGGTAGACGATCGGAATGAAGCGGCGACGCGGCAGTTTCGCGACCAGCCAGCCATAGAGCGGCTGCGCCGCCAGCAGGGTGACGAAGGTCGCGGTGAACAGCCACGGCAGGTTGCGCACCCCGCCGGCGATGCCCATCTGGTCGCGCAGCGGCCGCAGCACATAGTAGCCCGCGAGCAGGGCGAAGAAGTAAGCGAATGACCACAGCGCCGCAGCGCGCTCCTGCGGCGTGGCGGGAAGCGCGCGCCGCAGCCAGTCGTTCACTGGCCTCATGGCGAGAGCGACAGTTTCTGCCGAAGCTCGGCGGCGCTGACGTTCTGGCCATAGCCGGGACTGCCGCGCTGGAAGCGGCGGGCGTCGGCGAGCTTGCCGACCACGACGGGATCGAAGCCGGCGTCGCGCACGAGGCCAGCGGTGGTCTCGACCGCCGCGGCATCGTCGCCGGCGATCGGGATCGCGAGTTTTGGGTCTGCGCGGTGCGCAGCCCTTGCGAAGACAGTGTAGGACAGGGTGTTGAAGGCGCGCACCACCCGCGCCTCAGGAAAATATTTCTGCGAGGTTGCGCCGATGCCGTCGCGCTCGACTTCCTCGGTAATCGCGCCATCGCGGCTGGCCACGGCGTTGTCGGCGTCGATCAGCACCTTGCCGGCGAGCGCCTTGCCGAAGTCGCGGCCGATCTGCGGCACCGCGCCGTAAGGCACCGCGATGAAGGCGACGTCGCCGAATGCCACGGCCTGCTCGACCGAGCCGGCCTGCGCGAGGGGGCCGAGGCCGCCGACCAGGTCCTTCAGTTCTTCGGGATGGCGGGAGGAGAACAGCACCGGGTGGCCAGCCTTGACCCACAGGCCGCCGATGGTGCCGCCGATATGTCCGGATCCGATGACGCCGATCTTGAGCGGCGCCGTTTGTGCGGCGGCGGCGAATGGCCGCAGCGCAGCGACTGTCGCGAGCATAGCGCCGGCCGCAAGCAACATGCGCCGGCAGGGATCGGGCGGGAGATTTGCGGACATCGGCAATCGGCCTGAAGACATGAGACGACGCGGCAACGATGATGGCGCAACACTGCCATACAATGGCGGCGTGCGCTCGAGGCTCGCACAGAAGTGATGCCGGTGCCGGGATGTTTCGCGGTGACGGGTGCCGTTCGCTGCGTCGCAACGGCAGTTGTCGCAGGGCGAAGGAATTGCATTCTGCTGCGTTGCAGCAAGGTAAAAACGGGTGTGGCCGGCGGATCGCAACCAACTTCCGGACCGGACGTTTCCGTTATAAGGTGGAGTTGCGGCAAATCAGCCGCTTCTTCCGGAAGACCTTCATCGCAAGACGCTGGAGACCTCAATGGCCTGGAAAAAACCAACAATCGTCGAAGTGCCCGTCGGCCTGGAAATCAACATGTACGCGTGCGCCGTGCGGAAGTAAGCGCTTCGCAGGCAATTGCTTCCCTTCATTCGGGATCTTCTGGAGAGGTGGACGTAGGTTCGCGCGGGCGTCGACCGTCAGTTTGGCGGCGGCGTGATGCGGGGCTTGCGACACCTCTTTCGGTTTTGTGGGCCGTATCTTGATCCGGTAATTCCGTGAGGCGGGCGGCCCGGCTTGTTTTCCCTGTGAGTGCCGGATCGCTTCATGCTTCGTGTCATCGTTCTCGGTGCGGCGGCCGGCGGCGGGGTGCCGCAGTGGAATTGCGGTTGCGACGTGTGCCGCGCGGCGCGCGCCGACCAGACGCTGCAGGGCAGCCAGACGTCGATCGCCGTCAGCGCCGATGATACCAACTGGTTCCTGGTCAACGCGGCGCCTGACCTGCGTCAGCAGCTCACCGCGACGCCGCGGCTCCATCCGCGCGCTGGCGCGTTGCGCCACACTCCGATCGCCGGCGTCATCCTGACCAATGGCGAAGTCGATGCGGTCGCCGGACTGCTGTCTCTGCGCGAGGGCGCGCCGTTCACCCTCTATGCCCATGAGCGCGTGCTGGCGATCCTGCGCGCCAACAGCATCTTCAATGTGCTGAACGCCGCGCGGGTGCCGCGCGTGCCGATCGCGCTGGATGTTCCTTTCGAGCCGGCTCTGCCTGATGGCACGCCGTCGGGTCTCGAGATCCTGCCCTTTGCCGTCGCGGGCAAGGAGGCGTGGTATCTCGAAGGGCAGGCGCATCCGGCAGGCGGCGAGGGGGGCGGCGACACCATCGGCCTGCGCATTGCCGACCGCCGCAGCGGCACCGCGCTGTTTCTCGTTGCAGCATGCGCCCGCATTACGCCCGAGCTCAAGCAGCGCCTTGCCGGCGCGGTGCTGGTGTTCTTTGATGGCACGCTGTGGCGTGACGACGAGATGATCGCGCAGGGACTGAGCACGAAGACGGGGGCGAACATGGGTCATGTTGCCATGTCGGGCGCCGAGGGCGCGATCACCGGCCTTGCCGACATTGCCATCGGCCGGCGCGTCTTCCTGCATGTCAACAATTCGAACCCGGCGCTGCTGCCGTCGTCGCCCGAGCGGGTGGCGGCGCTGCAGGAGGGCTGGGAATTCGCCCATGATGGAATGGAGATCGTGCTGTGAGCATCGCCACTGCATCCGCGCTGAAGCCCGGCATCTCGCTGCGCTCGGCCGACGAGCTCGAGGAGCGGCTGCACGAGATCGGCGCGACGCGCTATCACAGCCTGCATCCGTTCCACGGCCTGCTGCATGGCGGCAAGCTCAACAAGGGCCAGGTGCAGGCCTGGGCGCTCAACCGCTACTATTACCAGAGCAGCATTCCCATCAAGGACGCGGTGGTGATCTCGCGCTTTCGCGACCGCGACATCCGTGTCGAGTGGCGCCACCGCCTGCAGGACCATGACGGCGATATCGGCAGCGAGGGTGGCATCGAGCGCTGGCTCAAGCTGACCGACGGGCTCGGCCTCGACACAGCTTATGTCGAATCCGGGCAGGGCATCCTGCCGGCGACGCGCTTCGCGGTCGATGCCTATGTGCATTTCGTGCGCGACCGCACGCCACTTGAGGCGATCGCGTCGTCGCTGACCGAGCTGTTCGCGCCCAACCTGCACGAGGAGCGCATCTCCGGCATGCTGTCGCATTACGACTTCGTCAATCCGGAGATCATGAGCTATTTCCGCCGCCGCCTCGAGCAGGCGCCGCGCGATGCCAATTTCGCGCTCGACTATGTCAAGACCAACGCCACCACGGAGGTCGAGCGCGCGGCGGTGTGCAATGCGCTGATCTTCAAGACCAACGTGCTGTGGGCCCAGCTCGACGCGCTCTACCACGCTTATGTCAACGGCCACGTTCCGCCGGGCGCGTTCGTGCCGGAGGCGAACTGATGGCCCCGCGGCAGCGCATGACGGTGAGCGAGGACAGCCGGCCGGTGCTGCCGCGCCATACGCGCCTGAAGTTCGACGAGACCCGCCAGCGCTGGGTGATCCTGGCGCCGGAGCGGGTGCTCGCCCCCGACGATATCGCAGTCGAGATCCTGCAGCTCTGCGACAGGGAGCGTACAGTGGCCGAGATCGTCGACCTGCTGGCGACCAAATACGCCGCGGATCGCGCCGAGATCGCCGCCGACGTCATCGCCATGCTGGCCGATCTCGCAGAGAAGGGCTTTCTGGTCGAGGCGAGGAGCGCGCCGTCATGACCGATGCGGTCGACACCCCGGGCCGTGCCCCGCTCACCGATCCTGCCGACGCGCTCGCCATCATGGAGGCGGGGGCGTCGCCGGCGCAGGCGTTTGGCATCCCGCTCGCGGTGCTGGCCGAGCTGACCCATCGCTGCCCGCTGCAATGTCCGTACTGCTCCAATCCCGTGGCGCTCGACCGCGGCGGCAGCGAGCTGACCACCGCCGAGTGGATGAAGGTGTTCGACGAGCTCGCTGCCATCGGCGTGCTGCAGATCCATCTCTCCGGCGGTGAGCCGACGGCGCGCAAGGATCTCGTCGAGCTGGTCGCGCATGCGACCAGGGTCGGCCTTTATACCAATCTGATCACCTCCGCCGTGCTGCTGACCAGGGACAAGCTCGCGGCGCTGGTCGACGCGGGGCTCTGCCACATCCAGATCAGTTTCCAGGGCAGCGAGCACAGCGCAGCCGACCGTGTCGCCGGGCTGAAGAACGCCCATGCCCGCAAGCGCGAGGTCGCGGCGTGGGCGCGCGACCTCGACCTGCCGCTCACCGTCAACGCGGTGATGCACCGCCAGAATCTCGGCGATCTGCCTGACGTCATCGCCATGGCGGTGGAGCTCGGCGCCGACCGGCTCGAGGTCGCCAATGTGCAGTATTACGGCTGGGCGCTCAAGAACCGCGCCGCGCTGATGCCGACGCTGGCGCAGATCGAGACGGCGACCGCGGTTGTCGAGGCGGCGCAGGCGCGGCTCAAGGGCGTCCTCGCCATCGACTATGTGGTGCCGGACTACTACGCGCTACGCCCGAAGAAATGCATGGGCGGCTGGGGCCGGCAGTTCTTCAACATCTCGCCCGCCGGCAAGGTGCTGCCGTGTCATGCGGCGGAGTCCCTTGCCGGGCTCGACTTTCTGTCAGTGCGCAGCAACCATTCGATCGCCGGGATCTGGCAGAACTCGGAGGCGTTCAACCGCTATCGCGGCACGGCCTGGATGCCGGAGCCGTGCAGGAGTTGCGATTATCGCGAGGTCGATTTCGGCGGCTGTCGCTGCCAGGCCTTCGCGCTGACCGGCGATGCCGGCGCCACTGATCCGGCCTGCGCGCTGTCGCCGCGCCATGAGGAGATTTTCAAGCTTGCGACGACCGAATCCGCAGGCGGCACCGACCGCTTCATCTACCGCAATTTTTCCGGCGGCACACCGGAGCCGGAGGACGAGGCGAGCGGATGAGCGGCGGTGCGCTTGCCAGATCCAATGCGTCATTGCCGGGCCTGACCCGGCAATCTAGCTTGCTCTCTGAGTTACATGCGTATTTGAAGCTGGATCACCGGGTCACGACGCTTGGCGTCGGCCCGGTGATGACGCAGAAAACGTGAAGCGCGTCGCTCCTCGTAGCGTACCTCATTCCCCAACGATCACACCGCCGTATCCCACACCGGTGCGAAGGCTGGCCGGACGAAGCGCTGGTCCTTGGGCAGCGCCGCAATCACCCGGCGGTCGTGATCGTCGAGACTGATCTTCAGCGCGTCGAGGTTGGCCTGCTGGCTCTGCGGCCGCTGCGCCTTGGGGATTGCGGCGACGCCGTCCTGGTCGAGCAGCCATTTCAGCGCCACCTGGGCCGGCGTTGCGCCGTGCTTGTCGGCGATCGCCTGTAGTTCAGGATGCTCGGCGAGGCGGCCCTGCGCCAGCGGCGCGTAGGCGACCAGCGGGATCGACCTGGCCCGCAGATAGGCCAGCACAGGCGCCTGGTCGATCAGCACATGATACTCGATCTGGTTGCAGGCGATCGGCGCGCCGATGTCGTCGACGCTTTGGCGTAGCAGCGCCAGCGTGAAGTTGCAGACGCCGATGGCGCGGACACGGCCTTCGTCGCGCAGCCTCTGCAGCGTCTCGAAGATCGCCGGCAGGTTCATGTCCCGCGCCGGCCAGTGCACGAGGTAGAGGTCGACATGATCGAGCCGCAGCTTGTGCAGACTGGCATCGAGCGCACTGCGGATCGCGTCGGGCGTGAGGTGGTCATGCCACACCTTGGTGGTGACATGGAGATCGTCGCGCGGCACGCCGGATGTGGCGATGGCGGCGCCGACGGCGTCCTCGTTGCCATACATTTCCGCGGTGTCGATGTGGCGATAGCCGAGGGCGAGGCCGCTCTCGACCGCGGCGCGGCAGGCGTCGCCCTGGACGCGGAAGGTGCCGAGGCCGAGCCGCGGCAGGCGGATGCCCTGGGTGAGCAGATGGGTCATTCGGGAAGGCTCCGTGATTGGTCTTTCGCCGGATGAGGGGCATCCGGGCGACAGCAGGCACGATAGCCTGCCGCCGGAGAACGTTGGTCTTATGGCACCGGATGTACTTTGACTAAAGTGAGCTTATGTCACATCATTGATGATCAAATCGCATGAATTGGGGGCGAGGAATTCCGCGATGGCGTTCGACGGACGGTTGCTGAGCGGCGTCAGCGTGCTGACGGCGGTGGTGGAGGGCGGCAGCTTCGTGCAGGCTGCGGAAATCCTCGGCCTGTCCGCATCGGGGGTGAGCCGCGCGGTGGCGCGGCTCGAGGCGCGCATGGGCGTGCGGCTGCTCGACCGTACCACGCGCTCGATGCAGCTCTCCGACGAGGGGCGGCGCTTCTATGAGCAGGTCGGGCCGATGCTGGCCAACATCGAGGAGGCGGCGACGCTGGCCTCGGGCGCGGCCAGCGCGGTGCGCGGCCGGCTGCGCGTCGACATCGATCCGTTCTTCGCGCAGTTGCTGCTGACCGAGCGGATGGCGTCGTTCCTGGCGCGCTATCCGGAGCTGTCGCTGGAGCTCGTCACCCGCGAGCATGTCGGCGACCTGATAGCCGACGGCATTGATGTCGCCATACGGTTCGGCGAGCCATGGCGGTCGTCGGCGATCGCGCGCAAGCTGCTGGCGACACGGGTGCTGACGGTGGCCTCGCCCGGCTATCTGCGCCGATACGGCCGTCCGAAGCATCCGTCCGAATTGTCGCGGCACACCTGCATCCTGTTCCGCGATCCCGCCACCGGCCGTCCCTTCGCCTGGGAGTTTCACAAGGGGCGGAAGATCCTTCCGGTGACGACGCCGGTGCGCCTCGTGCTCAGCGATGTCGGCAGCATGCTCAGCGCCTGCGTCGCCGGCGTCGGTGTCGCGCAGGTGCTGGCGCTGTCGGCCCAACCGCTGCTCGACCGGCGCCAGTTGGTCGAGCTGTTTCCGGAGTGGCGCGACGAGACCTTCCCGCTCTACGCTCTCTATCCCTCGCGCCACCAGCCGGCGGCGAAGGTGCGGGCGTTCATCGATTTCGCGCTGGAGGCCGTGCGCTAGGGGCTCGGCGCTCGATCGCAGTTGATCTCCTCATGGTGAGGAGCGCGGCAAGGCCGCGCGTCTCGAACCATGAGGGCAATGAGTGTATGGGCCTCATCCTTCGAGACGCCCGCGGTGCGGGCTCCTCAGGATGAGGGATTTAGGTTGGCGTTGCCATAGATGGCTTCACCGCCCCTCGAATACCGGCTTGCGCTTCTCCAGGAACGCCTTGCGGCCTTCCTCGTAGTCGCGGCTGGCGAAGCAGGTGGCGACGGCCTCAGTGCACGCCTTCATGTCGCGCTGGCTCTCGTCCTTGAGCGCTTCGCCGACGATCAGCTTGATGGAATCGACGGTCAGCGGCGCGTTGGCCGAGATCGTCTCGGCATAGTCGCGGACATAGTCCTCGAGCTTGTCGGCGGCGACCACGCGGTTGACGAGGCCCATCTCGCGGGCTTCCGTCGCGTCGAACTGGCGCGCGGTGTAGAAAATTTCCTTGGTGAAGGAGGGGCCGACGATGTCCATCAGCCGCTTGACGCCAGGGTAGGCGTAGCCGAGGCCGAGCTTGGCCGCCGGCACCGCGAAGCGGGAGTTATCCGAGCAGATGCGCAGGTCGCAGCAGCTTGCGAGGCCCATGCCGCCGCCGATGCAGTAGCCCCTGATCATGGCGATGGTCGGCTTGGGAAACTCATGGACCGAGGCATAGCCGCGCTCGACGGTGTCGTTGTAGACCTTGACCGCATCCTCGGAGGCGCGCTCGTCGCCGAACTTGGAGATATCGGCGCCGGACACGAACGCCTTGCCGCCGGCGCCGGTCAGCACCACCACGCGCACCTCCGGATCGGTCGCGAAGCGAGCCATGATGTCGGCGCACGCCCGCCACATCTCCAGCGACACGGCGTTGTGGCGCTCGGGATTGTTGAAGATGACGTAGCCGACGCCCTTCTCCTTGCGCGAGAGCATCTTGTCCGTTTGCGTCATGCGAGGTTCCTTGAATGCGTCGGTTGGCACGGCCGTTGGGATGGTCGCGCCTCTCTATACGATCTTGGCGGCCCTGAGGTCTGCAATCTCGGCGGGGCTGAAGCCGAATTCAGAGAGCACCGCGTCGGTGTGCTCGCCGACCTCGGGCGGGCGGGCGGCCATACGGCTCGGGGTGCGCGACAGCGTCACCGGCTGGCCGACCAGCCGGATCGGCCGAGCCTCCGGATTGGGCACGTCCTGGGCGATGCCGAGATGGCGCACCTGGGCGTCTTCGAACATCTGGTCGACCGTGTAGATCGGCCCGCACGGCACGCTGGCGGCGTTGAGGATCTCGACCCAGTCGGTGCTCGGACGGCCCCGTGTCTTCTCCTCGATGGCGGCATTGAGGGCGTCGCGGTTGGCCGAGCGGCCGGCGCTGGTCTTGAAGCGCTCATCGTCCAGCAGCTCCGGCGCGCCGATGGCCTGCGCCAGGCGCTCCCACATGTTGAGGCCGGTGGCGGCGATGTTGATGTAGCCGTCGGACGTCCTGAACGCGCCGGTCGGGATTGAGGTCGGGTGGTTGTTGCCGGCCTGCTTCGGCACCTCCTGGTGCATCAGCCAGCGCGCCGCCTGGAAATCGAGCATGAAGATCTGCGCCTGCAGCAGCGAGGTCTGTACCCACTGTCCCTGGCCCGACTGCTCGCGCTCCAGCAGCGCGGTGAGGATGCCCATGGCGCAGAACAGCCCGGCGGTGAGGTCGGCGACGGGGATGCCGACTCGCATCGGGCCTTCGCCTGGCGCGCCGGTGATCGACATCAGCCCGCCCATGCCTTGCGCGATCTGATCGAAGCCCGGGCGCTTGTGATAGGGGCCGTCCTGGCCGAAGCCGGAGATGCTGGCATAGACGATGCGCGGGTTGATCTTGCACAGCGTCTCGTAGTCGATGCCAAGCTTGGCCTTGACGTCTGGCCGGTAGTTCTCGACGACGACGTCGGCCTTCGCCGCGAGCCGCAGGAAAGCGTCGCGGCCTTTCGGGGCCTTGAGGTCGAGCGTCATCGCCCGCTTGTTGCGATGCAGGTTCTGGAAATCAGCGCCATGGCGCGGGCCGCCGGGCTGCTCGGCGTCGGCGACATCCGTCGGCGCCTCGATCTTGATGACATTGGCGCCCCAGTCCGCGAGCTGCCGCACCGCCGTCGGGCCGGAGCGGATGCGGGTGAGGTCGAGCACGGTGAAGCGCGACAGGGCCTGCGAGGCGCGGGGAAAACTCATGCTCGGCTCTCCGGCAAAACGGGGACGATGGCAGCGCGGCGGCGCGATCAGCCGGTGACGGCGGTGAGCCCGGCGGCGGCGATGCCGGCCACCGCGCAGGCCTCGTCGTTATCCGAGGTGTCGCCGCTGATGCCGACCGCGCCGACGAGGGCGCCGCTCGCATCCTTGATCAGCACGCCGCCGGGCACCGGCACGATGGCGCCACGGGCCAGCGTGTTGACAGCGTCGACGAAGTAGGGCTGCTCGTTGGCGCGCTTGAAGATGGCGCGCGAGCCGATGCCGAGCGCCAGTGCGCCATAGGCCTTGCCGTGAGCGATGTCGTTGCGCATCAGGCTCGTGCCGTCCTGGGCGACCGCGGCCTTGATGCAGCCGCGGGCGTCGAGCACGGCGACGGCGAGCGGGTTGAGCTTCTTCTCGGCTGCGGTCGACAGCGCGGTGTTGAGGATGGTCAGGGCAGTCTCGAGCTTGAGCTCGGTCATCGGTAACCTCGTTACGGTCGTGGGAAGGGGGATTTTGCAGAACTGGGAATGGGGTTTCAATGGGGTGGAGACATGGCGCCCCTGTCGAGGCTGCGGGCCAGCACGCGCGCGACGTGCAGGGCCTCGCGGTCCGTACCATCCTTGATCTGGTGGCGGCAGGAGGTGCCGTCGGCGACCAGCACGGTGTCGGGTGCGGCCTTGCGCACCGCCGGCAGCAGCGCTGCTTCCGCCATCTCGATCGAAGCGTCGTAGGTTTCCGTGCCGTAGCCGAACGCGCCGGCCATGCCGCAGCAGCTGGACTCGATGGTCTCGATGGCGAGATCGGGGATCAGCCGCAGCACCTGCTCGACCGGCTTGAGGGCGTCGAACGCCTTCTGGTGGCAGTGGCCATGGACCACGGCCTTGCTTTCGATCGCGCCCAGCGGCAGCTGCAGGCGGCCGGCCTTGGCCTCGCGGGCGAGATACTCCTCGAAGGTCAGGGCGTGGTCGGCGATGCGCCGGGCATCGTCGTCCCGCCGCAGCGACAGCAGTTCGTCACGCAGCGTCAGCAGACAGCTCGGCTCGAGGCCGACCACCGGCACGCCGCGCGCGACGAACGGGGCGAGCGTCGCCACCACGCGGTCGAGCTCAGCGCGGGCTTCATCGACGAGGCCCGCTGACAGGAAAGTGCGGCCGCAGCACAACGGCCGCGCGCCATCTCGCGGGTGCGGCAGGTGGACGCGGCGGCCGGCGGCGACCAGCACCTTCAGCGCGGCGTCGAGGTTCTCCCGCTCATAGATGCGGTTGAAGGTATCAGCGAACAACACCACCTCGGGGCCATCCGCGGGGCCGACCGCATCGGCGGGTGGCGCGAACACGTCGCTGCGCCAGCGGGGCAGGTCGCGCCGGGCGCTGAAGCCGATGAGGCGTTCACCGAGCCGGCGCAGCAGCGCGCTGTCGTTGCGCAGGTTGAGCAGCGGCGCGAGCCGTGCCGCCCATGGCGCATAGCGCGGCAGGTAGCCGATCAGGCGGTCGCGCAGCGACAATCCCTTGCTTTGCGCCCGCGCCGCCAGCACCTCGATCTTCATCTTCGCCATGTCGACGCCGGTCGGGCACTCGCGCCGGCACGCCTTGCAGGAGACGCACAGCTTCATCGTCTCCGCCATGGCGTCGGACGCCAGCGCATCGGGCCCGAGCTGGCCGGAGATCGCGAGCCGCAGCGTGTTGGCGCGGCCACGGGTGACGTCGCGCTCGTTGCGTGTCGCCCGATAGGACGGGCACATCACGCCGCCCTCGAGCTTGCGGCAGGCGCCGTTGTTGTTGCACATCTCGACGGCGCCCTGGAAGCCGCCGGCGGCGCCGGGATAGGCCGACCAGTCGAACGCCGTCTTGAAGTCGGCGACGCGATAGTCTGGCGGGTAGCGGAACAGGCTGCGGTCGTCCATCCGCGGCGCGTCGACGATCTTGCCGGGGTTGAGGGTGGCGCCGGGGTCGAAGCGGTGCTTGACCTCGCCGAACGCCTTGACCAGCCGCGTGCCGAACATCGTCTCATGAAATTCGGAGCGCACGATGCCGTCGCCATGCTCGCCGGAGTGCGAGCCCTTGAACTCGCGCACCATGGCGAACGCCTCCTCGGCGATCGCGCGCATGGCCTTGACGTCGGTGTCGAGCTTGAGATTGAGCACCGGGCGGACATGCAGGCAGCCTTCGGAGGCGTGCGCGTACATGGTCGGTCGTGTGCCGTGCCTGGCGAAGATGCCGTTGAGGCGGTCGGTGTATTCGGCGAGGTGCGGCAGCGGCACCGCGCAGTCCTCGACGAACGACACCGGCTTGCCGTCCTGCTTCATCGACATCATGACATTGAGCCCGGCGGCGCGGAAATCGGCGATGCTGGCCTGCAGCGCCGGCTCGATCACCTCGACCACGCCGCCCCAGCGCCGCTGCGGCGCGTTCCAGCTGAAGCCGAGATCGGCCATCAGCTCGGACAGTTGTTTCAGCCGCCGCAGGTTCTCGTCCTGGTCTTCTTCGGCAAACTCGACCACCAGCAGCGCATCGGGATCGCCGCGAACCGCCGCCTCGATGGTCGGGCGGAACATGGCGATGTCGCGCCCCAGCCCGATCATGGTGCGGTCGACCAGCTCGACCGCAATGGGCTTGAGCTTGACGAGATGCTGGGTGGCGTCCATCGCCTCATAGAAGCTGCCGAAATGGCAGACGCCGAGCACCTTGTTGCGGATCAGCGGCCACAGCTTGAGCTCGACCTTGGTGGTGAAGGCGAGGGTGCCCTCGGAGCCGACCAATAAGTGGGCCATGTTGTTGGGCGCGCCTGATGGCACGAGGGCGTCGAGGTTGTAGCCGCCGACGCGGCGCTGCACGCTGGGAAAACGCTCGGCGATCTCCGTGGCTTCGCGCGCGCCGAGCGCCAGCATGTCGCGGGTCAGCGCCACGCCCGGCTCGTCGGCGTTGCGCGTGGCGGCATCGCGCGCGACCGGCCCGAACGGCAGCACGGTGCCGTCGGCGAGCGCCGCCTCCAGCGACAGTGTGTTGTCGCGCATGGTGCCGTAGCGCAGCGAGCGGCCGCCGCAGGAGTTGTTGCCGGCCATGCCGCCGATGGTGGCGCGCGATGCCGTGGAGACGTCGACTGGAAACCACAGGCCATGGCGCTTGAGCTGGCGGTTGAGGTCGTCGAGCACGATGCCGGGCTCGACCACGCAGCGGCGGTTGTCGACGTCGAGCGTCAGGATGCGGTTGAGGTGTTTGGAGACGTCGACCACGACGCCGGTGTTGATGGTCTGGCCGCATTGCGAGGTGCCGCCGCCGCGCGGCGTCACAGTCAGCCCTTCCTCGCGCGCGATGGCGAGCGTGCGCAGCGCGTCGTCGGTGGTGTGGGGCACCACCACCGCGGCCGGCATGATCTGGTAGAACGATGCGTCGGTGGCGTAGCGGCCGCGGTTGAAGGCGTCGCTGAACACCTCGCCCTGGACCTCGCGCCGAAGGCGCCGCGCCAGGGGCGGGGCGTCGGGGCTGTCTGCGTGGGCGGTTTCCTGCTGCATGGCCATTACAAACCTCGAATTCGCCCTGAAATCCGCATGCAGTTGCGTTGCATTGTGAGATCTATTTTGCATTCAAAAATCGTCAGCTTCCGCCGACAGTGTATTTTCGTTTGCTGTATCAGCGGGTTGCTGGTCGGCGAGGTGCTCGCAGACGGCGTCGCATTTGCGCCGCATGTGCTCGAACATCAGGAGGCTGAGCTCGTCGCCGGCGCGGCGGCGCAGGGCGTCGACGATGCCCTCGTGCTCGCGCATGGCGTCGCCGAGGCGGTCGCGGTGCACGAGGTTTGCCGAGTAGCGCAGCCGCCGCACGATTGCATTCAGATTGGCGTAGTTGGCGCTGAGGATCGGGTTGCCTGCCGCATCCACGATCGCCTGGTGGATCTTCTGGTTGAGGCGGAAATAGTCGGCAAGCTCGCGGCGCAGGTAATGGCCGTACATCTCCATGTGCATGCGCTCGATCGCGGCGATGCCGTCGTCGGAAATGCGCTCGCAGGCGAGGCGGCCGGCGACGAAATCGAGGCCCGAGATCATCTCGAACAGGCTGCGAATGTCGGCTTCTGTGAACTGGCGCACCCGCGCGCCGCGGTTCGGCAGCAGTTCGATCAGGCCCTCGGCGGCCAGCACTTTCAAGGCTTCGCGCAGCGGGGTGCGCGAGATGCTGAAGCGCTCGCACAGGTCGCGTTCGGGAATGCGAGCGCCGGGCGCGAGATGACCTTCGACGATGAAGTCCCGGAGCTGGCTGAGAAGATCTGCATGCAGGGAGGCGGGCGGATTTTCGACCAGCTTCAGGCCGACGGCGGACAGGCTGCTCACGTCTCTCTCCCTTGTGCGCGGCCTCGCATCTCCCGGTGGAAAGGGCGCGGCGCGACGAATAAAACGCACCTTAGCCGACAATCGGCTTGTCATGAAGCTAAAAATGGATACGATTGATTTTCAGTTTCGAGACTGATATTAGAATTTTGAATTCAAAATAATCCAAGGAAAATATCCAGGGAGCGATCGATGTCCACCAATGCCCCCGTCCACACCGGGCGCCACTTCCTGCAGATCCCCGGGCCGACCAACGTGCCCGACCGGGTGCTGCGGGCGATGGACATGCCGACCATCGATCATCGCGGTCCCGAATTCGCCCAGCTCGGCCGCGAGGTGCTGGAGGGCTGCAAGACGGTGTTCCGCACTGAAAAGCCCGTCATCATCTATCCATCGTCCGGCACGGGCGCGTGGGAGGCGGCGATCGTCAACACGCTGTCGCCCGGCGACAAGGTGCTGATGGCCGAGACCGGCCATTTCGCCACGCTGTGGTGCGCGCTGGCGCGGCGTTTTCGGATCGAGGTCGAATTCCTGCCCGGCGACTGGCGCCATGGCGCGAGCCCGGAGGCGATCGAGGCGCGCCTGCGCGAGGACCGTGGCCATGCCATCAAGGCGGTGATGGTGGTGCACAACGAGACCTCGACCGGCGTCACCAGCCGCATCGCCGAGATCCGCAAGGCCATCGACCGTGCCGCGCATCCCGCGCTGTTCATGGTCGACACCATCTCGTCGCTGGGCTCGATCTCCTATGAACACGACGCCTGGGGCGTCGACGTTACCGTGTCGTGCTCGCAGAAAGGGCTGATGCTGCCGCCGGGGCTCGGTTTCAACGCCGTCTCCGACAAGGCGCTGGCGGCGGCCAAGAGCAACACCATGCCGCGCTCGTACTGGGACTGGAACGAGATCATCGCCAGCAATGTCAGCGGCGGCTGGCCTTATACGCCGGCGACCAACCTGCTGTACGGCCTGAAAGAGGCGATCACCATGCTGCAGGAGGAGGGGCTCGACAACGTGTTCGCCCGTCACCTGCGCCATGCCGCCGCCGCACGCGCCGCGGTGCGGGCCTGGGGGCTCGAGATCCTCTGCCTCAACGAGGCGGAGCACTCGCCGATCCTCACCGCGGTGGTGATGCCGCAGGGGCATGATGCCGATCATTTCCGCCAGGTTACGCTCGACCACTTCGACATGTCGCTCGGCGCCGGCCTCTCCAAAGTGAAGGGCAAGGTGTTCCGCATCGGCCACCTCGGCCATTTCAACGACCTGATGCTGATGGGCACGCTCGCCGGCGTCGAGATGGGGCTGGCGCGCGCCCGTGTGCCGCATAACCCCGGTGGCGTCACCGCGGCGATGGCTTCGCTGCTCGGCAGTGCGGCGGACTGACGCGTCGCGCCCATCTTCCTGATCGATCGACAATGGAGTGGACTGACGTCCGGCGACGACAACTGACCTGACAATCTTGCCGACCAAGACCGGACAACCGGCTGACAAGACAATGGGAGAGAAACGATGCAAGCTTTCGTGAAGGCGATCGCCGCGGGCGCGATCCTCATCGCCGGCCTGCCGGCGGCGCGCGCCTGGGAGCCGACCAAGCCGGTCGAGATTGTGGTGGCGGCGGGCGCCGGCGGCGCCTCGGATCAGATGGCGCGGATGATGCAGGCCGCGATCCAGAAGAACAACCTGATGAAGCAGCCGACCGTGGTGTCGCTCAAGGGCGGCGCGTCGGGTGCGGAAGCGCTGATCTACATGAAATCGAGCGACGGCGATGCCAACAAGCTGTTGATCGCCTATTCGCTGATCTACATGCTGCCGCTGTCGGCAAAAATTCCGTTCAACTGGCGCGAGCTGACCCCGGTGTCGGTCATCGCGCTCGACCAGTTCGTGCTGTGGTCGAGCGCGTCAAAGCCCTACAAGTCGGTCAAGGATTTCGTCGAGGCGGCGAAGGCCGCGCCCGCGCCGTTCAAGATGGGGGGCACCGGCTCCAAGCGCGAGGATCATGTGCTGACCGCCTTCATCGAGAAGCAGACCGGGGCGAAATTCGCCTATCTGCCCTACAAGTCCGGCGGTGAGGCGGCGACGCAGCTCGTCGGCAACCACACCGAGTCCAACGTCAACAACCCGTCGGAAAATCTCGAGGTGTGGCGCGCCGGACAAGTGCGGGCTCTCTGCGTGTTCGACAAGGAGCGTATCTCCTACAGGGCCAAGGTCGCTGGCGACCTGTCGTGGAACGACGTGCCGACCTGCAAGGAGGAGGGTCTCGACGTGCAGTACCTGATGCTGCGTGCGATCTTCCTGCCCGGCAAGGTCACCTCCGAGCAGAAGGATTTCTATGTCGAGCTGTTCGAGAAGGTGACGCAGACGGCTGAATACAAGGATTACATGGAGAAGCAGGCGCTCAAGCCGATCTTCCTCACTGGCAGGGACATGGTGCGCTTCCTCGAGGACGACGATGCCCTCAACAAGAAGCTGATGACCGAGGCCGGCTTCGTCGCCAACTGATGCAGGGGTAAAGCTTATGACATCTCGTCATTCATTGAGCTAGGCCAGCGCCAACCTCAACCCTCATCCTGAGGAGCCCGCGCAGCGGGCGTCTCGAAGGATGAGGCCGCAGATTGAAGCGCACCGACCTGATGGTTCGAGACGCGCGGTTCTGCCGCGTTCCGCACCATGAGGAGATCGACCGCCGCCCGCGGGCCGGACGGCTTTCCTGATCACGCGAGAGGAGGGCAGCAGCCATGTCGCAGTCCGACACCGAAATCGTCGTCGAAGACCCCGATGCGCCGTCGGACGACTCGCCGGCGATCGCCAGCAAGCGCAGCGTCGAGATCGTCACCATGGCCTGCCTGATGGCGCTGGCGCTGGTGATGGCGTTCGACAACTGGCGCACCGGCATCGCCTGGTCCGCCGACGGGCCGCAGGCCGGCTACTTTCCATTCTACCTGTCGTTGATCCTGCTCGGCGCCGGCGCCTTCGGCCTCGCCGCCGCGCTGCGGGACCGCGCCGCCGCCCACACGACCTTCGTCACCCGCGATCAGTTCCGCCGGGTGTTGCAGGTGTTCGCGCCGACCTTCGCGTTCTGCCTGCTGACCCAGTGGCTCGGCCTCTATGTTGCGAGCTTCCTGCTGATCGCCGGCTTCATGCGCGTGATCGGCAGGATTGCGTGGTGGGTGTCGGTCGTCACCGGCCTTGCGTTCTCGCTGATCATGCTCGTCACCTTCCAGATCGCATTCGACGTGATCATGCCGAAGGGGCCGCTCGAAGCGCTGCTGGGGTATTAGCGTGATCAAGACGAGCAACTGCTTCAATACCGTCACCCTGAGGTGGCCACGCGCAGCGGGGCCCTCGAAGAGCGACGGCCTCTGCACCGGCCGTCCATCCTTCGAGGCTCGCTTCGCTCGCACCTCAGGATGACGGGTCTCAGGCCTCAATTTGAATTCCGCT
Source organism: Bradyrhizobium sp. 2TAF24 (assembly GCF_052115025.1). Taxonomy (NCBI): domain Bacteria; kingdom Pseudomonadati; phylum Pseudomonadota; class Alphaproteobacteria; order Hyphomicrobiales; family Nitrobacteraceae; genus Bradyrhizobium; species Bradyrhizobium sp. 2TAF24. The sequence goes on along the minus strand of NZ_JBFRFW010000006.1, from coordinate 293,521 downwards.
CTGGGAGCGCATCATGGAAGCTCTGTCGCTGCTGGTTCACGGCTTTGCCGTTCTCCTGACCTGGAAGATCCTCGCCTTGATGCTGCTCGGCCTCGTGCTCGGCATCTTCGTCGGCGTGCTGCCGGGGCTGGGCGGCCCCAACGGGGTGGCGATCCTGTTGCCGCTGACGTTCTCGATGGACCCGACCTCGGCCATCGTAATGCTGTCGAGCATCTACTGGGGCGCGCTGTTCGGCGGCGCCATCACCTCGATCCTGTTCAACATCCCCGGTGAAGCGTGGTCGGTGGCGACCACTTTCGACGGCTATCCGATGGCGCAGCAGGGCCGCGCGGCGGAGGCGCTGACGGCGGCTTTCACCTCGTCGTTCATCGGCTCGCTGGTCGCGGTGATGCTGATCACGTTTCTCGCGCCCAGCATCGCCTCGTTCGCGCTGCGGTTCGGGCCGCCGGAATTCTTCGCGGTCTATCTGCTGAACTTCTGCTCGTTTGTCGGGCTCGGCCGCGAGGACAAGCACAAGACCGTGATCTCCATGGCGCTCGGCCTCTTGATCTCCGGCATCGGCATGGACACCGTGTCCGGTACGCTGCGCATGACCTTCGGCTCCAGCGATCTGCTGCGTGGCATCAACTTCCTGGTGGCGGTGATCGGCCTGTTCGGCATCAGCGAGATCCTGCTGACCATGGAAGAGCGCCTGGCGCTGCGCGGCCATGCCGCGGCGATCAGCCCGCGTGTCGTGCTCCGGGTGTGGCGTGACCTGCCGAAATACTCGGCGACATTGCTGCGCTCGTCCGCCATCGGCTGCTGGCTCGGCATCACCCCGGGTGGGGCGATTGCCGCATCCTTCATGGGCTACAACCTCGCCAAGCGCTTCTCCAAGGACAAGGACAGCTTTGGCAAGGGCCGCATCGAGGGCGTGTTCGCACCTGAAACCGCCGCGCATGCGTCCGGCACCGCGGCGCTGCTGCCGATGCTGGCGCTCGGCATTCCCGGCTCCGGCACCGCGGCGATCCTGCTTGGCGGCCTGATGGTGTGGGGCCTCAACCCCGGGCCGCTGCTGTTCGTCGAGCAAAAGGATTTTGTGTGGGGCCTGATCGCCTCGATGTATCTCGGCAACATCGTCGGCCTCGTGCTGGTGCTGAGCACCGTGCCGATCTTCGCCGCCATCCTGCGGGTGCCGTTCGCCGCCGTCGCGCCGATGATCGTGGTGTCCTGCGCCATCGGCGCCTATGCCATCCAGAACGCGATGTTCGACATCTGGCTGATGCTCGGCTTCGGCGTCGTCGGCTACGTCTTCAAGAAGATCGGCATTCCCTTGGCGCCGCTGACGCTGGCCCTCGTGCTCGGCAGCCGCGCCGAGGATGCCTTCCGCCTGGCGATGATCGGATCAGGCGGGAATGTCGGCGTGTTCTGGTCGAACGGCCTCGTCGGCAGCATCACGACGCTCGCGATCCTCCTGCTGTTCTGGTCGCCGATCGAGAAGGCGGTGTCGCGCATCGGGCTGTTGCTGCGGCAGCAGCCGGAGCGGGCGTGAGGGGCTTCCCTCGGTTTGCCTTGAGGGCACTAACAGAGCGCAAGATGCTCGCTGGCGTCATCACCGGGCCGACGCCAACGGCTCCGCGCGAAGCGCGGCCCGATGACAGGCTCCGCGTCGAGACACCCAAGTCGGATGCCAAGCCGGATGTTTCCGACTTGGGTCATTGAAGAAACGCAACTCGGCGTAGCCGAGTTGCTATGGATCCAGCTTAACGGACTCCCATCGTGCGGCGAGCAAGTTGGATTGCCGGGTCAAGCCCGGCAAAGACGCGTTGGGTGTGACAAGCGTCCGGAGACGAGCCGACGGCCGGCGTGGGTGTGGCCAGCGCCTTGGCCTGCCACCGCACGCGCGGGCCGGCCGTGCCGCCGACGCTGTCGCCGCTATTGAAGCGGGTCTTCACCAGCGTCTCGCCATAGGTGCGCAGCGGCCGTCGTGCCAGGCGTAGGTGCCGCCGAGCGTGTCGGCGCGACGGGGCCCGCTATCTGTATTTGGCGTAAGCCGCGCGCGACGGAACTTCAACAAAGACGCGAGGGTTCTGCACGCAGCTGGCGCCAATCCCGGAACCGGTGGCCATACACTGCTGACGTGTCGCGTAATCGCATCGGGTATCGATGTCGTCCACGATGCACCATGCATGTTCTCCCGCGCGTGCGGCGGAACCCAGGGGGGCAGCGCTCGAAATGATGGCCATGACAAGCGGCAGTGCGATTCTCAAAATCCTCGCCCGCTGCCGTTGAGCCGATCTCGTTTCGACGTGACAGATCTGTTGGTGGGACATCTCTTCTTTCCTTCTTCGGCGCGAAACAGGATCGCGACGCTGAAGTGAGAGACCTCTTGTGGATATTCTTTATTCCGGGCGTGGTGGCCTTGGGCGAGGAGGGGCATCACGATCGTGTGCTCAGCCGGCGGCGGTCACCCGCCGCTTGCCGTCGTTCAATTGGCGTCGACAGGATATGGTGACGTGCTGGCAAGGCCGCAGCCTAATTTTCGTCCGCAAACCGGTACAGCAGGGTCGCCGAGCCGCAGTGCGTCGCCTTGGAATCGACGAGGTCGATCTCGCTCCAGAAATATTGCGCCGAGTGATCGCGGATGCGGGCGCGGGCGTGGACGGTGGAGGCGGGGCGATGTCCGGTGAAGTGCGCTGACAGCGACAGCGTCGCGCCGTGGGATTTCGGCCGGCGCACGGTGTAGGGGATGGTCGAGCCGGCGGCGTCGATCAGGGTGAGCATGGCCGCCTCGTGCACCGCGCCGTCGGCATCGAGGTTGCGCGCAACCGGCGCGAACGACATCTCCAGCAGCCCGACATCGACGCCGGGCACGCTGAGGCCGCGATCTCTGAGGAACGGCAGCGCGCGGCCGGCGGCCTCGTACTCGGCGCCGTCGCATCGCGGCGTGGTCCAGGGATCGGCGGCGCGCAGGTCGGTGCATCTGGCGGACAGGGTGGTGTGGGCGCTGGCGACGACATGGTCGCCGGCGTCGCGGATGCTGAGGTCGAAGAAGTTGAGCTCCTTGACCTGTCGCGCCGAGGTGGTCTGCGCATTGAACCGGTCGCCGCGGCCGGCACGCAGGAAGTTGATGTGGAAGCTCGCGGCGGAAGGGATCTGCGCCGGTTGATCCCCGCAGCAGCCGCGCCGCGCGGCGAGCAGTGCGAACGCGGCGATGGCGCCGCCATGCAGCGCGCCGACGCCGGTGAGCGGGGCATTGGCTTGCAGCCGTGTTGCATCGGCCGGCCCGCTGACGGCGAAATCGTCCGCGAACAGGCGGCCCGACGGAGGGGCGTGTTCCCGCATGCAGCGACACCGCCGGACGAGCCGCGGTGCTCCCAATCATTTTGGCCGATCGGGGCAATGCCCCGAGCGACGAATATCGATCATCGAAATGGCGTGTCGTTCAATGGCGCGGCATCGATCCTGGAAGCGACTCCGTGCGCGCTGGAGTCTGGCCTGTCCGCGGCGGCATGACAAGGCGCAGCATCGGGTTCTTGCGATGCATGGTGACCAAATTGGCCGAGCACAGCGGTTGTCCCGCGTCATGTTGATGGCGCGTTGCGGTGCCACATGGGCATTTGACAGCCGTCCAAAATCGATGGCTGTGACGATATGTCAGGCTGTCGTAAGCTTTCGATGGGTGGCGCGTTCCGGCCCGGTCACGTCGTGCAGATGGAAATTGAGGCCGGTGACATAGTCGGAGCCGTTGCGTGAGGCGATCTCTGCCTCGGCCTCCGTCATCCTGCGGTAAGCTTCCGAAATCAGGAACTCTTCCGCGTCCGTCATGCTGGCGAAGGCCATCAGGCTGATACCGTCGATCGGCGCGGTGGCGGCGTGGAAGAACGGTGCGCCGTCCGTCTGCGGTGCGATGTTGTGCAGTTGGACGTAGCGCCGCACCAGGCGCTGCGTGTCCGGCTGCGCCAGCACGCGATCGGCGTGATCGTGCAGCCAGCGTGTCTGGAACGTGGCGCGGTCGAGATCCGCCCGCCGCACATGGGTCCGGATCACGGTGATCGCATCGCGCCCGCCCGCGCTCGGCAGGATGACGTATTGCCGCGCCAGCAGCGGCGCGATCTCCCGGAACAGGGTGCGGTCCTCGGGCAGGATCTTGGTGCGGACGCGCTCGCTGCCGAGCACCGTGCCGATGTCGTCCACGCTTGCGAACACGAGATAGGCGGCGCCGTCCCATGCCGGGCGGCGGTAGGGCGGCAGGTGGCCGATGACGTCGGCGAACAGCCGGCCGTCGGCATCGAGCGGGGGCCGGTAGGGCGGTGGAGACAGGCTCGATGGCCCGGCCGCGATGCGGTGGATCTGGTCGTAGCGCAGCAGCTTGTCGAGGCTGCGGTCGTCTGCGTCGTCGCTGTGCAGGAAGCGCACGCCATGCACCTTGCGCCAGGTATCGCCCCAGGTCTCGAAGTTGAGGTTGGGGTCACTGCCGAAGGCATGCACAGCGGGATCGGCCGCCGGGTCGGCGATGACGTCACCGTTGCGGTCAAGCACGTGGCCGGGCGAGCGCCGGCGTTCGTGCAGCGGCGTCGCGTCCGAGCGGGACAGGAACGAGAAGATCACGATCCCAGGTGCATCCATGGCGGTCTCCTCGGCCTTCGATGGCCTCATGCGGGATGGCGGTCGGCAAGGCTGCGGGCGAGCGCGCTCGCCCCGGCGAGCACGCCGACCGTGCACACGCCGCGCCAGCCGAAATGCGCAAAACTCCAGGTGCCGAGCGCGGTGCCGGCCGCGACCCCGACCATCGCGGCGGTGACGATGAGGCCGTTGAGCCGGCTGCGCGCCGCGTCGTCGAGGCCATGGATCAGGGTCTGGTGCGAGATCATGCTCGCCATCACGCCGAGATCGAACAGTGCCGCGCCGCCGCCGATCGCGATCAGCGAGGCTGGCGCCGCCAGCATCACGGCGAACGCCGCGATCACCAGCGCGCAGCCGGTGCGGATGGCGAGGCGCGGACCGAAGCGATCGGCGAGCTGACCGAACAGTGGCGCGGCCAGTGCGCCGGCGGCGCCGGCGAGGCCGAACAGCCCGGCGGGGCCGGCGTCGAGCGCGAACGGTGGGCCTGCGAGCGCCAGTGCCAGCGTCGACCAGAACGCGCCGAGGGAGCTCGCAAGCAGCGCCTGCGTCGTCATCGCGGTGCGCAAGGTGCGGTGCTGGCGCACCAACCGTGCGAGGCTCAAGACGAGGTCGGCATAGCGGCCGGTGACGGTCGGCGGCAGCGCCGGCAGGCCGCGCCAGGCGGCTGCAGCGGTGAGGGCCATCAGCACGGCGGCGAGGCCGAACACCGCGCGCCAGTCGAACGCCTGCGCCACCATGCCACCGAGGGTGCGCGAGCAGAGGATGCCGATCAGGAAGCCGGACATCACGACGCCGACCACGCGGCCGCGCCGCTCCGCGGGGGCAAGCTGCACCGCGAGCGGCACGAAATCCTGGCCGACGCTGCCGAGCAGTCCGACCACGATGCCGGCGGCGATGAGCGATGGCAGGTCCGGGGCAAGCGCGGAGGCGGCGAGCGCGAGCGCGAGCAGCAGCGCCTTCGCCGCGATCAGGCGGCGGCGGTCGACGAGGTCGCCGAGCGGCGCCAGCAGCAGGAGCCCGGCGACATAGCCGAGCTGGGTGCAGGTCGGCAGCCAGCCGACGGCGTCGGGGCGGGCGACAAAAGCCTGCTGCACGAGATGCAGGATCGGCTGGCTGTAATAGACATTGGCAACGCCGAGCCCGGCGCCGATCGCCAGCGGCAGCGCCGGCACGGTTCGGCCGGCGCCGGCGCGGGGCGGGTGGGCGCAGCCATCGATCGTCGACATCCAGGGTCCTCGGCCGGCGCGACGGCGCCCGGCCGGTATGGGATATTGACGATCTGATTGGCAATAAATATCAAGATCATCCGATCAGTGTCGACTATTTGTCTCCAATGAGGCCCGCATGATCTCCCCCGAGCGCCTCAAGGGCATCACCGCCTTCGTCCAGGCGGTCGAGGCCGGCAGCTTCACGCTGGCCGCCGACCGGATGGGCCTGACCAAGTCGGGGGTGGCGAAGAGCGTCGCGCGGCTGGAGGAGAAGCTCGGCGTGCGGCTGATCGCGCGCACCACGCGGCACTTCAGCCTCACCGACGAGGGCCAGGCGTTCTACGACAGCTGTGTGCGCGCGCTCGCCGAGCTCGAGAGCGCGGAAGCCGCGGTGTCGTCACAGCGCCGCGCGCCGTCCGGTCGGCTGCGCATCGACCTGCCGCATGTGTTCGGCCGACGCTGGGTGCTGCCGGCGCTGCTCGACATCGGGGCTGCGTATCCGGAACTGCGGATGGAGGTGTCGTTCTCCGATCGGCTGGTCGATCCGATCGAGGAGGGCATCGATCTCGTCATCCGCATCGGCGATCTCCGCGACAGCGCAGTGCTGGTGGCGCGGCGGCTCGGCGTGCAGGCGTCGGTGGTGTGCGCCAGTCCGGCCTATGTTGCCGCGCATGGCGCGCCGCGATCGATCGATGATCTCGACCGCCATGCCTGCATCGTGTTCGGCCGCGACGGCCGCACCAACCCCTGGCTGTTCGTCGGTGCCGACGGCAAACCCATCAGCAAGCAGGTCGCGGGCCGTTATGTGTTCAACCACAGCGAGGCCAATCGCGAGGCGGCGCGCGCCGGGCAGGGGCTGGCGCTGCTGGCGACCTGGCTGGTCGCGGACGACCTGCGTACCGGCCAACTGGTCGACGTGATGCCGGGCGTGGCGACGCTCGGCTTTCCCATCCATGCGGTGTGGCCGCGCACGCGGCACCTTGCGCCCAAGGTGCGCGTGGTGGTGGACGACCTGGTGCAGCGCTTTTCGCCGCGGCCGCCGTGGGAGGTGGCGCCGGGGCGGGTTTAGCGTGAGCGGTGCGTCTGCTTACTTCCTGAACATCTGCTTTGATGCGGCTTCGAACCTGACGACCGGGCGCCCCATCTGCCACAGCTCGACATCGTGGTTGTCGACGAGACGGCTGGCGGATTCGATGGCGGCGTCATCGTCCGCACAATCCATCCGCACCACGCCGATGGACCGGCTGTGGGACCCGACGATATAGGCTTGATAGGCTGTCATCTTGATCTCCTGCACAAACGCGCGCGTGAACCGCTCAGGAAGCTGCGCGGATCGTCTTCGCTCTCTCTGGCCGAGAGACCGAATGTGTGCAGCGAAGGTGAGCGGGGAGGCATATGAATTCGAGAGGGCGCGCTGCTGCGTTTCGTAAAGGCGGCATAAGTGCCGGCCCGGCGGCAGAACCATCAACGCCGGCGATTCCTTGCCGATCTTATGCGGCCCATATGCAACTGGGCTTGCCGTGCTCTCGAAACTATATGCTGCACGGTTGATATTCACTGCGATTCAGGTGCTCTCGCGAACAAGCTATCCAGCAACCTGCGACGTCATGCGGTCCGCTGGCGGAGGCTTTCTTCCAGGATGCGGCTGGCTGAACAGGCGGGAGCGAACAGGAACAGGTGATGTCATGTCCTCTCTTCAGGTTGCCGCCGGCGACAGGATTGTCGAACCGATGATCGCGCTAGCGGGCTGCTCGACGCAGCACCGCATCATTGTCGCCGGCGCAAAGAGCATGGAGTTGATGCTGGAGCTGCATCGGCGCGGTTATCCGGGCGCGGCGGCGACAGGCAACTGCGGCCGCTCGTCCGGTCAGTACGACGTCGCGCTGGTCGATTGGCGTCGCCGCCCGCTGCGGGCGCTCGAGCCGACGCTGGACTGGCTGGTGCATTTCCTCGGTGCCCGCGCGGTGCTGGTGGTGTGGGTCGACGCCCAGAAGCCGGCCGCGAACCAGGGCCTGCGCGCGCTGCTGGAGAAGCGCGGCTTCGTGATCGAGCAGGGGATTGTGCACGACTGCGGTTGCGCCCTGTCGGCGCGCAGACAGCAGGTCCGCCCGCTGCAAAAGGCGGCGTAGCGTGAGGCGGCTTCCGCGGCGGAGCATCGTCCGTCGCGTTGTCCTCGAAAGGAGATCCAAATGGCCAAGGCAAACGTACGACGCAGCATCATTCGTGAATGGATGTCGCTGGCGCGCGACAAACGACAATCCAGCGACCAGGCGATGGCGTTCGCGACGGTGGCGTCGCAACGACACAGTTTGCCACGCTCCCGACGAACGCCACGCGAGATCGTCATGGCATGGTTGCGACCGCGCACGGGGCGGCCTTGAGCGAGGCGAACAGCGGCGAAGCACGCGATCCCATGCTAGTGTAGCGGCTGCGCGGCGCCGTGGGATGCGTCCGACGTAGAAGCTGTCGCGCCGGCCCTGGAACGTTGCCCCCTCCGCGTGAGGGGAGCGGGCTGGCGGCCGAAACGGCCCGCCAACCCGCGCCTGGCGTCAGGCGGCCTCGGCAGCGTGGACGACCGGGAAGTCGATGTCGGTCTGCGCGACCACGTTGAGCAGGTTCGTGAAGATGTTCTCGGCGGTGACGGCGATGATGTCCACGATCTGACCGTCAGAGAAGCCGGCGTCGCGCACCGCCTTGATATCGCCGTCGCTGACATGGCCGCGGTCGCGAACGACCTTGACGGCGAAGCGCACCGCCGCATCCGCCTTGGCGTCACCGGATTGGCCTTTGCGGTTGAGGGCGATTTCGTCCGGCGTGATCTTCGCCAGGTTCAGGCCGAGATAGCTGTGCGCCGACAGACAGTAGTCGCAACGGTTGACCTGAGCGACGGCCAGCGCGATCCGCTCGCGCGTCTTGACGTCGAGTGTCCTGGCCAGCGCACCGTTGTTGCCGGTGAACCCCTGCAACGCGGCCGGGCTGGCGGCGATCAGGCGGAACATGTTGGGGACGACACCCAGCTGCTTGTGCACAGCGTCCAGGATCGGTTTGGAGGCCTCTGGGACATTGTCGCGGGTGGGGATGGTCAGACGGGACATGGTTTTCTCCTCTGCAGGCGCGAAGCCGGAGCGGTTCGTGCGCTGTCAGAGCTATTCCGTTCCAATAAAGGAGATAATCCGGTATATTTTGAAATAACGTTCTCGAGTTATGGAATAATCATGGATCGTTTCGAGGCCATGACCATCCTGCTGCGCGTGGTCGACACGGCAAGCTTCTCCGCCGCGAGCCGGAACCTGGGCATGCCGTTGGCGACCGTGAGCCGGAAGGTGGCTGAGCTGGAGGCCCATCTGGGTGCCAAGCTCCTGACCCGCACGACCCGCAAGGTCGCATTGACCGATGCCGGCTCCGCCTATGTGGCTTCAGCCAGGCGCATCCTCGATGAGCTTGATGAGACCGAGCGCTTCGCCGCCGGTGAATTCCATGCGCCGCGCGGCGAGTTGGTCGTGACGGCGCCTGTCTTGTTCGGCCGCCTGTACGTTCTTCCGGTCGTCGCCGAGTTTCTGACCGCCTATCCGGACATCAACGTCCGGCTGGTGCTGGCTGATCGTAACCTTCACCTGCTCGATGATCACGTCGACATGGCGGTGCGCATTGGCGACCTGCCGGACAGCAACATGGTGGCCACGCGCGTCGGTTCGATGCGGACGGTTGTGTGTGCCAGTTCGACACTGCTCGCCGCGCACGGCGATCCCAAGGACCCCAAGGATCTGGCCGGTCTGCCGACCGTCAATTTCGATTTCCTGTCACCAGCCTCGACATGGTCGTTCCGCCGAAAGGACGCGCCGGGAAGCGTGGACGTGCCAATCCGGCCGCGTCTGTCTGTCTCGACCGCAGAGGCCGCGGTCTGGGCTGCCGAGCAGGGCGTTGGCCTGGTTCGTGTGCTTCACTACCAGTGCGCTGATGCTGTGCGCGACGGGGCGCTGCGCATCGTCCTGGCAGACTTTGAGGTTGACCGGCTCCCGATTCACTTGATGCACGCGGGCCGTGGCGCGCTCCCATCCAAGATGCGGGTCTTCCTCGACTTCACCGCTGGTCGCCTGAGGGAAAGGCTGACCTTGCTCTGACGCCTGGATCGCTCCGGAAGCAGCTGCCGCTGCGGGCCTGATCACGCCTTGTCATCCCGTGGTCGGCATGCGGAACGCGCCGGCGGCGCGACCTGCGATGATATTGGGCGCTGAAAGGAATTCTCGCCTGGCGTGTAATTATCTTGATCTTCGCACAGATTTTGCGCCCAATCCCTGATGATCGGTCACTTGACTTTATGCAATCGATTGCATAAGTCGGGCAAGTGAATGCAAACGATTGCAATCGTGCGCCGGAACTTGGTGCCGAGGGAGGTTGCCATGACGTCATCTCCACCGCAGCCGACGGATATCCCCGAAGGGCGGATCATCGAAGGCGTCGATGATGTCACGCCCACCGTGATCGCGGCGATGGCGCGCGCCCCGAATGCACGGGTCCGAGAAATCGCCGAAGCCTTCGTGCGCCACATGCACGCCTTCGCCCGCGAGGTGAAGCTGACCGAGGCCGAGTACGGCATCGGCATCGACTTCCTCAACCGCATCGGCCAGGCCACCAACGACCGCCACAACGAAGGCATCCTGTTCGCTGACGCCATCGGCTTCTCGACGCTGGTGTGCCTGCAGAACAACGGCGACAATGGCGCGACCGAAACCGCTGCAGCATTGCTCGGGCCGTTCTGGCGGATGCATTCGCCGGCGACCGCGAACGGCGCGTCGATCGTGCGATCGCCGACACCGGGGCCGGAGCTGTTCGTGTCCTGCGTGCTCAAGGACGCCAAGGGCGCGCCGATCGCCGGCGCCGAGGTCGACGTCTGGCATTCGTCGCCGGTCGGGCTCTACGAAAATCAGGACGAGGCGCAGGCCGACATGAACCTGCGTGGCAAGTTCATCACGGATGCGGAGGGGCGTTTCTCCTTCCGCTCGGTCAAGCCCGCCGGCTATCCCGTGCCGACCGATGGCCCGGTCGGCGATCTGCTACGGGCGCAGCGCCGCCATCCCTACCGGCCGGCGCACATCCATTTCCTCGCCCACAAGGACGGCTTCAAGACGCTGATCACCCAGGTGTTCGTCGACGACGACAAGTATCTCGCGACCGATGCGGTGTTCGGTGTCACGCGGCATCTCGTCGGCGACTACCGCCGCCATGACCAGGGCACGCCGCCGGCACCCGGCATGGCCGCGCCCTGGTACACGCTCGACTACACCTTCGTGATGGAAGCGGGCGAAGCCAAGCTTCCCATTCCCCCGATCAAATGAGGCTGCCGATGTCGTTTCCCGTTTCGGTCAAGAACAAGGTCGTGCTGATCGTCGGCGGCGCCGGCGGCATTGGAGCTGCCGCGGCGCGCCAGTTCGCCGACCTCGGTGCGCGCGTCGCCATCACCCATCGCCCCGGCGCCGACAAGGCGGCCGAGGCGGCGGTGCTGGTGACGGCGCTGGCGGGCGAGGGGCATGCGGCGTTTCCCGCCGATGTCACTGACACCGCGACGCTGCTGGCGTTGCGCGAGGCGATCACCGCGCACTATGGCCGGCTCGACGTGCTTGTCAATTCCGCCGGCTTCACCAAGGCGGTGCCGCACGCCGACCTCGACGCGCTCGACGATGACCTCATCGACCGCATGTTCCAGGTCAACTGGCGCGGCCAGTTCGCCGTCATCCGCACCTTCGCGCCGCTGTTGAAGGCATCCGGCGACGGCCTGATCGTGTCGCTGTCATCGATCGCCGGCATCACCGGCAACGGCTCGTCGATCGCCTACTGCGCCACCAAGGCCGGCATCGACGTCATGACCAAGTCGCTGGCGCGGGCGCTGGCGCCGCAGGTGCGGGTGCTCGGCGTGTCGCCGGGCGTGGTCGATACCGAGTTTGTGCCGGGCCGTGGCGCCGACTTCAACGCCAAGGCCGCCGCGACCATTCCGCTCAAGCGCATCGCCAGCGCTGACGACGTTGCCGCGGCGATCGTGTCCTGTGCCACTCATCTCACCTTCTCGACCGGCACGACCATCCTGGTCGATGGCGGCCGGGCGCTCTGAGGAGACACGATGATGCGCGCCCCCCGCAACAAGGTCTTCATCACCTGCGCCGTCACCGGCAACCTGACGACGCCGGAGCAGACGCCGCACTTGCCGATCACGCCGGAGCAGATCTCCGACGCCTGCCTCGGCGCTGCGGAGGCGGGCGCCGCGGTGGTTCACATCCATGTCCGCGATCCCGCCACCGGCAAGCCGTCGATGGAGCTCGGCTACTACCGTGACGTCGTCGAGCGCATCCGCGCCAAGAACACCCAGCTCATCCTCAACATCACCACGGGGCCCGGCGGCCGCTTCGTGCCGTCGCCGGACGAGCCGCGGGTCGCAGCAGCAGGCACCACGCTGATGGCGCCGGAGAAGCGCGTCGATCACATCGCCGTGCTCAAGCCTGAGATCTGCACCATCGACCTCAACACCATGAACTCCGGCAAGGAGGTGGTGATCAACACCCCCGGCAATGTCCGCCGCATGGCCAAGGTGATGCGTGAGGCCGGCGTCAAGCCGGAGGTCGAGCTGTTCGATTCCGGCGATATCGCGCTGATGCACGACCTGCTCAAGGACGGCTCGCTCGAAGGGCCAGTGCTGTGCTCGTTCGTGATGGGCGTGCGCTACGGCTTCCAGCCGTCGCCGGAGACCGTGATCTATGCCCGCAACCTGCTGCCGCAGGATGCGCAGTTCACCGCAATCGGTATCGGCCGCTCCGCCTTCCACATGGTGGCGCAGTCCTATCTCGCCGGCGGACACGTCCGCGTCGGCCTGGAGGATGCGGTGTATCTCAACCGCGGCGAACTCGCGCCGTCCAACGCCGCCATGGTCGAGAAGGCCCGCCGCATGGTGGAGGACCTCGGCGGCGAGATCGCTACCCCGCGGGAGGCGCGAGAGATCATCGGCCTGCCGACCCGTCTCGCCGACGCCCGCGCCTGAAAGGAAGAGAATGAATTCCCTGACTGCCAAAGCCTCCGCCCAGCCGCTGCACGTGACGGCGACCTGCGTCCGACTCAACGCCAAGGCGGCGGAGGCCTCCGCGATTGCGCCCGTGATCGAGCAGCATGATCTCGTGCGCGGCCCGGACGATGTGCTCGTCGAGATCCACGCGGCGGCGGTCAATCCGTCGGATGTCAAGGCGGCCACCGGCCTGATGCCCTATGCCGTGTTCCCGCGCACGCCCGGCCGCGACTTCGCCGGCGTCGTGGTCGACGGTCCGGCGGCGCTGATCGGGCGAGAGGTGTTCGGCTCCTCCGGCGACCTCGGCATCCGCCGTGACGGCACCCACGCCAGCCATCTCGTGGTGGAGGCGAGCGCGCTGGTCGAGAAGCCGCAGACCATGTCGATGGCGGAGGCTGCCGGCATCGGCGTGCCCTTTGTCACCGCGATCGAGGGCTTTCGCCGCACGGGCCAGCCGACGCCGCAGGAGACCGTGCTGATCATGGGCATCAACGGCAAAGTGGGGCAGGCTGCTGCGCAGCTCGCCACCTGGCGCGGCGCGCGGGTGATCGGCGTGGCGCGGCGTGGCGAGCCGTATGAGGGGCATGCCAACGGCCCGGTCGAGATGATCGATGCCTCGCGCGAGGACGTCGCCGCGCGGGTGCGCGAGATGACCGGCGGCAAGGGCGCCGACATCGTCTTCAACACCGTCGGCGATCCCTATTTCCAGGCCGCGCACAAGGCGCTTGCGCTCGCCGGCCGCCAGATCCTGATCGCCGCGGTCGACAAGATCGTGCAGTTCAACATCCTCGAGTTCTACCGCGGCCGGCACACTTATGTCGGCGTCGACACGCTGGCATTTTCCTCGGTCGAGAGCGGCGCGGTGCTGCGCGAGGCCGTCGCCGGCTTCGCCAGCAGCCATCTCAAGCCGTACCCGATCCGGAAAGAGGCGATCTATCCGCTCAGCGATGCCAAGGCGGCCTATCTCGCCGTCATCGGCTCGGCCCGCGACCGCATCGTGCTCAAGCCGTGAGGGGAAATGCGCGGCGCCACCATATGGAAGCCGTCACCCTGAGGTGGCCATGCGGAGCATGGCCCTCGAAGGGCGACGGCCCGGGCGGCAGCGCCTCGGCCGTTCATCCTTCGAGGCTCGCTTCGCTCGCGCCTCAGGATGACGGGATGTTCTGAACCGCTCGACCTTTCTTCAGTTCCGACGAACAGGATCCTGCTGTGCATATCACCCGCTTCAATGAGGCACCGGCCTACCATCCGCCCGAGCACTACGACATGCGCTGCCTGCGGCTGCAGGGGCGTGAGGCGGGACCATCCGACACCTTGTGGCTCGGCATGTCCCAGATCCTGCCGGGCGGGCACACCTCGCTCGATGCCTCGCCGATCGAGAAACTCTATTTTGTGATCGAGGGCGAGCTGACCATCGAGACTGCGGACGGCGACACGGTGCTCAAGCCTTTCGATTCCTGCCGCATCGCGCCGAACGAGGCGCGGGCGCTCAAGAACACCACCAACAGGCCGGTCATCGTGCTGCTGGCGATGCCGCTTGCACCAGCCGGCAAATAACCAGACGACAAAACACGACAACAATAATCTGGAGGGACACTGAATGCGGCGTTCGTTCGCGACAAGACTGCTGGCCTTTGTTCTCGCAGCCACCGTCACCACGCCGGCCCTGGCGCAGACGCAGGTCAAGATCGGCATCGGCTTCGGTATCGGCTTCCTGCCGATGTTCATCATGCGCGACCTCAACCTCGTCGAGAAGCACGCCAAGGCCGCGGGCCTCGATGTCAAGACCGAGTATCAGCGCATCTCCGGCTCAGCTGCGATGCAGGACGCGGTGCTGTCCGGCTCGGTGGACATGGGCGCCTATGGCGTCGCGGCGATGCTGTTCGCCTGGGACAAGGCGAAGGGCACGCCGCAGCAGATTTTTGGTATCGCCGGCGTCAATTCCAGCCCGCTGGTGCTCGTCACCAACAAGCCCGAGGTCAAGACGCTCTCTGAACTCGCGCCGACCGACAAGATCGCGATGCCGGCGCTGGTGTCGCCGCAGATGTACGCGCTGCAGATGGTGTCGGAGAAGGTGTTTGGCGCCGGCCAGCAGGACAAGCTGAAACCCCAGGTCGTGGCGCTGCCGCATCCCGAGGCGCTCAACGCCATGCTGTCCGGCGGCACCGAGGTGAAGGCGTATTTCGCCTCGCCGCCGTTCACCCAGATCGCCATCGACAGCGGCAAGGCCCATGCCGTCGCCTCGACCGAGGATGCATTCGGCGGCCGGGCCTCGTTCCTGGTGCTGGGGGCGACCAGGCGCTATCTCGACGCCAACCCCAAGATGGCCGACGTCATGATCGGTGCGATCGCCGAGGCGAGCGACCTGATCCGCAACGATCCGGCGATGGCGGCGAGCATGTATCTCAAGACCGAGCCGTCGAAGCTGCTCGACGAGGCCCGCGTCACCGCGATCCTCAAGGCCAACCCGGACGATTTCGGTGTCGCCGTCTATGGCGTCAAGCAGACCGCCGACTTCATGGCGCGCGCGAAGCTGATCAAGACCGTGCCGGTGAGCTTCAAGGACGTGTTCGCCGCGCCGATCCATCAGACCAAGAGCAACTGAAGATGAAGAGCAACTGATCGGGGAGCGCCGCTTTGGAGGGACGCATGCAGATGGCCCAGCGATGGATCGAGGACGAGCCTGAGACAACGGTGACGCCGGCAGCTTCGCCGGTGCTGGCGGTCGACGGCGTGACGCTGCAGTACAAGACGCCGGATCATCTGGTGACCGCGACCTACCGTGTCGGCTTCGATATCCATGCCGGCGACCGCCTGGTGCTGCTGGGGCCGTCGGGCTGCGGCAAGTCGACGTTGTTGAAGTCGATCGCCGGCTTCCACAAGCCGGTGGCCGGGTCGATCCGCCTCAAGGGCAAGCCGGTTACCGGGCCGGGGCCAGACCGCATGATGGTGTTCCAGGAGTTCGACCAGCTGTTTCCCTGGAAGACCGTGCTCGCGAACGTCGCATTCCCGATGCTGGAGAACGGCGTGTCGCGCAAGGAGGCCGAGGTGCGGGCGCGCGACGCCATCGCCAAGGTCAACCTGACAAAATTCACTGACGTCTACCCGCACATGCTGTCGGGCGGCATGAAGCAGCGCGTCGCGATCGCCCGCGCCATGGCGATGCGGCCCGATGTGCTGCTGATGGACGAGCCTTATGCGGCGCTCGACGCGCTGACCCGCCGCAAGATGCAGGAGGAGTTGCTGCAGCTGTGGGACGACGTGCGCTTCACGCTGGTGTTCGTCACCCACTCGATCGAGGAGGCGGTCATCGTCGGCTCGCGCATCGTCGTGCTGTCGCCTCATCCCGGGCAGGTGCGGGCGGAGCTCAATTGCCACCACCTCGGCGTCGCCGAGCAGGATGGCGCCGAATTCCAGATGCTGACACGCCGCATCGCAGCGATGCTGTTCGAAGACAAGAGCGTCGGTCACTGAGAGGGGCAGTCATGAATGAGATGATCCTGAAGCTGATGCCGCCGGTGCGACCCGAGCACGAGTACAAGGTGTCGCCCCCTCAAGGCCTCGGCGATGTCGAGAAGCCGTTGTCGGCGCTGGAGCGCCTCGCCAACAATACTCTGGCGCGGCGCGGGCTGATCCTTGTCCTGCTCGCGGTGGTGTGGGAGCTGTACGGCCGCTGGCTCGGCTCGCCGCTGACCTTTCCGACCTTCCTCGATACCATTGAGGCGCTGGCGAACGGCATCGCCTCCGGCATCATTCCCGATCGCCTGTTCGTGACGCTGCAGACGTTGGTGCTGGGCTACGCCATCGGCCTCGTCATCGCTGCGCTGTTCACCAGCCTTGCGGTGACCACGCGCATCGGCACCGACCTGCTGTCGACGCTGACGGCGATGTTCAATCCGCTGCCGGCGATCGCGCTGCTGCCGCTGGCGCTGCTGTGGTTCGGCCTGGGACGGCCGTCGCTGGTGTTCGTGATCGTGCATTCGGTGCTGTGGGCGGTGGCGCTCAACATGCACAGCGGCTTCCTCTCGGTGTCGGAGACCCAGCGCATGGCCGGGCGGACCTTCGGCCTCGGCGGACTGCGGCTCGTGCTCAAGGTGCTGATCCCCGCAGCGTTTCCCGCGATCCTCGCCGGCCTCAAGATCGGCTGGGCGTTTGCCTGGCGCACGCTGATCGCGGCCGAACTGGTGTTCGGCGTGTCGTCCGGGCAGGGCGGCCTCGGCTGGTACATCTTCGAGAACCGCAACACCCTGGACACGGCATCCGTGTTCGCCGGTCTGCTGACGGTGATGGCGGTCGGCCTGTTCGTCGAAGGCATCATCTTCCGCGCCATCGAAGCCCGCACCGTCCGCCGCTGGGGCATGCAGCGCGGGTGAGGGGGCGAGCGGCACTGCGCGTGATCCCGGCCTCTCTCCTCATGGTGAGGAGCGCGGCACAGCCGCTCGTCTCGAACCATGAGGCCGCTGCGCTTTGGTCTCGTCCGTGCTTGCGCGTTCGTCGAACGCGGAGCCGTCGCAGGCACCCGGGCCTCGCCCTTCGAGACGCCCGCTGCGCGGGCTCCTCAGGGGGAGGAGAAAGACGCAGTAGGATGGGAAGGCCGGTCCGGCGTGTCGTAAGCTAGATGCGGAGGGCGAGGCCGTGACTGTCCGGGGGTGATCGTCGGGCGCCGGTCACTCCCACGGGGCCGCGGCCAATTGTATGATCCCGGCCTTGCTCCTCATGGTGAGGAGCGCGGCATCGCCGCGCGTCTCGAACCATGAGGCCCGGGAGAGTGCCTTGCACTCACACCGGCAGCGCGATCGAGTACTTCACCTGGCTGAGCGCAAAGCTCGACTCGATCGAGGCGATGCCGTCGAGGCGGGTGAGCTTGTTTTTCAAAAACGCTTCGTAGGAGGCGAGGTCGGCGGCGACGACGCGCAGGAGATAGTCGCGGTTGCCGGTCATCAGATAGCACTCCAGCACCTCGTCCCAGGTCGAGATCGCGCGCGCGAAGCGCTCGAGGTCTTCTTCCTTCTGCCGCGCCAGCTTGATCGAGATGAACACGCTGACCGGCAGCCCCAGCGCCTTCTGGTTCACGGTGGCGATATAGCCGGTGATGACGCCGCGCTCCTCCATCAGCTTGACCCGGCGGTGGCACGGCGACACCGACAGGCCGACCTTGTCGGCGAGCTCCTGCATGGTGACGCGGCTGTCAGCCTGGAGCACGGCGAGAATCTTGCGGTCGATCGAGTCGAGGGCTGTCATTGGAATAAATCGCCGGATTTAGCTTCGTGATCGGCATGATATACCAATAATTGCCATTCTGGCGATCGTCTTTGGGATCTAAGCTGACGGTGGCGCTGCTAGCCTCGCGCATCCATCCCATCGGGTGACCGTCATGCCGCAATCGCCGTCCCGCACCGAGATCCTGTCCGCCCTGACCCGCAAGGCGCTGTGGCTGTCGTCCTGGACGATCCACAACGCCAACCACATCCGCCCCAATGTCGACGGCCTCAAGGTCGGCGGCCACCAGGCCTCGTCCGCCTCGCTCGCCGCCATCATGTCAGCGCTGTATTTCGCGGTGCTGAAGCCGCAGGACCGCGTCGCGGTGAAGCCGCATGCCAGCCCGGTGTTTCACGCCATCCAGTACCTGCTCGGCCACCAGACCCGCGACAAGCTCGAGCATTTTCGCGGCCTGAAGGGGGCGCAGTCCTATCCCTCGCGCACCAAGGACACCGACGACGTCGACTTCTCCACCGGCTCGGTCGGGCTCGGCGTCGCGCAGACGCTGTTCTCCTCGGTGGTGCAGTCCTACGTCACCGCCCATGGCTGGATGAAGGACCGTCCCGAGGGACGGATGATCGCGCTGGTCGGCGATGCCGAGATGGACGAGGGCAACATCTTCGAGGCTTTGGCGGAGGGCTGGAAGCAGGGCCTGCGCAACACCTGGTGGGTGGTCGATTACAACCGCCAGAGTCTCGATGCGGTGGTGCGGGAGGGGCTGTGGGAGAAATTCGAAGTCATGTTCCGCAACTTCGGCTGGGACGTGGTCATCATCAAATATGGCCGCCTGATGCGCGAGGCCTTTGCCGAGCCGGGCGGCGAGGCGCTGCGGCGCTGGATCGACGGCTGTCCGAACCAGGTCTATGCGGCGCTGTCGTTCCAGGGCGGGGCGGCGTTCCGCAAGCGGCTGCTCGACGATATCGGCGACCAGGGCGACATCACGCGGCTCATCGAGAAGCGCTCCGATGCCGAGCTGCTGGCGCTGATGTCCAACCTCGGCGGCCATGACGTCGAGACCCTGATCGCGGCGTTCGAGGCGATCGACCACGATCGCCCCGTCTGCTTCATCGCCTACACCATCAAGGGCATCGGCCTGCCGTTCCAGGGTCACAAGGACAACCATGCCGGCCTGATGACGGTGGCGCAGATGGAGGCGTGGCGCGCGGCGCAGAACATCCGTCCGGGCCACGAGTGGGACCGCTTCGAGGGCCTCGACCTCGCGCCGCAGGTGCTGGAGAGGTTTCTCGCCGATGTGCCGTTCGGGCGCGATGGGCGTCGCCGTCTGTCGGCGCCGGTGATCGCGGTGCCCGAGCGGTTGTCGTTCACGCCAGCCGCGCGGATGTCGACCCAGCAGGGCTTCGGGCTGATCCTCAGCGAACTTGCCCGGGGCGACAGCGATCTCGCCGCGCGCCTTGTCACGACATCGCCGGACGTCACCGTGTCGACCAATCTCGGCGGCTTCGTCAACCGCCGTGGCCTGTTCGCCAGCGCCGAGCAGGTCGACCAGTTCCGGAAAGAAAAGATCCCCTCGACCTTCGCCTGGGATTTCTCGCCGAAAGGCCAGCATATCGAGCTTGGCATCGCCGAGATGAACTTGTTTCTCCTGCTCTCCGCGCTGGGGTTGTCACACAGCATCAACGGTGAACGGCTGCTGCCGGTCGGCACGCTGTACGACCCGTTCATCGCCCGCGGCCTCGATGCCCTCAACTACGCCTGCTACCAGGACGCCCGCTTCATGGTGGTGGCGACGCCGTCGGGCATCTCGCTGGCGCCGGAGGGCGGCGCGCACCAGTCGATCGGCACGCCGCTGATCGGCCTCGCGCAGGACGGCCTGTCGTCGTTCGAGCCGGCGTTCGTCGACGAGCTCGCCGCGATCATGCGCTGGGGGTTCGTTCACATGCAGAAGGATGCGGCCGATGCCGCGCTTCCCGGCCAGGAGGGCGGCGGCTCGGTCTACCTGCGGCTGTCCACCCGCACCATCGACCAGCCGCAGCGCGTGCTCACCCCTGAACTCGAAGCTGGCATCGCCGATGGCGCCTACTGGCTGCGCAAGCCCGGGCCGAATGCCGAGCTGGTGATCGCCTACACCGGCACGGTCGCGCCCGAAGCGATCGAGGCGACGGGCCTGCTCGGCGACGGTCGCCGCGACATCGGCCTGCTGGCCGTCACCTCGGCCGACCGGCTGTACAGTGGCTGGACCGCGTCGCGTCGCCGCCAGCGCGAAGGCGCGATCGCCAGCGCAAGCCACATCGAGCGGCTGCTGGCGCCGCTGCCGCGCCACTGTGGCCTCGTCACGGTCATCGACGGCCACCCGGCGACGCTCGCCTGGCTCGGGGGCGTCCATGGCCACCGCGTCGAGGCGCTCGGCGTCGACCATTTCGGCCAGACCGGCACCATTGATGATCTTTATGCCGCATACGGCATCGACACCAACGCCATCATCGAAGCCGCCGAGCGGCTGACCCGCGGCGGCCCGATCCGTCACCGCAAGGTCGCGGTGTAGGGCATCGTAGGCTTTTGGGACGCGGCATGCTTCTTCGTTCTCGGCGTCATCACCGGGCCGGCGCGCAGCGCCGAGACGTCCCAAGTCGAATGTTTCCGAGTTGGGTTTCTTAAAAACGCAACTCGGCATAGCCGCGTTGCTCTGGATCCAGCTTTGGTCGTCTGCGAACAGGACCAGGCTGGATTGCCAGGTCTTCGCCCGGCAATGACGCAGCCGGTGTGGTCGGCGCCCGCGGATCAATAATGCGGCGGCGGCGGCTCCGGCGCAGCGGATGCCGCGGAGCGGTTCTCCGCTTCGCGCACACGGTCGGTGAGGCGGCCGATCTCGCGCGTCAGCGCCTCGATCCGCACCCACTGTTCGGTCACCGCCTTGTTCAGCGTCTCGATGATTTCGTCCTGGTAGGCGATGCGGATTTCCAGGGAATCCAGCCGTTCGGTGGTCTCAGTCATGATCAGTCTCGCCGGTCTGGATGATGCCGTGCTGTTCGACCAGGCCGTGGCCGAGCGCGACGCGCTCATCGAACACGAAACAGCCGCCGCGCCAGCGGCTGTCGCTTTCAGGCACATCCTCGAGATATTTCAGGATGCCGCCCTTGAGGTGATAGACCTCGGCGAACCCCTGCGCCAGCAGGTAGGCCGAGGCCTTCTCGCAGCGGATGCCGCCGGTGCAGAACATCGCGATCTTCTTGTGCCGGACCGGATCGAGCGTGCTGCGGACGTAATCGCGGAAGTCGCTGAAGCGGGCGATCTGCGGATCGCGCGCGCCCTCGAAGGTGCCCATCGCCACCTCGAAGGCGTTGCGGGTGTCGATCAGCACCACGTCCGGCTCCGCGATCAGCGCATTCCAGTCTGCGGCCGGCACATAGGTGCCGACCTGCCGGGTCGGATCGGCGCTGGCGTCGCCGAAGGTCACGATTTCCTTTTTGAGGCGCACCTTCAGTCGCCCGAACGGCATCTGCTCGGCGGTTGACAACTTCAGCTCGAGGTTGTCGAGCCGGCCGCCGAACAGCGGGCCGTGTTTCAACTCGGTGATCAGCGCGGCGATGGCGGCGTCGGTGCCGCAAACCGTGCCGTTGAGGCCCTCGGCGGCGAGCAGCAGCGTGCCCTTGACCTGCAACTGCTCACAGCGCGCGCGCAATGGCGCCCGCAATGCACGGAAATCGGGCAGGGGCAGGAACTGGTAGAGTGCGGCGACGCAAAAGGACATGGGTGCCATGTAGCATTGTCACGCAATTGCGGAAATGCCTCTTTGCGGCTGCGGTATCCCATTCGAAGGCCTTCACTTTTCCGAGACGCCGTTGCCGGACCGTGGCGTGATTGGTATGTTTTGTCGCAGCTGGGGGATTCCCCGGGGCGGCATCACTCCATCATCGCCACAACGCCCACGGTTTCGCGGATCGAGGAAGCTTTACGTCAATGATCGGCCTTGTCCGCATCGCGCTGACGCGTCCCTATACCTTTGTCGTGCTCGCGCTATTGATCCTGATCGTCGGGCCGCTGGCGGCGCTGCGCACGCCGACCGACATTTTTCCCGAGATCCGCATCCCGGTGATCGGCGTCGTCTGGCAGTACACCGGCCTGCCGCCGGACCAGATGTCCGGCCGCATCACCACGCCGTTCCAGAAGGCGCTGACCACCACGGTCAACGACATCGAGCATATCGAGGCCAACTCCTATAGCGGCTTCGGCATCATCAAGATCTTCTTCCAGCCCAACGTCGACATCCGCACCGCCAACGCCCAGGTCACGGCAATCTCGCAGACGCTGATCAAGCAGATGCCGCCGGGCGCGACCCCGCCGCTGATCCTGAACTACAGCGCCGCCACCGTGCCGATCCTGCAGATCGCGCTCGGCGGCGAGGGCCTCAGCGAGCAGAACCTCGGCGACCTCGCCATCAATGTGGTGCGCACGCCGCTCGTCACCATCCCGGGCGCCGCGATCCCGTACCCGTTCGGCGGCAAGCAGCGCCAGATCCAGATCGACCTCAATTCCGCCGCGATGCAGGCCCGCGGCCTGTCCGGCCAGGACGTCGCCAACACGCTGGCGGCTCAGAACCTGATCACCCCGGTCGGCACCCAGAAGATCGGCGCGTTCGAGTACACCATCCAGCTCAACAACGCGGCGACGCGGCTCGAGGACCTCGGCAGCCTGCCGATCAAGGCGGTCAACGGCGCCATGGTCTACCTGCGCGACGTCGCCGAGGTGCGCGACGGCAACCCGCCGCAGACCAACATCGTCCATGTCGACGGCAATCGCTCGGCGCTGCTCCAGGTGCTCAAGAACGGCTCGGCGTCGACGCTCGCCATCATCGCCGGCATCAAGCAGATGCTGGTGGAGATGCGCGGCACCCTGCCGGAGCAGCTCAAGGTGTCGCTGCTCGCCGACCAGTCGGTGTTCGTGCGCGGCGCCATCACCGGGGTCGCGACCGAAGGCGCCATCGCCGCGGCGCTGACCAGCCTGATGATCCTGTTGTTCCTCGGCAGTTGGCGCTCGACCGTCATCATCGCCACCTCGATCCCGCTCGCCATCCTCGGCTCGATCATCGCGCTGTCGGCGATCGGCGAGACGCTCAACATCATGACGCTGGGCGGCCTCGCGCTCGCCGTCGGCATCCTGGTCGACGACGCCACGGTGACCATCGAGAACATCAACTGGCATATCGAGCACGGCAAGGACGTCGAGACCTCGATCATGGACGGCGCGGCGCAGATCGTGACGCCGGCGTTCGTCTCGCTGCTGTGCATCTGCATCGTGTTCGTGCCGATGTTCTTCCTGGAGGGCGTCGCGCGCTTCCTGTTCGTGCCGATGGCCGAAGCCGTGATCTTCGCCATGATCTGCTCGTTCATCCTGTCGCGCACCCTGGTGCCGACCATGGCGAACTATCTGCTGCGTGCCCATGACGTGCACGGCCATGGCGAAGGTAAAGGCGAAGGCGAGGGCGCGCCGCGCTCGCGCAATCCCCTGGTGCGCTTCCAGCGCGGCTTCGAGGCCGGCTTCGAGCGGCTCCGCGCCGGCTATCGCGACCTGCTCGATCTCGCGCTCCACCATCGCGGCGTGTTCGTCGGCGGCTTCCTGCTGGTCGTGGCGGCTTCGTTCCTGCTGACACCGTTCCTCGGGCGCAACTTCTTCCCCGCGGTCGACACCGGCCAGATCCTGATGCATGTGCGCACCCAGGTCGGCACCCGTGTCGAGGAGACCGCCGGCCAGTTCGCCGACATCCAGAAGGCGATCCGCCGCCTGATCCCCCCCGATCAGCTCGACACCATGGTCGACAACATCGGCATGCCGATCAGCGGCATCAACATGACCTACAACAACACCGGTGTGATCGGCACCCAGGACGGCGACATCCAGATCAAGCTCAAGGAAGATCATCGTCCGACCGCCGAATACGTCCAGCTGCTGCGCGAGGAGCTGCCGCGCGCGTTTCCGGGCGTGACCTTCGCGTTCCTGCCGGCCGACATCGTCAGCCAGATCCTCAACTTCGGTGCGCCGGCGCCGATCGACCTGCAGGTCCGCGGCGCCAACCTGCCGGCCAACTTCGCCTACGCCAACCTGCTGCTCGGCAAGATCCGCCACATCCCCGGTATCGCGGACGCCCGCATCCAGCAGTCGCAGAGCAATCCGACCTTCAATGTCGACGTCGATCGCACGCGGGCGCAGTACATCGGCTTGACCGAGCGCGACGTCACCAACAGTCTGGTGGTGAACCTCGCCGGCAGCTCGCAGGTCGCGCCGACCTACTGGCTCAACCCCGACAACGGCGTGTCGTATCCGATCGTGATGCAGACGCCGCAGTACCAGATCGACTCGTTGAGCGCGCTGCAGACCCTGCCGATCACCGCGGCCGGCATCGGCTCGCTGCCGATCCTCGGCGGCATCGCCAACATCAACCGCACCACCTCGAACGCGGTGGTGTCCCAGTACAACATCCAGTCGATGGTGCAGATCTACGCGACGCCGCAGGGCCGCGATCTCGGCGCGGTCGCCGCCGACGTGCAGCGGGCGATCGCCGACACCGCCAGGGACGTGCCGAAGGGCAGCAGCGTCGTGCTGCTCGGGCAGGTCAAGACCATGAACAGCGCCTTCGCCGGACTGCTGTTCGGCCTGCTCGGCGCGGTGGTCCTGATCTACCTGCTGATCGTCGTCAACTTCCAGTCGTGGTCGGACCCGTTCGTCATCATCACCGCGCTGCCGGCGGCGCTCGCCGGCATCGTCTGGATGCTGTTCGCCACCCAGACCACGCTGTCGGTGCCGGCGCTGACCGGCGCCATCATGTGCATGGGCGTCGCCACCGCCAACAGCGTGCTGGTCATCAGCTTCGCCCGCGAGCGCCTCGGTGCGCTGGGCGATGCGGTCGCCGCCGCCCGCGAGGCCGGCTTCGTCCGCTTCCGCCCGGTGCTGATGACCGCGCTCGCCATGATCATCGGCATGGCACCGATGGCGCTCGGTCTCGGCGAGGGTGGCGAGCAGAATGCGCCGCTCGGCCGCGCCGTGATCGGCGGCCTTATTTTCGCAACCCTTGCTACGCTGATGTTCGTTCCCGTGGTCTTCAGTCTGGTCCATGGACGACGGCACGCGCCAACGGAGACGCACCATGCCGCTTGAACCGACCCCGCCCGCGATCAGCCGCCGCAAGCTCGGCATCGCCGGCCTGCTCGCCGGCGCCGCGGTGATCGTCGTGGTGGTCACCGGCATGGTTGCCCGCGAGAAGGGCGATGCCCACCTGCGGGAATGGACCGAGGCCCAGGCGATCCCGACGGTCGCCGTGGCGCTGCCCGACGGCAAGACGCTCAATCCCGTGCTCAACCTGCCGGGGCGGCTCGAGGCCTATTTCCGGGCGCCGATCTACGCCCGCGTCAGCGGCTATGTCCGGGACTGGAAGGTCGACATCGGCGCCCGCGTCAAATCCGGCGACCTGCTTGCCGAGATCGAGGCGCCGGATCTCGACCAGCAGCTGCTGCAGGCCCGCGCCGATCTCCTCAACGCCCAGGCCGCGGCCAAGCTCTCGGAGGCGACGCTGAAGCGCCGCCAGGCGCTGCTGACCCAGAGCTTCGCCTCCCAGCAGGACGTCGACGAGCGCACTGCCGACCTCAACAGCAAGACCGCGCTGGTGAAGTCGGGTCAGGCCAATGTCGACCGCCTCGAGGCRCTCGCCGGCTACAAGCGCCTCACCGCGCCGTTCGACGGCATCGTCACCGCGCGCGACACCGATGTCGGGGCGCTGATCAATGCCGGCAGCGGCGGTTCGGCGATGTTCGTGATCTCGAGCACCGGCAAGCTGCGCGTCTATGTCAACGTGCCGCAGACCTACGTGCCGCTGATCAAGGTCGGCACCCGAGCGATGGTCTCGGTGCCGGAATATCCCGACCGCGCCTTCCCGGCGGTGGTGGAATCGTCGTCGCAGGCGGTCGATGTCGGCTCGGGCACCACCCGCATGCAGCTCGGCGTCACGAACGACAAGGGCGAGCTGCTGCCGGGCAGCTACAGCAATGTCCGCCTCGACCTGTCGCGCGACGTGCAGCCGCTGCACATTCCGGCCAGCGCCCTCATTTTCGATCAGAACGGCCTGCGGGTCGCAACCGTCGGGGCGGGCGACCGCGTCGCCTTCAAGAAGGTGACGATCGCCCGCGATCTCGGCCGCGAGATCGAGATCGCCTCGGGGCTTGCCGCCGACGACCGCATCATCGTGACGCCGCCGGATGGTCTTGCCGAGAACGATCAGGTGCGGATCGCAGGTCCCGCCCAGCGCAAGACCGGGCCGACCGCGTCGGCAAACCCCGACCGAAAGGGCTGACGGCGCGGCGGCTGCCGCGCCCGGAGCCCGCGCAAAGCGTGGCTCGACATCCTTCAAATTTTATCGATTTCCCCGATAACGCATTCATAATACTCGTTAATCTCCGGGAACGGTTTTTCCTGTACATCCTCGACGAAGCATGGGGCATCGTTGAGGTTTGAGTATGTCGTTAGTCGATGGTTCTCTCGGCCGGAGGTACTTGCTTCTGGCGTCCGATCGGGGTGACCGCAGCAGCGAGCTGGCGCGGATCATGTCGGTCGTCGGCAATGTCGACGTGGTGTCGACCGCGGACATGCCGGAGAAGCCACTGAAGAGCCTGTCCGGCATCGTGGTCGATATCGACCTGCGCTCGACCGAGAGCGTGCAGCGGGTGCGCCGCAAGCTGGTCGCCAAGGCCTACCAGTCGATGCCGCGCCTGTTCGTGCTCGCCGATACGCTGCATCACGGCTCGACCCAGGCCTGGGCGCTGGGCGCCACCGATACCATCCAGCGGCCGTTCGAAGCCGATGCGGTGCTGCGCCGCCTCAACGCCTCGTTCGCCTATACCCAGGAGAAGGAAGAGACCAGCGCGAGCCGCGAGGCGCTGTCGCGCGGGGTCGCTGCGGCCCATGCGGTGCTGGTGCGGGTGTTCGAGAAGCTCCGCGCCGGTGTGCCGCTGACCCCCGATGACGTCATGCAGGAGGAAACGCGCATCCTCAAGGCGCTCAAGCGCTCATCGCTGAAGGAGTGGGTGCTCGCGGTCCGCCGTCACCACAACCGCAGCTACCGCCACTGCCTGCTGGTCACCGGTTTTGCGGTGGCGTTCGGCCAGCACCTCGGCATGCGCGAGGAGGACCAGCGCCGTCTCGCCCGCGCCGGCCTGATTCACGACGTCGGCAAGGCGTTCATCCCGCTCTCGATCCTCAACAAGGCCGACGCGCTGACGGACGACGAGGATGCGGTGATGCGCGAGCATACCCGCCGCGGCTATGACGCGCTGGCGGCGCAGGCGAGCTTCCCGCGCGAGATGCTCGACGTGGTGCTGCATCACCATGAGCTGCTCGACGGCACCGGCTATCCCGACCAGCTGCGCAACGGCGACATTTCCGACATCGTGCGCATCATCACCATGGTCGACGTGTTCGCCGCGCTGGTGGAGCGCAGCGGCCAGGACACCTCGCTCTCCCGCGAGGCTGCGTTCGGCACGCTGGAGCACATGGGCGACAAGCTCGACCAGCAGCTGGTGCAGGCGTTCCGTCCGGTGGCGTTCGGCTCCTGAGCGAACGATCCCGAACGAAACGGCCGAGCGGCATCTGGCTGCCGCTCGAGCGTGTTTGATGTCCGTGTGGTCATACCGCGCGTCCGCCCCGCCATTCACCGCGACCGCGCGTGGAACCCGTGACGTTCGCCGCGCGGTTGCCGCCGTCTCGCGTGTGGTTGCGCCGTCAAAATTCCCCGCTATCATTCCCTCGTCATCCCGGGTCGAGCTTGTCTCTGCACGTCCGGCTCGCTCCCATCATGCTGTCGCCGTCCGATCCAGCCTCGGGAGCGAAGGGGAATGCAACGGGCCAAGATGTGTTGCGCAGGGCCTGCCAGCGCGGGACGATGGGCAAGCCTGTTGAGGTCCCGCCCCCTGTGGGCCGGCCTGCTGCTCGCTCTCCCGATCCTTGCCATTTCTGACTTGCCGCTGCGCGCCCAGCCGGCGCCGGCCGGACCGCCGGCGGTGGGAGTGGTCGAGGCCTCCATCCGGCCGATCATCGAATCCAGCGAGTTCCTCGGCCGCATCGAGGCCACCAACCGCGTCAACGTGGTCGCCCGCGTCACCGCGTTCATGGACAAGCGCCTCTATGACGAGGGCTCCGAGGTCAAGGCCGGCGATCGGCTGTACGTGCTGGAGCGCGGCCCGTTCGAGGCGGATCTCGCCGCCAAGAAGGCGAACGTCGAGCAGCTGCAGGCCAATCTCGACCTCGCCAAGCTGACCACCGAACGCCAGAAGACGCTGCTCGCCGGTCCCGCCGGGCAGCAGTCGAGCTATGACGCCGCGGTCGCCAACCAGCGCGCCCTCGAGGCCCAGGTGCAGGCCGCCGATGCCCAGGTGCAGACCTCGCAGATCAACCTCGACTACACCGACATCCATGCGCCGATCGACGGCCGCATCGGCCGCACCGCGGTGACCGTCGGCAATGTCGTCAGTCCGAGCTCCGGCGTGCTCACCACCATCGTCAGCCAGGACCCGATGTATGTCACCTTTCCGGTGTCGGTGCGCCAGGTGCTCGACCTGCGCGACCAGTATGCCGGGCAGGGCGGCTACAGTGCCGTGGTGATCCGTGTCCGCCTGCCCAACGGCAAGGTCTACAGCCAGACCGGCAAGCTCGATTTCGCCGAGAACACGGTGACGTCCAGCACCGACACCATCCTGCTGCGCGGCACCATCCCCAATCCCGCGCTGCTGTCGACGGCCAATGACGGCACCCTGCGCGAATTGATCGACGGCGAGTTCGTCACCGTGCTGCTGGAGGGCGTGCAGCCGGTGCAGGTGCTGGCGGTGCCGCGCGCGGCGGTGCTGTCGGACCAGCAGGGCGACTATGTCTATGTGGTCGGCCCTGACAGCAAGGCCGAGCAGCGCCGCATCAAGCTGGGGCAGTCGACCACCACCGTCGCGGCGGTGATTGGCGGACTGACGAAGGGCGACAAGGTCATCGTCGAGGGGCTGCAGCGGGTGCGGCCGGGGCAGGCGGTGGCGCCGGGGCCGCCGAGCCCGCAACTGCAGTCGACCATGAACGCCGAGACCTCGAACGCCGGCGGCGCGCCGGCCGCGGACAAGGCCGGAGCGTCCGGCGGGGCCAACTCCCAGCCTGCGGGCAGCGGCAAATGATCTCGTCGGTCTTCGTCGATCGTCCGCGCCTCGCCATCGTCATCGCGCTGGTGATGACGATTGCCGGCGTGCTGGCGCTGACCCGCATTCCGGTGGCGCAGTTTCCCGACATCGTGCCGCCGCAGGTCACGGTGTCCGGCGTCTTCCCTGGCGCCTCGGCCGAGGTGGTGGAGGCGAGCGTCGGGCAGCCGCTGGAGGCGCAGGTCGTCGGCGTCGACAAGATGCTCTACATGAAGTCGACCAGCGGCAACGACGGCACCTACACGCTGACCGTGTCGTTCGCGCTCGGCACCGATCCCGACATCAACACCGTCAACGTCAACAACCGCGTGCAGACCGCGCTGTCGCAACTGCCGTCCGAGGTGCAGCAGCAGGGCCTCGTCGTCGCCAAGAAGTCCTCGGCAGTGCTGCAGTTCATCACGCTGTACAGCGACAATGGCGAGCAGGATCCGCTGTTCATCACCAACTACGCCATCATCAACGTGCTCGATGCGATCTCGCGCACGCCCGGCGTCGGCCAAGCCAGCCTGTTCGCCAAGCTGAACTATTCGATGCGGATCTGGTTCGATACCCAGCGCCTCACCAGCCTCAACCTCGCGCCCTCCGACGTCGTCAGCGCGATCCGGGCGCAGAGCGTGCAGGCCGCGGTCGGCCGCATCGGCGCCCGCCCGATCAGCGACCAGCAGCAGTTCCAGTTCAACGTTCAGACGCAGGGCCGCCTGTCCACCGCGGCGCAGTTCGGCGACATCGTGCTGCGCGCCAATCCCGACGGCTCGGTGCTGCGCATCCGCGACGTCGCGCGGGTCGAGATCGGGGCGCAGAACCTCGACAGCGAGTCGCGCATCGACGGCCGGCCGTCGGTGCCGATCGGCATTTATCTGGCGCCCGGCGCCAATGCGGTGAAGACCGCGGCGGCGGTGCAGGCGACGCTGAAGAAGGCGTCGGAGCGCTTTCCGGCCGGCCTCAAATACATGGTGATGTACGATTCCACCGACTTCGTGCAGGACACCATCCATGAGGTGATGAAGACGCTGTTCGAGGCATTCATCCTGGTGGTGATCGTGGTGTTCCTGTTCCTCGGCAACCTGCGCGCCACCATCATCCCGGCGGTCGCGGTGCCGGTCAGCCTGATCGGCACTTTCGTGGTGCTGCTGGCGCTGGGCTATTCCGCCAACACCGTGTCGCTGCTCGCCATGGTGCTGGCGATCGGCATCGTGGTCGACGACGCCATCGTCGTCGTCGAGAACGTCGAGCGGGTGATGGAGGAGGAGCCGGAGCTGTCGCCGGCGGACGCCACCAAGAAGGCGATGGCCCAGATCACCGCGCCGGTGATCGCGATCACCCTGGTGCTGCTGTCGGTGTTCGTGCCGATCGCCTTCATCCCCGGCATTTCCGGCGAGCTGTTCCGCCAGTTCGCGGTGACGATCTCCGCGGCGATGGTGATCTCGGCGATCAACGCGCTGACGCTGTCGCCGGCGCTGTGCGCTGTGTTCCTGCGCCATACCGGGCCGCGCCACGGCATCATGGGCCGCGTCAGCGACGGCATCGACTGGGTGCGCGACCGTTATGCCGGCGGCGTGCACCGCCTGGTGCGGATGGCGACATTGTCGCTGGTCGCCGTGCTGGTGTTCGCGGGCAGCATTTTCGGCCTGTCGCTGATCACCCCGACCGGCTTCCTGCCGGAGGAAGACCAGGGCGCGTTCTTCGTCATGGTGCAACTGCCCGACGGCGCGTCGGTGGCGCGCTCCAGCACGGTCACCGAGCAGGTCGAGGCCATCCTCAAGCCGCTGCCGGGCGTCGCCCATGTGCTGTCGATCGTCGGCTTCTCGCTGCTCGACGGCGCCTCCGAGCCGAACGCCACCTTCATCGTGGTGCGCCTCAAGCCGTTCGCCGACCGCACCGCCGTCACCGAGAGCGCGCAGGCGCTGATCGGCCGCACGTTCGGTGCCGGCAGTCAGGTCCGCCAGGCCAGCGTGCTGCCGTTCAACCTGCCGCCGATCATCGGGCTGTCCACCAGCGGCGGATTCGAGTATCAGCTCGAGGCGCTGGAGGGGCAGGACCCGGCGGCGATGAGCAGCGTGATGGGGGGGCTGATCGGCGCCGCCAACCGCGACGCGCGGCTGACGCGGGTGTTCTCCACCTTCACCGCCACCAATCCCTCGCTCTATCTCGACATCGACCGCGCCAAGGCGCAGGCGCTGGGCCTGAACATGAGCGACGTGTTCAGCGCGCTGCAGGCCACCCTCGGCGGCATCTACGTCAACAACTTCAACCTCTATGGCCGCACCTGGCAGGTCAATGTCCAGGGCGAGGCGGCCGACCGCGGCGACATCCCGGCGATCTGGCAGATCTATGTCCGCAACAAGGCCGGCGAGATGGTGCCGATGCGCTCGATCGCCAGCCTCAAGATCGTGCAGGGGCCACAGGTCATCAGCCGCTACAACAACTACCGGTCCATCACCATCAATGGCGGCCCGGCGCCGGGCATCTCTTCCGGCAGCGCGATCGCGGCGATGGGCGAGGTGTCGAGCCGCACCCTGCCGGCGGGCTACAGCTATGAATGGACCGGCACCGCCTATCAGGAGCAGCAGGCCTCCGGCCAGACCGGCGCCATCCTCGCGCTCGCGGTGCTGTTCGCCTACCTGTTCCTGGTGGCGCTGTACGAGAGCTGGACCATTCCCGTGCCGGTGCTGCTGTCGGTCGTGGTCGGCGTGCTCGGCTCGTTCATCGGCATCAAGCTCGCCGGGCTCAGCCTCGATCTCTACGGCCAGATCGGCCTCGTGGTGCTGATCGCGCTCGCGGCCAAGAACGGCATCCTCATCGTCGAGTTCGCCAAGGAGCGCCGCGAGGAGGGCGAGGGCATCCTGGAGGCGGCGGTGCTCGGCGCGCGGACGCGCTTTCGTGCCGTGATGATGACCTCGATCGCCTTCATCCTCGGCCTTGTGCCGCTGGTGATCGCCACCGGCGCCGCCCAGATCAGCCGCCGCGGCGTCGGCACCGCGGTGTTCGGCGGCATGCTGGCGGCGAGCTCGATCGGCATCTTCCTGATCCCCATGCTCTACGTCACGTTCCAGAGCATGCGCGAGTGGGTCAAGATGCGGTTCGGCGGCAAGCCCACCCCCGCGCCCCACGCGCCGCCATCGGGCGGCGCGGCTTGAGCGGGCTGAACGCAATCGTTGTCGCTGCCGCCTGAGACACGCTGCGTCGCTCCGTTTTTCAGCGTCATTCCGGGACACCGCTATTGGCAAAGGGCGCATTCTCCGCGCGCTTTCATCGCTGGACAAACATCACAACTGTTGTGTAGTTATCGCCGCTTCACGACGGAAGGAAACGGCGACATGCGGGTGGTGGTGTTGGGCGGCGCGGGCGGCATGGGGCGCACCGCGGTGCGGGTGGCTGCGGAGCTCGGTTTCGTGCGCGAGGTCGTGGTGGCCGACCGCCATCTCGCCGGCGCCGAACAGGTCGCGGCGCGGCATCGCGGCAAGGCGCGGCCGGCCCATGTCGATGTCCGCGACATGGCGGCGCTGGCGGCGGTGCTCGATGGCGCCACGGTGGTGATGAACGCCTCGGGACCGTTCTTCGAGTTGGGGGTGCCGGTGCTCGAGGCGGTGATCGCCGCCGGAGCGCATTATCTCGACATCTGCGACGACTGGGAGCCGACGCTGCAGATGCTGGCGCTCGATGCCAAGGCCAGGGCGCGCGGCGTCACCGCCATTGTCGGCATGGGCGCGAGCCCCGGCCTGACCAACCTGCTGGCGGTGGCGGCGGCGCGGACGATCGAGCGGCCGCTGGAGATCCTGACCGGCTGGTCGATCGACGGCGTGGAGGATGCGGGCGGGCAGGCGAGGGCGCCGTCGGACGAGCCGAGCGCCGCCGTCGTCCACTGGATGCAGCAACTGTCCGGCAAGATCCGCGTCCACAATGGCGGCGCGTCGGTGCTGGTGAAGCCGCTGCAGCGCCGCGAGATCGACTTTCCAGGCCATGGCCGGCTCGCGGTCTGGAGTGTCGGCCATCCCGAGGCAGTGACGCTGCCGCGGGTGTTCGGCGGCCTGCAGGCGTGCACCAATGTCATGGCCGGCTCCGACGAGCGCACCTTCGCCGGCCTGCGCGTGCTGCAGACCCTCGTCGACCGCAAGATCCTGTCGCTGAAGGAAGCCGCGCGCGAGATCGAGAAGCCGGACGGCAAGGCGAGCGCGAAACCGGCTGGTGCCGCCGAAGTGCCGTCGTTGTTCGGATGGGTGCGCGGCGAGACCGCCGGCCGCCCGGTGATCGCAGCCGCCTGGCTGCGCGGTCTGCCGGCCGGCGGCATGAGCGGGGCGACCGGCGTGCCGCTCGGCCTCGCGCTGCATCGCTTCGCAGCGGAGCGTCCGCCCGCCGGTGTCGTGACGCCGGAGGAGGCGATCGATCCCGCCTGGTTCTTCGACCTGTTCGCGCCGTTCTGCGGCTTTGGCTCCGGCGCCGATCTCGTGGCCCGCGGCGAGCTGCCGCTCGGCGTCGGAGCGTAAAGCGATCCGCCACCACCACTCAATCGAGGTGTTCCGATGCGTGACCTTCAACCCACCACCGGCCGCCCGCGGCTTGTCTGGCAGAGCGAGGGCAAATCCTCCGACGTTCCGGTGCTGCTGATCCATGGCCTCGGCCAGACACTGCATGATTGGCCGGACGCGTTCGTGGATGGCCTCACCGGCGCGGGGTGCCGGGTGATCCGTTGCGACAACCGCGACGTCGGCCGTTCGTCGCGCTTCGATCAGCTCGGCGCGCCGCCGCTGCTGCGGCTGTGGCTGTGCAGCACGCTGCGACTGCCGCAATGGGTCAAGCCGCCCTACACCGTCGCAGACATGGCGGCGGACGCGATCGCGCTGCTGGATGCGCTGAACATCCCCGCCGCCCACCTGGTCGGTGCCTCGATGGGCGGCATGATCGCCCAGCACATCGCGCTGGCCCATCCGCGGCGGGTGCGGTCACTGACGCTGATCATGTCGTCGTCGGGCGCGCCGGGGCTGCCGCCGCCGCGCGACGACGTCCAGCGGGCGCTGAGCGGCCGCGAGCCGGATGATCTGCCGGCGGCCATCGCATCCGCCCTGGCGTTCCGCCGCCTGATCGCCGGGCCGCTGCAGGCCGATGACGTCACCGAGCTCGAGCAGCGCGTCGCGCGGTCGACGGCCTATGGCTGGCCGAACCGGACGGGTGTCGCGCGCCAGTATGCGGCGATCCTGGCGGACCGCAAGCGCTGGCGCCACCTGGAGCGGATCGCGGCGCGCTGTCTCGTCGTGCACGGCGAGCACGATCCGCTGCTGCCGATTGCCCACGGCCAGGACGCGGCCGCGCGAATCGCCGGCAGCCGCTTCCTGCCGCTGGCGGCGATGGGGCACGAGATCACGCCGTCGCATGCCCAGGCCATCGTGCCGGACATCCTGCGCCTGCTGCAGCTGTCCTGAAAAAAAACGTCCATGCGCTTTGGCGCATGGACGTTCGTTGCGATCACGCCCGGGCCGCGGGGGCGGGCGTGCCTGCGTGTTCAGCGGCAGCGCGGGCTCGGCTGCGACGTCTTCGGCCAGGTCTCGCCTTCGCTGCCCCCGAGCACCAGCTTCGACGCATCGCCGGTCACGGCGAAGCCGCGTTCGGTCTTGCCGGTCGCCGGATCATAGGCCGAGGCATTGTCGCCGGAGCGCGCGAACTGCAGCACCGCCATGCCGCAGATCGGCCGCGAGCGCCGCGCCGGGTTGGGATTGGCCTGGTCGGTCTCGCCGTCCTTGAGATCCTGCCCCCACACCAGGACGCCGCAGATGTTGCTGCCGCACGGCTCGAGCTTGACGATGCCGGAC
The DNA here is from genome assembly GCF_052115025.1 of Bradyrhizobium sp. 2TAF24. Classification (NCBI taxonomy): domain Bacteria; kingdom Pseudomonadati; phylum Pseudomonadota; class Alphaproteobacteria; order Hyphomicrobiales; family Nitrobacteraceae; genus Bradyrhizobium; species Bradyrhizobium sp. 2TAF24. Next base: position 258,423 of record NZ_JBFRFW010000006.1, on the reverse strand, counting down.
TTGTCCTGGGTGATGTAGTAGCCGCTGTCGGGCACCGGTGCCGCCATGGCCGTCGTCGCGAACGCCACGGCCGCGATTGCCGCCGATATGAAATGAGCCTGTCGCATGTCACTTCCTCCTGGTCTCGATGAGAGATAAGCGGGCCGCCCGGCGTTCGTGCTCGGTCGTGCCGGCATCCCGGTCACAAATAAATCACAACAGTTGTTGTGTAGTAAACATCAATATGCTACTGCCATCGACATAACGAGTGTTATGTCGAACATGGCGGTCGTTAAACGAATGCCAGCAACGGCATCGATGGGGGAAATGCGCAGATGCGAAGTGGTGAATATTGGAGGACGCTCGTCCTCTCGTCGATGGCGGCTGTGGTCTGCGGCGCCGTTGACGTACAGGCGGCCATGGTGCGGCCGGCGGCGGCGTCGCCGCAGGCTGTGACGGATGTCGAGGCGGATGCGGATGCGGATGCGGATGCGGATCGATCGGGCGCGGCGCCGGCCGCGCAAAGCGGCGGCAAGCAAGGCAAGGCCGCAGGGCGCTCGCAGGCGAAACCGCGCGACGGCGCGACGGCGCCGCAGGACGCGCAGGCGCCGATGACATTGCCGGCGGCAAGCGGCGCGGCGGTCGAGGCCGCCGGGATCGCGGCGGTGGTGCCGGTCGATGAACCGCCGGCCGTCAAGGTCGAGGGCCACATTGGCGTCCGCCTCAGCAACCAGAGCGAGTATGAGGGCGCCAAGGGGCGCAAGACCTTCGCGGCGCCGAATCTCGAAATCACTTTCAACGATCGCTTCTTCTTCAGCATCACCGACAGCATGGGGCTCGACATCGGGGCCGACGCCAAGCCGCAGGCCGGCGTCTATCTCGTCAGCACCGAGGCGCTCAAGGTCGGGCTCGCGGTCAGCTACGAGAGTGCGTTCGACAAGAAGGGCGAGCAGTCGATCTACGCTGCCGACACCGCGGTTGCACCGGACCTGCGGTTGTTCGCGACCTATACGTTCGGCTACAACCAGGTTGCGGCGCGCTATACCCGCGTGCTCGGCGGATCGCAGAGCGAGAAGCTGTCGGTCGGCGCGTTCCACCTGTTCGAGCTCCGCCCGGACCTGACATTGACGGTCGGCGGCTCGGTGACCTGGGCCAACCAGAAAGCGGTCAATGCGCTGTTCGATCCGGTGACGACGGTGCCCGACGGCTTCGGCGGCACCATCACCGCGCGCGCGTCCGACCTGATCGAATTGTCGGGCGGCGTGGCCAAGCGCCCGTCCGCCGGCATCAAGAGCGTCGATGCCGTGGTCGCTCTCGAATACTGGTTCTCCAAATCGCTGTCGTTCGAGCTCATCGGCGCCGTGGTCTACCTCACCGACAATGTCCGAGGCACGCCGGCGGCGGAGACGCCGTGGGTGTCCGGTGTGTCGACCATCGTCAAGCACCACTTCTAGTCGGCTATCGCGTGGAAAGAAGACGATCATGACCCAAGACAACAAGCTGGTGGTTCTCGGCGGTGCCGGCGCGATGGGGCGCGTCGCCGTCAAGACGCTGCTGGGCACGGCGACGTTCGGATCGATCGTCATCGCCGACCGGGCATTCGACGCGGCGCGCAAGCTCGCCTTTGAGCTCGGCGATCCCCGCATCAAGGCGATCGGCCTCGACGTCACCGATGCCGGCGATCTGCACGCGGCGCTGGAGGGAGCCGATGTCGTGATCTCGACCGTCGGCCCGTATTACCGGTTCGGCACCACGGTGCTGCGCGCCGCGATCGCCAGCCGCACGCACTACCTCGACATCTGCGACGACTGGCAGCCGACCATCGAGCTGCTGGCGCTGGACGATGCGGCGAAGGCGGCGGGCATCACCGCGATCATCGGCGCCGGCGCGAGTCCGGGGATCTCCAATCTCCTGGCGGTGACGGCGGCGGCCGAGCTCGACCGCGTCCACACCCTGCACACGGTGTGGGGCACCGGCAAGCGCAATGCCGACGGCGACGATGTCGTCGAGAACAGCGCCGCCCTTCATCACTGGCTGGCGATGCTGACGGGCCAGATCCGGGTGCAGCGGGAAGGGGCGCTGGTCGATGTCCGTCCGCTGCAGCGCCTGGTGATCGATTTCCCGGGCGTCGGCCGCGTGCCGATCCACACCGTCGGCCATCCCGAGCCGATCTCGCTGCCGCGCCGCTTTCCGTCGCTGCGCCATAGCGTCAACGCGATGGACATGCCGCGCGGCATCATCTCGGTGCTGAAATCGGTGACCCGGCAGGTCGAGGCCAAGCGCATCGGGTTCGACGATGCCGTCGGCTATGTCGGCAAGGTGTTCGCGCGCAGCGACACGCTCGGGCTCGGCGCCGCGCTGCGCGAGGCGACGCGCTTCGCCTGGGGCGCGACGGTCGAGATCGCGACGCGCAAGAAATACCTGCCCATGCTGTCGGCCTATGCGGAGGGCACGCGGCAGGGCAGGTCGGTGCGGGTCGGGGTGTCGATGCGGGGCGAGATTCCCGGCGGCATGGCCGCCATGACCTGCGTGCCGACCGCCGTCATGGCGGAAATGCTGATGGCGGGCGAGGTCGACCGGCGCGGCGCCTTCGCCCCTGAAACCGGCGTCGATCCCGACCGCTTCTTCAGGCGGCTGGCGCCGTTCACCACCATGCCGACGCCGGAAGGATCATTGCTGCGAACCGTGCGGGAGGAGGCTGCCTGACATGACCGTTGTGACCAGTGACGCGATGAAGACCGTCCGCAAGCGCGGCGTCGGCCGGTGGTGCCTGCGCCAGATCAATCAGCACAACTATCCGGCGGCGATGTCGGCGCTGGTCGATGCCGTGATCGTCGTGCCCATTGTCTGCGTGCTCGCGCTGATCGACTACTGGGATGCCTCGACCATCCTGCTCTATGTCCCGACGCCGGATCTGACCGGCAAGTCGTTCGGGGAGATCGTGCGCATCCTGGTGATCTCGGGCGAGGAGAACGTGTTCGACCAGATCTATGGCGGCGTGATCGTGTCCTGGCTGTACTCGTTCTTCGCCTATGGCTGGATGATCCGGCAGCGCAAGGCCGGGCGGTTCGCACCCGAGCTGCCGCGTGGGGCGAGGTGGCTCTGGGCGGGCTGCTGGCGGCTCACCGTCACGCTGCTGGTCTGGATCGCCGCCACGGTGTTGGCGCAGGACCGTGTCGAGAGCTATGCCGAGGCGACCGGCCTCGACACCGCCATCACCGTCGCCCGGGCGATGGTGATCATTGCTGTCACGTCGAGCCTGATCCAGTATACATTCAGCTATGTGCTGGTATCGACGGCGTTCCGGATTCGAGGGCCGCGAGCATGATGGGACGGGATGCAATGAGGCAGTTGTCGGACAATCAGCGCGCACGGCGGGCGGACGTGGTGGAGTGCGCCTGGCGCGTGATCATCCGGGACGGTGTCGACCGCGCCAGCATCCGCTCCATCGCGCAGGAGCTCGGCGGCACCACCGGGATCGTCACCCACTACTTCCGCGACAAGGACGAACTGCTGCTGTTCGCGCTCGACCGCGTGATCAAGGCGATGCAGGGGGTTGAGTTCCCGCAGAAGAAGTCGGAGCTGACCATCAAGGCCGTCGTCGGCTGCTGGCTGAGGATCCTGCCGACCGCCAAGGAGAGCCGCGACAACTGGCGGGTGTGGACCGCGTTCATGGGCTATGCCGTCGGCCGCGAGCGGCTGATGGCGGAGTATCGCAAGAACCACAACGAGCAGGTCGCCGAGGTGTCGAAAGGCTTCGCCAGCCTGCGCGCCGCCGGCCTGCTGCATCCCAAGGGCAGCGACCGCGACGACGCCATCGCCTGCCTCGCGCTGATCGACGGCCTCGGTCTTGCCTGGGTCATCAATCCCGACCGTTATCCGGAAAAGGTCATGCGCACCGCGCTCGACGACTTCTACGCGGCACGTGCGCCGTAGGCCTGTCTGAGGAGCTTTTGGCGCTGCCACATCTGCTGCGTCATTGCCGGACGTGATCCGGCAATCCAGCTTTTGCGCGGCGTAGCAGGGCCGGCCCCGCAATGGGGGTCGAAAGGATGCCAGACGCAGTGCGTCCCAAACAATCGCAAGCTGCCGCGCTTCAGCGCGCGCTTGTCCAACAAAGATAACAACAGTTGTTATAAATTTGGAATGGAGATGCAGATGCAGCCGGAAGCGACGACCGAGCGCGAGGTGATCATTGTCGGGACCGGATTTTCCGGTCTCGCCATGGCGATCGCGCTGCTGCGGACCGGGGTCAAGAATTTCCTGGTGCTGGAGCGCGCCCAGGAGGTCGGCGGCACCTGGCGCGACAATCACTATCCGGGAGCTGCCTGCGACATTCCTTCGCATCTCTACTCCTATTCGTTCGAGGGCAAGCCGGACTGGTCGCGCAAATATCCGCGCCAGCCGGAAATCAAGGCCTACATGCAGCACACCGCGCGCAAGTATCGCGTGCTCGACCATATCCGTTTCGGCACCACGTTTCGTGGCGCGCGGTTCGATGCGGCGGCGGGCAAATGGCATGTCGATTGCGGCGAGCGCCAGTTTCGCTGCCGCTTCCTGGTGCTGGGCACCGGCGGCCTCAGCGAGCCGGCGATCCCGGCACTGCCCGGCGCCGCGACGTTCGCTGGCCCGGCCTTTCACTCGGCAGCGTGGGACCATGCGGTGGCGCTGGACGGCAAGCGGGTGGCGGTGATCGGCACCGGCGCGAGCGCAATCCAGTTCGTGCCGCAGATCGCGCCACGGGTGAAGCAGCTCGACGTCTACCAGCGCACGCCGCCCTGGATCGTGCCGCGCGACGACCGCCCCTTCACCGCGTTGGAGAAGTTCACCTTCGCGGCGCTGCCGTTCGTGCGCAAGCTCTATCGCGAGCTGATTTTCTGGCACAACGAGTATCAGGGCATCGGCATCTTCAAGCCGGACCTGATGAAGGGCGCCGAGGCGCTGGCGCGCCGCCATATCGAAAGCCAGATATCTGATCCGGCGCTGCGCGAGCAGGTCACGCCGCGCTATGCCATGGGCTGCAAGCGCATCCTGATCTCCAACGACTGGTATCCGGCGCTCGCCCGGCCGAACGTGTCGGTGGTCAGCGGCGCGATCGGCAGCATCGGCGCGGATACCATCACGACCGCCGACGGCGTCGCGCGGCCCGCCGACGTCATCATCTATGGCACCGGCTTTCAGGCGACGGCCCTGCTGCAGAACGCCGACATCGTCGGCCCCGGCGGCGTCGCGCTCAAGGAGCGCTGGGCGGCCGGCGGCGAGGCGTATCTCGGCACCAGCATCAAGGGCTTTCCCAACCTCTTCACCATCACCGGGCCGAACACCGGGCTCGGCCACAACTCGATGATCTACATGATCGAGACCAATGTGAACCAGATCCTCGAGACCATTTTGGTGGCGCGCCGCCGCAACGCGCGGCGGGTCGAGGTCAAGCCCGAGGTCCACGACCGCTACAACAGCGAGCTGCAGCGCGATCTCACTGGCACGGTGTGGCAGTCCGGCTGCCGCAGCTGGTACCAGACCGACAGCGGCAAGATCACCACCATGTGGCCCGGCTACTGCTTCCAGTTCGGCCGCCGCGCCCGCCATTTCCGCAGCGGCGACTATATCGTGGAGTAGGGGGTGTTGTGCCGGCCATACCACACGGCTGAAGGGGGAAAGCTCGCTCGTCATCCCGGTCCGGTCGCCACGCCACGGCGCGCCCGGGCCGGACGACTGGCGCAGCCCTAACCCGCAGGCAGTATCCCAAAATAAAGTGATTGATCGAAGCGACCTGCCACGTAGGTTCGAACCTCGCCGTCGATGTGGTGTTTTGAGACGGGTTGGGGCGTATGGCTGTGCGAAGGGCTCCGGAATTGCGGGCCCCGTCGCGATAGTGTCCGATCGGGTAGGCCACCTCGTCGCTTTTGGGAGAAGAAAAGGTGCGGGGTTCAGTACTTGCCGTCGCTGTGCTCATGGCCTCTCTGTCGCTGGGGCAAGCGCGCGCAGAGACTGATGCTGACACCAGTGTGCGGTTCATTTATGCGGCGATGGCACACCGTCATTGGTTGCTGGCCGAGTGCACGAAGGTCGATCCTCCCCGCAAAGGGGCCTATGACGACGCGCGCCGCAGCTTTGATCGGGGCATGAAAGCGCTGGCCGAAAAGGTGTGAAGAATTTGGCGGACAGGGCTGACAGCGCGATTGAAGGGGGCGGTCAGGCCGGCGCTGCCGGAGCATGGATCGGAAACATTCGAGCCATTTTGGGGGCACTTTTGTGCGCCGGTCTTGTCGTGGCTTCCATGCTTTCGATATTTCCCAGCGCGGCGACAGAGTGGGATGCATCGGAGGTTGTCGCTTCTGCTGCGGAGTTCTTTGCGCCACTGGCGCTGATGTGCTGGTCCATCGTCGGGCAGTCATCCTTGCGCGCGCGAGCGTTGCGATGGATCCGAATTGGTATCGTCTGTCATTTGATCCTGGCTATGGTCGAGGTCGTCCGGATACAGCTGCTACCGTTCATTTCCGAGGTTTCATCGCTTCGAAGCCTTGAGCTCTCGGTTGTCGCGATCGCCATCGATGTCTGCCTGCTCATTGTAGGGCCGCCAGCGTCATCCCGAGCGAATGTGCTACGCGTTTACCGCATCGGTCTTTTCGGGCTGTCGGTGGGATGCCTGGCTGTTTTGTTCGCTTGGTCGATAGGGACCATCTGGCTGGTGGCAAAACAGGCGCAAGTGGCTGCCGAGGGACGGCGCTACTGTCTGATGCTGCCCATTGATGCAGAGAGCCACTATCGGCCGGTCGGAAGTCGACTTGACCTTCAGGGGCTGAAGTTGCGGGAAACATTGATCTCTGACCCTTACAGCGCGCCGGGCTATAGGGTTAGCAGGGGCCTTGCTCTGGTTGTCGCGCCCCCCGGTGGTCCGAAGCTGAATGCGAATGGCGAGGAGCGGGGGCTGGTGGTTTGGCATTGGTCTCATCGCGAGAGGCGCTTTATTCCTCCGCAGCCGCGTGATGCTGGACTAATGGACGGATGGATCATCGAGCCAAGACGCAACTATTGCGTTCCGCGCGCGGGATTCGTGCATTCGCTCCGGATGTTCTCTGCTTCGTCATGAGGATGGAAGCAAACGGGGCAGGATTGCGGTTGCGATGGTCTGCTTACGTCCGCGACGCCTTCACCGCGATCGCCGCCGTGGTGCGGTTCTCCACCCCGAGCTTGGTGCGACGCGCCGCAGCCTGGGACGAAGCACCGCGCTTCGTGGACGTTCGCGGCGCGGACGGTGATGCAACCGGGGCGAACTCCTTCAGTAGCCGCTTGGTATTGTCGGCACAGCCCATGTCGTCGGGCTTGTCCTCGATTTTCCGGATGAGGGCGTCAAGCTGCCGCCTGCTTTGCCGCAGCTGCTTTTCCATCTGCTCGATATCGGTGACCTTGCGGCGCAGGGCGTCGACCAGGTCGGTCGGCCGCCAGTTACGCAGGTCCGCGGGCAGGATCTGCCTGATCTCATCCAGTGAAAAGCCGGTGCGCTGGGCGCTGACGATGATGTTGAGGATCAGGAGACTGTCGGCCGGATATTCGCGATAGCCATTGGACGTCCTCGCAACCGCAGTGAGCAGGCCCTTGGCCTCGTAGAAGCGAATGCGTGAGGTGTTCAGGCCGCTCCGCCGCGCCAATTCGCCGATTTTCATGGGGCCACGCCTTCCATTGACATTCAACCTGACTTTAACGTTAGGGTCGGGACCGTTCAATCCGGAGGGGGAGGTCGCGATCTCCCCGAACATGGAGCATGGCGGCTGATGCGCGCATACGTTCTCAAGCACTACGGTGGTCCCGAGGGCGCCCAGCTGATGGATGTTCCGGCGCCCGTGCCGGGGCCCCGCGACATCCTTGTGAATGTGCGCGCCGCCGGCCTGAACCCGGTGGATTTCAAGTTCCGGCAAGGCAAGCTGCGCGCCATCCTCAGGCCGAAGCTGCCGTTCGTGCTCGGTAACGAGCTTGCGGGGGAGGTCGTGGCCGTTGGCCGCGACGTGAAGCGGTTCCGCATTGGCGACCGTGTATTTGCCCGGGTTGCGAAAGAACGCGCCGGGGCGTTTGCGGAGCAGGCCTGTGTCGACGAGGATGACGCCGCCCCCATGCCGCACCATCTCGATTTCGCGGCGGCTGCGGCTGTCCCGCTGGCGGGGCTGACGGCGCTGCAGGCGCTGCGGGACGAACTCGATGTCAAGGCCGGGCAGAAGGTGTTTATTTCAGGCGGCGCCGGAGGCGTCGGAACCTTCGCCATCCAGATCGCCAAATGGCTCGGCGCCGATGTGACGACCACGGCGTCGAAACGCGGAGAAGCCCTGGTGCGCTCGCTCGGCTGCGACGAGGTGATCGACTATACGGCTGCGGACATCTCCAGCCTGGGGCGCAGGTTCGATGCAGGGTTCGACCTGGTCGGTGGCAAGACCCTCGCGCAGATGTTCGGGATCATGAAGTCGGGGACCACGGTCGTGTCGGTGGCAGCGGTGCCGGAGCCCCAGACCGCAATCAAGGATCTAGGCGGCCGTCGCGGTCTGTCTGCCATCTTCTGGCTGATCAGCTGCGGCCTCCGGTCGCGTGCGCGGCGCGCGGGGGTCCGCTATCGCTTTCTCTTCATGCATCCGAGCGGCCGTGACCTCGCTCAGCTTGCCGAACTCGTCGACGGGGGCAGGCTGAAAGTCGTCGTCGACAGGACGTATCCCCTTGCGAACATCTCCGAGGCGCTGGCCTACGTTGAAGACGGGCATGCGAAGGGAAAGGTCGTCGTTACGATGGGGTGACGACCTCAGCGCTCCGGAAAGTACGGCTCATGTCCGCGACGCCTTCACCGCCATCGCCGCCGCCGCCGTGCGGTTTTCGACGCCAAGCTTGGCGTAGATCTGCTCGAGGTGCTTGTCGACCGTCCGGGGGCTGAGCCCTAAGATCTGGGCGATGTCGCGGTTGGCCTTGCCTTTGCTGAGCCAGGCCAGCACCTCGCCCTCGCGCGCCGTGAGGCCCAGCTCCTTGCTGAACTGCGCCGGCGTGTCGGGGCTGGAATCGCGGGCGATGCGCAGCAGGAATTCGTCGGCGCCGAGCTTGCCCATGAACTGCAGCCGCAACTGCTCGCCGGCAAGGAAGGGGATCTGTGCGGGCCTGGCGTCGGCGCGGCCGGCGTCGATTTCCGTCAGCCACGCCTGCAGCGGCGCGGCGAGGGCGGCCGGCTCGGCCGCGGCGGGAGCCAGCAGCTTCTGCGCCTGCGGCGTCGCCCACACCACGCGGCCGGCGCGGTCGGCAGCGAACAGGTAGCGGCCGGAGACGTCGAGCGCCATGCGCGCGCTCTGCGCGAGGCGGGCGTTGGCGAGGTGCACGCGGATGCGCGCCAGCATCACCTCGATGACGATCGGCTTGGTGACATAGTCGACCCCGCCGGCCTCCAGCCCTCTGACGATGTGCTCGGTCTCCGCCAGACCCGTCATGAAGATCACCGGCACATGGCTGAGGCTGGCGTCGTGCTTGAGCCGGCGGCAGGTTTCGAAGCCGTCGATCCCCGGCATCACCGCGTCGAGCAGGATGATATCGGGCGTGATCTGCTCGGTGATGCGCATCGCGGCGGCGCCGTCCAGCGCCACCATCACGGTCATGCCCGCGGCGTCCAGCGCGTCGGTCAGCAGTCGCAGGGTATCGGGCGAATCGTCGATGACGAGCGCGACGTCGCGCCGCCTGGGGGCGTGGTTCGGGTCATGGGCCATCGGGATGGTGGTCGGGAGCCTGAGCGTCATGGGGATGCAACATCTTGAGCACGGCGGCGTACTGATGGAAATCGAATTCGTCGATCAGGCCGCGCATGCGCGCGACAAACGCGGCATGTTCGGGGGTGTCGGCGGCGAGGCGCTCCAGCTTGCCACGGATCGCGCTGACATGGCCGATCTCGCCGAGCTCGATCAGTTCCTCGACATCCTGCACGGATGGTAGCGGCCCGACGCCTGGCGTCCACACCGGCGCGGGCTTGTCGTGGCCGGCATGCTGCCACTCGATCTTCAGGAGCTGGCCGATCTGCTCCAGCACCCGGGCGACATCGATCGGCTTCATCAGGTAGCCGTCGTGGAAGGGTTGCGCGAGCGGCCGGCCGTGAGCCTCCAGCGCGCTCGCCGAGATCATCAGGATGCGGGCCTGGTGGTGGCCGGCGGCGCGCAGGGCCTCGGCGACGCTCCAGCCGTCCATGCCGGGCATGGAAATGTCGAGCAGGAACAGGTCCGGCTGGCAGTGGGCGGCGAGCGCGAGGCAGGACGGGCCGTCCTGGGCGCTGAGGATGATGAAGCCGAGCGGCGCCAGCACCTGGCGCAGCAGTTCGCGGTGGGAGGGATCGTCGTCGGTGATCAGCACCGTCTTGCGCGGGCCGAGATAGCCGAACACGGGTTTGGCGATCGGCGCCTGCCGCGTCGGATTAGTGACCTCCGACAGCAGCAGCTTGACGCGAAACGTGCTGCCGGTGCCGACCGTGCTGGCGACGCGGATGTCGCCGCCCATGACCCCGGCGAGGAGACGGCTGATGGTGAGGCCAAGCCCCGTGCCGGTGTGCGGCTGGGCGCTGCCGAGCGCGCCGCGCTCGAACGGCGCGAAGATGCGTTCGAGGTCGTCGGGCTGGATGCCGGGTCCGGTGTCGGTGATCTCGAACTCGGCCACCGGGCTGCGGTAGTGCATGACGAACTGCACGCTGCCGTCGGTCGTGAACTTGATGGCGTTGGACAGGAGGTTGATCAGGATCTGGCGCAGCCGCTTCTCGTCGGCATAGACCACGGGCGGCAGATAGTCCGGCCGTCGGAACACGAAGTCGATGCCCTTGGCGGCGGCCTGCAGGCGGAACATGCCGACCATCTGGTCGAGGAATTCGGTCAGCCGGACCTCGTCGCGGGACAGATACAGCCGGCCGGCCTCGATCTTGGAGATGTCGAGGATGCCGTCGATCAGCCCGGAGAGGTGGTCGGCGCTGCGGCGGACGACGCGGACCTGCTCGCGCGGCTTGGTCTGCAGCGTAGCGTCCTGTTCCAGCAACTGGGCATAGCCGCTGATGGCGTTGAGCGGCGAGCGCAGCTCGTGGCTCAGGCCCACAACGTAGCGGCTCTTGGCGAGGTTGGCTGATTCAGCCACTTCCTTGGCGCGCTGCAGCTCGGCGTCGGTGCGCTTGTGGGCGTCGATCTCCTGGATCAGCAGCGCCGTCTGGCGGCGGGTTTCCTCCTCGGCGGCGCGGCGGCTCTGCTGCGCCAGCACGAACAGCCAGGCGATGACGCCGATGATGATGACCAGCGCGAAGAACACCTTCCACAGCACATCGGCGAGCGGCATCGCCTGACCCGGAATCTCCGCGGCCGACTGCAGGTAGATCAGCCCGAGCGTCAGGCCGACGAGGCTCGACGAGATCAGGAACACGCGCAGGTAGTGACCGAGCGGCGAGTTGAGCACCGTCTCGACGCCCTCGGGCAGGATATGGCCGAGCGTCCGAGCGATCTGCTGCTGCACCCGTCCGTGCGGCTTGCACAGGTCGTGGCAGCGCGCGTCGAGCGAGCAGCACAGCGAGCAGATCGGCCCGCTGTAGGCCGGGCAGGACGCCATGTCCTCGGGCTCGAAGCTGTGCTCGCAGATGCAGCAGTTGATCGTCGACAGGTTCTGCCAGCTGCGTTTGGGCTTGCGCGCCAGATAGTACTTGCCGCCGGTCGCGAAGGCGATGGCGGGGGCGGCGACGAAGGCGGTCAGCAGAGCGACGAACGGCGACAGCGCCTTCGCGGTCGGCCCGAACAGGCCGTAGAACGCGCTGATCGACACGATGGTGGCGATCGCCATGGCGCCGACGCCAACCGGATTGATGTCGTAGAGATGGGCGCGCTTGAAGTCCATCACCGGCGGCCGCAATCCCAGCGGCTTGTTGACCACGAGGTCGGCTACCAGCGCGCCGACCCAGGCGATGGCGACGTTGGAGTACAGTGCGAGCGTGTGCTCCAGCGCCTTGTAGACGCCGATCTCCATCAGCAGCACGGCGACGACGACATTGAACACCAGCCACACCACGCGGCCGGGGTGGCTGTGGGTCAGGCGGGAGAAGAAGTTCGACCACGCGATCGAGCCGGCATAGGCGTTGGTGACGTTGATCTTGAGCTGCGACAGGATCACGAAGGTGCCGGTCAGAGCCAGCGCGAGGTCCGGCTGGTCGAGTACGTAGCGGAACGCGGCGAGATACATCTGGGTTGGCTCGGCGGCGTGCTCGCCGGCGATGCCGTGGCTGAGCGCGAAGAACGCCAGAAACGAGCCCGCCAGCAGCTTGATGGCGCCGATCACGATCCAGCCCGGGCCGGCGCTCAGCAGCGACAGCCACCAGGCGGTGCGGGATGTGCGACGGTCGCGTGGCAGGAAGCGCAGGAAGTCGACCTGCTCGCCGATCTGCGCGACCAGCGAGAACACCACTGAGGCGGCGGTGCCGAACAGCAGCAGGTCGAGATGCCCTGCGGCGTTGCCATGCTCGCCCGGAAACTGCGTCCAGGCGACGAACGACTCGCGGTTCTTGAAGGCGATCGCGGCGAACGGCAGCACGTGCAGCACCACCCACAGGGGCTGGGTCCAGAGCTGGAAGCGGCTGATCAGCGTGATGCCGTGGGTCACCAGCGGAATGATCACCACCGCGCTGACGAGATAGCCGATCGGGCGGGGGATGCCGAAGCACAGCTCCAGGGCCATCGCCAGGATCACCGCCTCGATGGCGAAGAAGATGAAGGTGAAGGTGGCGTAGATCAGCGAGGTGATGGTCGAGCCGATATAGCCGAAGCCAGCGCCGCGGGTCAGCAGGTCGATGTCGACGCCACAGCGCGCCGCATAGTAGGCGATCGGCAGGCCGCAGGCGAAGATGATGACGCTGACGACGAGAATCGCGGCCACCGCATTGGTGGCGCCGTAGTTCAGCGTGATGGTGCCGCCGATCGCCTCCAGCGCCAGGAACGAGATCGCCCCCAGCGCAGTGTTGGCGACGCGGGCCGCAGACCAGCGCCGCGCGCTCTTGGCCGTGAAGCGCAGCGCGTAGTCTTCCAGCGTCTGGTTGGCGACCCACTGATTATACTGGCGCCTGACGCGGTCTATCCGCTGCCGCCCGTGCACTCCACCGCTCCCGAAAACCTCTCGACGGACAACCTACGTCGCAGTTTTGCGGTGCAGTATACGCGATCCTGCGTATCTGTGCAGCGCACAAATTCAGCAATCCTCGCCCCATCGCCGCGTTGTCACAACCAGAAGGGGTCGTCATGTCTGAGGAACGGGATAGAGGGTTGCAATCGGCATTCCGCCGAAAGCTGCTGATGGGAATGGCGGCGTTGCCGGCGCTGTCGCTGCTGCCAAAAACGGCACTTGCCGACGTTCCTGCCACTTCGGTGGTCAACACCACCGGGCTCGCGGTCACCGACACCGAGGTGACGGTCGGCATCCTGCACTCGGTCACCGGCACCATGGCGATCAGCGAGACCGGCTCGGTCGAGGCGGAAAAGCTCGCCATCGAGCAGATCAACGCCGCCGGCGGCGTGCTTGGCCGCAAGATCAAGTTCATCCAGGAAGACGGCGCCAGCGACTGGCCGACTTTCGCCGAGAAGGCCAAGAAGCTGCTGGTCAACGACAAGTGCGCGGCCGTGATGGGCTGCTGGACGTCGGCCTCGCGCAAGGCGGTGCTGCCGGTGTTCGAGCAGTACAACGGCATGCTGTACTACCCGACCTTCTATGAAGGCCTCGAGCAGTCCAAGAACGTCATCTATACCGGCCAGGAGGCGACGCAGCAGATCATCGCCGGCCTCGACTGGGTCAACAAGACCAAGGGAGCCAAGAGCTTCTACCTGCTGGGATCGGACTACATCTGGCCGCGCACCTCCAACAAGATCGCGCGCAAGCACATCGAGGGCCACCTGCAGGGCTGCAAGGTGGTGGGCGAAGAGTACTTCCCGCTCGGCCACACCCAGTTCAACTCGGTGATCAACAAGATCAAGCTGACCAAGCCGGACGTCATCTACGCTATCATCGTCGGCGGCTCGAACGTCGCGTTCTACAAGCAGCTGAAGGCGGCGGGCATCGACCTCTCGAAGCAGACGCTGCTGACCATCTCGGTCACCGAGGACGAGATCGACGGCATCGGTGGCGAGAACATCGCCGGCGCCTACGCCTGCATGAAGTACTTCCAGTCGCTCGACAATCCCAACAACAAGGCATTCGTCGCCGCGTTCAAGAAGATGTGGGGCGAGAAGACGGTGATCGGAGACGTCACCCAGGCTGCCTATCTCGGCCCGTGGCTGTGGAAGTTGACGGTCGAGAAGGCCGGCAGCTTCGACATCGACAAGGTCGCGGCGGCGTCGCCCGGCGTCGAGTTCAAGGGTGCGCCGGAAGGCTATGTCCGCATCCACGAGAACCATCACCTGTGGTCGAAGACCCGCGTCGGCCGCGCCCGCGCCGACGGCCAGTACGACCTGATCTATGAAACCGCCGATCTCGTCGAGCCCGATCCGTTCCCGAAGGGCTATCAGTGACGACAGTGACCTAGCCGGGACGGAGACGACGCAACACCGGCTTCTCTCCGTCTTCCTGAGGTGCGCGCCCTTGCGCGCCTCGAAGGATGGACGGCCAAGGCGGCGCCCGGGCCGCCGCTGTGCGGTCCGGCCTTCACGGTCTCTCCCTGGCGCGGACGGCGGTCCGCGTCACATCCCTCGCGCCGCGGTCCTCATCCCGCGGCGCGAGGGCCTCTCGATAACGAACCGGCGCGTCGCGCTCCGGCAAATGCGTGCCCAAACTCCTCATGGTGAGGAGCGCGGAACGCGCGTCTCGAACCATGAGGCCAAGGTGGTGATGTTCGGGGAATGCTTGGGCCTCATCCTTCGAGACGCGGCGGAGCCTGTCATCGGGCCGCGCTTCGCGCGGACCCGTTGGCCGCTCCTCAGGATGAGGGTCTTTGAGGCGGTTGCGGCAAGGCAAGTCTGATCAAGAAACGCGCGCGACAACGCGCAAAGCATTTGGCAGGAGCATGTGATGTTCGGCGACTATTCGCTCGGTGATCTCTCCTCGATCTTCGTGATGCAGGGTTTTGCCGGGCTGATCCTGTTCTCGGTGTTCCTGCTGATGGCGCTGGGGCTTGCCATCATCTTCGGCCAGATGGGCGTCATCAACATGGCCCATGGCGAGTTCATGATTCTCGGGGCCTACGTCACCTGGATGACGTCGGGCTTCTTCCAGGCGCATCTGCCGGCGCTGTTTCCCGGCTACTTCTTCGTCGCCATGGCGCTGGCGTTCTGTGCCTCGGGCGCGCTGGGCATGCTGGTGGAATGGGCGCTGATCCGCCATCTCTACAAGCGGCCGCTCGATACGCTGCTCGCCACCTGGGGGCTCAGCCTGATCCTGCAGCAGGCCTACCGCTCGATCTTCGGCGCGCGCGAGGTCGGCGTCGAGCTGCCGGAATGGATGATGGGCTCCAAGCAGGTCACGGATTCCATCGAGATCCCGATCAACGGCATGTTCGTGATGGCGCTGACGGTGCTGATCACGCTCGCTGTCGCCTACATCATGTTCCGCTCGCGCTGGGGCCGCCAGGTGCGCGCCGTCGTGCAGAACCGCGTCATGGCCGGCGCGGTCGGCATCAACACCGAAAAGGTCGACCGCTACACCTTCGGGCTCGGCTGCGGCATCGCCGGGATCGCCGGCAGCGCCTTCACCATGATCGGCTCGACCGGGCCGACCTCGGGCCAGCTCTACATCGTCGACACCTTCCTGGTCGTCGTGTTCGGCGGCGCCGCCAGTCTCCTCGGCACCATTGCGTCCGCCTTCACCATCTCCCAGGCGCGCTCGACGCTGGAGTTCTTCACCTCCGGCTCGATGGCCCAGGTGATCACGCTGCTGGCGATCGTCGGCATCCTGATGCTGCGGCCGCAGGGGCTGTTCGCCCTCAAGGTGCGCAAGTGACGCCGCAAGTGACGCCGCAAGCGACAGGCCGGGAAGGGGGCTTCGCCATGATCGATACGCCACGTGTCTTCAATCGCTCCGAATGGATCGGGCTCGCCGTGCTGGCCGTGCTGCTGGTGGTGGTGTTCCCGCTTTGCCTCGACATCTTCCGTCTCAACCTGGTCGCCAAGTACCTGACCTACGCTTTCGTCGCCATCGGTCTCGTGCTGTGCTGGGGCTATGGCGGCATTCTCAGCCTGGGGCAGGGCGTGTTCTTCGGTCTCGGCGGCTACTGCATGGCGATGTTCCTCAAGCTCGAGGCGTCGAGCGTCGCCAATACCAAAATTCAGTCGACGCCGGGCATTCCCGACTTCATGGACTGGAACCAGCTCACCCAGCTGCCGTTGTTCTGGAAGCCCTTCCACAGCCTGACCTTCACCATTGTCGCGATCCTGGTGGTGCCGGCGGTGTTCGCCTTCATCGTCGGCGCGGCGATGTTCAAGCGGCGGGTCGGCGGCGTCTACTTCGCCATCATCACCCAGGCGATCGCCGCCATCCTGACCATCCTGATCGTCGGCCAGCAGGGCTACACCGGCGGCATCAACGGCATCACCGACCTGCGCACCCTCAACGGCTGGGACATCCGCACCGACCACGCCAAGTTCATCCTCTACTTCGTCGAGGTCGCCTGCCTGTTCGGCTGCATCGGCGTCGCCCAGTTCATCCGCCACTCCAAGCTCGGCCGTATCCTCGTCGCCATGCGCGACAAGGAGGACCGGGTGCGGTTCTCCGGCTACAGCGTCGCCAACTTCAAGATTTTCGCCTTCTGCGCCGCAGCAACGTTCGCCGCGATCGGCGGCGCGCTGTTCACCCTCGAGGTCGGCTTCATGTCGCCGTCCTTCGTCGGCATCGTGCCGTCGATCGAAATGGTGATCTACACCGCGGTCGGAGGCCGGCTGTCGATCTTCGGCGCCATCTACGGCACGCTGCTGGTCAACTTCGCCAAGACCGGGCTGTCGGAATCCTTCCCGCAGTTGTGGCTGTTCGGCCTCGGCGCGCTGTTCATCGCCGTGGTGCTGGCATTCCCGAACGGCCTTGCCGGCATCTGGCGCGACCATGTCCAGCCGCGCATCGATGCGATCTTCAAAATGCGCAAGGCCAAGAGCGACATCGGCAACGGTAGCGGCGGCTGGGGCAAGAGCTCCGTGGCCGACGGCGCGCCGGCGGAATGAGGAGGGCGACATGCTGATCGGTCATCAACCCAAGGACTTCCTGCTCGCCGTCGAAGGGCTGACGGTGTCGTTCGACGGCTTCAAGGCGGTCAATGACCTGTCCTTCTATGTCGACGAGAACGAGATCCGGGTCATCATCGGCCCGAACGGCGCTGGCAAGACCACCGTGCTCGATCTGATCTGCGGCAAGACCCGCGCCACCGCGGGATCGATCCAGTTCCGCGGCCAGGAATTGACGCGGATGAAGGAGAACGAGATTGTCCAGGCTGGCGTTGGTCGCAAATTTCAGACCCCGTCGATCTATGACGATCTCACGGTGTTCGAGAACCTCGAAATCTCCTATCCTCGCGGCCGCACCGTGTTCGGCGCCCTGGCGTTCAAGCGCGACGCCGCCGTCCGCGAGCGGGTGGAAGAGGTCGCCGAGATGATCTTCCTCAGGGATCGGCTCGCCATGCGCGCGGACCTGCTCAGCCACGGCCAGAAGCAGTGGCTGGAGATCGGCATGCTGCTGATCCAGGATCCGGAGCTGCTGATGCTCGACGAACCGGTCGCCGGCATGAGCGTCAGCGAGCGCGTCAAGACCGCCGAACTGCTCAATCGCATCATCAAGGATCGCTCGGTGCTGGTGATCGAGCACGACATGAAGTTCGTGGAGGACATCGCCCACAAGGTCACCGTGCTGCACCAGGGCCAGATCCTGTCAGAGGGGGCGATGGACAAGGTCAAGGCCGATCCCAAGGTCATCGAAGTCTATCTCGGGCATTGAACGATGATGGCGCATTTCACGATCGGCTTCCCCCATCATCCTGAGTGTCTGGCTCACAGATCAACGACGGTCATCGGAATTTGTCGTCGCCGGGCAGCGCGATCCGTCTTTAACGGATCGCCAGGACTGGGGCCTTCCGGCGACCCCGGCAGGCAGGGCACTGCGTCCCGGATCGGGGTGGCCGGGACGAGCCCGGCCACGACAGAGAGAAACGGCAGAGATTGAGGAGCACCTGCATGCTTGCCATTTCCGATCTTCATGTCGCCTACGGCCAGAGCGAGGTGCTGCACGGCCTCAATGTGTCGGTCGCGCCGAACGAGATCGTCGCCATCATGGGCCGCAACGGCATGGGCAAGACCACGCTGATGAAGGCGCTGATGGGCATCGTGCCGACGAAGAGCGGCTCGGTCAGCATGAACGGCGTCGAAGTGTCACGCCTCAAGAGCTACGAGCGTGTCGCGCAGGGGCTTGCCTATGTGCCGCAGGGGCGCATGATCTTCTCGACCATGACGGTGCAGGACAACATCGAGACCGGTCTTGTCGCGTCCGGTGAGAGCCGGGTGCCCGACGACATTTACGAGCTGTTTCCCGTCCTGCTGGAGATGAAGGGCCGCCGCGGCGGCAATCTGTCTGGCGGCCAGCAGCAGCAGCTCGCGATCGCCCGGGCGCTCGCCACCAGGCCCAAGGTGCTGCTGCTGGACGAGCCGACCGAAGGCATCCAGCCCTCGATCATCCGCGAGATGGCGCGCACCCTGAAGCGCATCCGCGACCAGCGCGGCCTGTCGATCGTCGTGTCCGAACAGGTTCTGAGCTTCGCCCTCGATATCGCCGACCGCGTGCTGGTGATCGAGAACGGCGAGATCGTCCGCGACGACCCTCGCGCTGCAGTCGACGAGGCGCAGGTCGCAAAATTTCTGTCCGTGTAACCAAGGTGAACTTGAAAGAAGGGGAGCATACATGCCCGAGACGCTGATCAAGGTCGATCTGACGCAGTCGGCTTACGAGAACGACAAGGTCCACAACCGCTGGCACCCGGACATTCCGATGGTGGAATGGGTCGATCCGGGCGACGACTTCATCATCGAGACCTACGACTGGACCGGCGGCTTCATCAAGAACAACGATTCCGCCGACGACGTCCGCGATATCGACCTGTCGATCGTGCACTTCCTGTCCGGCCCGATCGGCGTCAAGGGCGCCGAGCCCGGCGATCTCCTGGTGGTCGACCTGCTCGATGTCGGCCCAATGAAGGAGAGCCTGTGGGGTTTTAACGGCTTCTTCTCCAAGCAGAATGGCGGCGGCTTCCTCACCGACCACTTCCCGCAGGCCCAGAAGTCGATCTGGGACTTCAAGGGCATGTACACCTCGTCGCGCCACATCCCCGGCGTCAACTTCGCCGGTCTGATCCATCCCGGCCTGATCGGCTGTCTGCCGGATCCGAAGCTGCTGTCGACCTGGAACGAGCGCGAGACCGCGCTGATCGCCACCAACCCGACCCGCGTTCCCGGCCTCGCCAACCCGCCGTTCAGCCCGACCGCCCACATGGGCCGTCTCAAGGGCGACGCCAAACAGAAGGCGGCGGCGGAGGGCGCGCGCACGGTGCCGCCGCGCGAGCACGGCGGCAACTGCGACATCAAGGATTTGTCGCGCGGCTCAAAAATCTACTTCCCGGTCTATGTGCCGGGCGGCGGCCTGTCGATGGGCGACCTGCACTTCAGCCAGGGCGACGGCGAGATCACCTTCTGCGGCGCGATCGAGATGGCCGGCTGGCTGCACATCAAGGTCGACATCATCAAGGACGGTGTCGCCAAGTACGGCATCAAGAACCCGGTGTTCAAGCCGTCGCCGGTGACGCCGAACTACAAGGACTTCTTGATTTTCGAGGGCATCTCGGTCGACGAGGCCGGCAAGCAGCACTACCTCGACGTCCACATCGCCTACCGCCAGGCCTGCCTCAACGCCATCGAGTACCTCAAGAAGTTCGGCTACTCCGGCGCCCAGGCGTATTCGATCCTCGGCACCGCGCCGTGCCAGGGCCACATCTCCGGCGTCGTCGACGTCCCCAACGCCTGCGCCACGCTGTGGCTGCCGACCGAGATCTTCGACTTCGACATCATGCCGTCGTCGGCGGGACCGATCAAACACATCAAGGGCGGCATCGATCTGCCGCTGTCGCCCGACAAGACATGATCGTCGGGCGTCATTGATCGATGCATGAGGCGGGGCGGGCGGTGAGCCGTTCGCCCCGCCGTCAGCGCCTTTTTTTGGGATTCAGAGGTGATCCATGCCGGTGTACGAATATCTCTGCGACGATTGCGGTCCCTTCACCAACATGCGGCCGATGGCCGAGTGCGACGAGCCGGACGATTGTCCGGCGTGCGGGTCGCGGGCGCCGCGCGTCATCCTGACCGCGCCGCACTTCTCCTGCATGCCGGCGTCGGCGCGCAAGGCCCACGCCACCAACGAGCGCAGCGCCCACGCGCCGAAGACCGTCGGTGAATACAAGGCTTCGCACGGCCCGGGCTGCGGCTGCTGCTCGGGCAAATCATCCCGCCTGATGACCAAGAGCCGCAGCGGTGCCAAGGGCTTTCCCACCGCGCGTCCGTGGATGATCAGCCATTAGACGGAGTGCGTTCCGCGCCCGCTACGCGCGGTACTTGCTCTGGTCGATGCCGTGGCGGTGCAGTTTGTCGTAGAAGGTCTTGCGGGGAATGCCCAAGGCTTCCACCGTCGCCTGGACGTCGCCGCGATGGAGCGCCAGCGCCTCGCGGATCTGGTCGGCCTCAAAGGCCTCGACCCGCTTCGGCAGCGACGGCCGTTCGGGTGCGGCGGGCGCCGGCGCCGGATCGTGCGACAAGCCCAGCGCGACGCGCTCGGCGAAGTGGCTGAGCTCGCGGACATTGCCGGGCCAGGAATGGCTCTGCAGGTACTGCAGCTCGCGGTGGCCGACGGTTGGCTGGGCGCGGCCGAGGCGCTTGGCGGCGCGCGCCAGGAAATGGCCGAACAGCAGGGGGACGTCGGCGCGGCGGTCGCGCAGCGGCGGGACCTTCACCGTCACGACATGCAGGCGGTAGTAGAGGTCCTCGCGGAAGCTGCCGGCGCGCACCAGCGTCAACAGGTCGGTCTTGGTGGCGGCGACGACGCGGACGTCGACGCCGCGCAGCTCGTTGGTGCCGAGCGGGGTGATCTGCCGGCTTTCCAGCACGCGCAGCAGTTTGACCTGCAGCGCCGGCGACATCGCCTCGATCTCATCGAGGAACAGCGTGCCGCCATGGGCGTGCTCGATGCGGCCGACCCGCTTCTTGAGTGCTCCGGTGAAGGCACCGGCCTCATGGCCAAACAATTCGCTCTCGATCATGGTCTCGGGCAGCGCGCCGCAATTGACGGCGACGAAGGAGCGCGTCGCGCGGCGGCTCCAGCGGTGCAGCGCGTTGGCCGCAACATCCTTGCCGCTGCCGGTCTCGCCCTCGATCAGCACGTCGATGTCGGCGTCGGCGATCTGGCGCAGCGTCTGCCGCAGGCGGTCGATGGCGGGATCCTCGCCGATCAGCGGAATGTCGTCGGTCGCAGCCTCCGCGGCGCGGCGCAGCGCGCGGTTCTCCAGCACCAGGCGGCGCTGCTCCAGCGCATGGCGGATGCTGCCGAGCAACCGATCGGAGGCGTAGGGCTTGGTGAGGAAGTCGTAGGCGCCCTCGCGCATGGCGTCGACCGCCATGGAGATGTCGCCATGGCCGGTGATCAGGATCACAGGAAGCTCGGCGTCGATCCGGCGCAGGCGCCGGAACAGCTCGAGCCCGTCGATCTGCGGCATGCGCACGTCGGTGACGACGACGCCGGCAAACTCCGCGTCGATCTCCGCGAGCGCGTCCTGCGCCGACGGGTAGGGCGCGACGGTGAAGCCGGCGAGCAGCAGCGCCTGCACATTGGCGGCGCGCAGGCTGTCGTCGTCGTCGATGAAGGCGACATCGGTCATGGCAGTCTCGGAAGCGTGAGGGTGAGCACGGCGCCGCCATCCGGGCCGTTATGGGCCGAGAAGCGGCCGCCGAATTCGGTGAGGATGTCCCTGGAGATCACGAGCCCGAGGCCGAGCCCGGTCGCCTTGGTCGTCGTGAACGGCACGAACAGCGACCGCAGTACGCGCTCCGGCAGGCCAGGACCGTTGTCGGCGATGGTGACGCTGACCTCGTTCGCCGTGGTGTCCGCGGCGATGCGGATCTGCGGCGAGGGACGGTCGGTCAGCGCCTCGATCGCGTTCTGCATGAGGTTGACGACGACCTGCTCAAGACGGGTCTGGTCGGCGGCCACGGTGATGTCGGCGTCGCCGAGCGCAAGCTCGAGACCGATCGCCTGCTGGCGCAGCCGATGGCCGACCAGCAGCAGCGCGCCGTCGAGCGCGCCGCGCAGCGACACCGGCCCGATCGCGGCCGGCGACTTGCGCGCGAACGCCCGCAGCTCGCCGGTGATGCTGCCGATCCGGTCGGTGAGGTTGGCGATAATCGCGAGGTTGTCGCGCGCCTCTCGTACATCGTTGCGGTCGAGCAGGGCGGCGCCGTTGTCGGCGAAGGTGCGGATGGCGGCGACCGGCTGGTTGATCTCGTGGGCGACGCTGGCGGCGATCTGGCCGAGGGTGGCGAGCTTGTTGGCCTGGATCAGTTCGTCCTGCATCTCATTGAGCTCGAGCTGGGCGCGGCGGCGCTCCTCCATCTCGGCCTCGAGGCGGGTGTTGGTCTGCTGAAGCTCTTTGGTGCGGTCGCGCACCCGCTGCTCCAGCTCGCGCCGCGTCGCCTCGCCCTGCGCCCGCTGCTGCTGCAGGTTGCGCCGCCGCGTCCAGCCGATCGCGATCATGCCGAGGCCGACCACTCCGGCCAGCACCGTGAGCGAGCGGGCGGCGGTGGTGGCGATCATCAGCGTTGCGTGGGTCGGGGTGAGCAGGTGCAGCCGCCAGGCCATGCCGGGGACCGGTGCTGCCGCGGCCATGTAGTCGATCGGCGGCTTGCCGTGGATGATGCGTGCGACACGGCCGGTGCCTTGCGCGGGCGGGGCGGGGGTGAGCGGCAGCGGATCGAGCGGGGCTGCGCCGAACTGCAGGCTGGCGCGGATCTCGGCCTGCTGCTCCGCCGACAGCGGCGCGGTGGCCTTGAACCGCCACGCCGGCTCGCTGGTCACCAGCACGATGCCGCGGTCGTCGGTGACGAAGATCGGCTCGGCGAAGCGGTGCCACTGCGCCTCGATGGCGTCGAACTCGACCTTGACCACGATCACGCCGAGCGTGCGGCCGGCGTCCTCGACCCGGCGCGACAGATAAAGCCCGGGACGGCGGCTGATGGTGCCGTAGGCGAAGTGCTCGGCGTGCCCCTGCTCCATCGCCACCTGGTAGTAGGGGCGGAAGGCGTAGTTGTTGCCGACGAAGCTGATGTCGGTGTCGTGGTTGCTGGCGGCGATGGTCAGGCCGTCGCTGTCGATGAGGTAGATGACCGCGGCGCGGGTGCCGGTGCTGAGCGAGGCGAGCTTCTGGTTCAGCGCCGCGATCCGCTCCGCCGTCGGCATGCTCAGCGCGTGCTGTACGTCCGGATCCTGGGCGAGCACGAAGGGCAGCGTGCGCTGTTTCTCGATCTCGCTCTGCAGCACGGCGACGCGCTGCGAGGCGGTGGCTTCGGCCTCGCCGCGGATCAGTGCCAGCGTGCGATGCTCTGACCACAGCCGCGCCGCCTGATCGAGGCCGATCAGCAGCAGCACGGCGGCGGCGAACGGCGCCGCCTGGCGCAGCCACCGCGGGCGTCCGGGCTGTGGGCGGGCGGGCGACATCAGGGAAGGCTTCCGATCGGCTGCAGATATCATGCGCGGAATTGCGCACATATGGCTCCGATCTTGTGCGGAATTCCGCACAAAATGTCCAGCGCCGCCGTCGGGCCGAGTGATTTTCTCAAATAAATCAATGGCCTGGCATTTCGTCGCAGCTGGCACGCGGCCTGCAATGGCGCCTGCGGCTCTCTGCGCATCCGGCGTCGGGGGTCGCGAACGTCAAAAAACGCAGCCGACCTCGAGGAGGAAACCATGGTGCAGGCCATTGCGGCCGCAGAGGGGCACGCCGCTCCGAAGCGCTTTCATCATCATCTTTATGTGCAGGTGCTCTGCGCCATTTTCGCCGGCATCCTGCTCGGCCATTTCTATCCCCAGCTCGGCACCGCGCTGCAGCCGCTCGGCGATGCCTTCATCAAGCTGGTGAAGATGATCATCGCCCCGGTGATCTTCCTGACCGTGACCACCGGCATCGCCGGCATGGGCGACCTCAAGAAGGTCGGCCGCGTCGCCGGCAAGGCGATGCTCTACTTCCTGGTGTTCTCGACCCTGGCGCTGATCGTCGGCCTCATTGTCGGCAACGTCATCCAGCCGGGCGCGGGCCTGCACATCGATCCGGCGAGCCTCGATCCGAAGGCGACCGCGTCCTACGCCGCCAAGGCGCACGATTCCACCGTGGTCGGCTTCCTGATGAACATCATCCCGGCGACGCCGGTCGCCGCGCTCGCCTCCGGCGATATTCTGCAGGTGCTGTTCTTCGCCGTGCTGTTCGGCATCGCGCTGGTGCTGATCGGCGACAAGGCTCAGCCGGTGATGACCGTGCTGGGGTCGCTGTCGCAAGCCATGTTCCGCCTCGTCGCGATGCTGATGAAGCTCGCGCCGATCGGCGCCTTCGGCGCCATGGCGTTCACCATCGGCAAGTACGGCATCGGCTCGATCGCCAGCCTCGCGATGCTGGTCGCGACCTTCTACATCACCTCGGCGCTGTTCGTGTTCATCGTGCTCGGCGCGGTCGCCCGCTACAACGGCTTCTCGATCCTGGCGCTGCTGCGCTACATCAAGGAAGAGCTGCTGCTCGTGCTCGGCACCTCCAGCTCCGAGGCGGCGCTGCCGAGCCTGATGGCCAAGATGGAGCGCGCCGGCTGCAAACGCTCGGTGGTCGGCCTCGTCATTCCGACCGGCTACTCCTTCAACCTCGACGGCACCAACATCTACATGACGCTGGCGTCGCTGTTCATCGCCCAGGCGACCGGCATCCATCTCAGCCTCGCCGACCAGGTACTGCTGCTGCTGGTCGCGATGCTCAGCTCGAAGGGTGCGGCGGGCATCACCGGCGCCGGCTTCATCACGCTGGCGGCGACGCTGTCGGTCGTGCCGTCGATCCCGGTGGCCGGCATGGCGCTGATCCTCGGCATCGACCGCTTCATGTCGGAGTGCCGCGCCATCACCAACTTCATCGGCAACGCGGTCGCCACCATCGTGATCGCGCGCTGGGAAGGCGAGCTCGATACCGAAACGCTGCAGGCGACGCTGAGCGGCGCCGCGCTGCCGGCGCCGACGGAACCGGCTGCCGAGCTGTCGCCTGCGCAGTAATGCCGCACGAAAAAGGCTCCCGCCGCGCGGCCGGCTCGCGCGGCGGGAGCTTTTTTATTGGGATTTGCGCGGCGCGCGCTTGGCGCTTGCGTTGCCCGCCATGCATTCATAGATCTGATGGCCAATCCAGCGAGCCATTAGTCGATCTTCTGCCATGATGAACCTGATGCACTGGCGCCTGCTCGTGGCTGTCGCGGATTGCGGCAGCATCACCGGCGCCGCCGAGCGGGTGAACCTGACCCAGTCCGGCGCGAGCCAGGCCATCGCCGCGCTGGAGGACATGCTCGGCGTCCGCCTGTTCACGCGGGAGCGGCGGCAGACGGTTCCGACGGCGGTTGGCCTGCAGGTCATCGACCATGCCCGGGCCATGCTGGCCGCGCTGGAGCAGATCCAGTCGGCCGCCGATGCGGCGAAAGGGCTGTCGGGGGGATCGATCCGGCTCGCAAGCTTTCCCGTGGTGCTGCAGGCCGTGCTGCCGCCACTGCTGCGCCGGTTCAGGCAGCGCCATCCAGGGATCGACGTGGTCACGCTGGAGGCGAGCGACGAGGAGGTCGAGGCGCTGCTCGCCGCCGGCACCATCGATGTCGGGACGGTGGTCAACCCGTCGCCGCAGCGGAACGCCTCTCCGCTAGGGCGCGATCCCTGGCTGGCGGTCGTTCCCGCAGGGCACCGCCTCGCACGGCCGGGCCGGCGCGGCGTCGTCGCGCTGGCCGAGCTCGCGGCCGAGCCGTTTATTCTCGCGACCGGGGGATGCGAGGCAACCGCGCTGGGCATCATCACTGGAGCAGGCCTCGACCTCGCCGATGTCCGTGCCCGGGTGCGCGACTGGAGCAGTGGATTCGCGCTGGTGCGCGAGGGCGTCGGTGTGACCCTGGTGCCGGAGCTGACGCTGCCGGTCGACCGCCGCGGCCTGCAGGTGCTGCGGCTCGCCGAGCCGGTCCATCGCGCATTCGGCCTTGTCGCGTCGGAATCGGGCGCACGCTCACGCGCCGTACAGGCGCTGTTCGACTTGTTGCAGGAGCCGGCCTGAGCATTAGCCGGGCTGATGGCAGCATTCTGGCCGGCTTGTTTTACCGGATCGGGGCTCGGACCTATCTCTCGTGAGGCGTGGACGCGACGGGCGTTCGCGCGGTTCTCACGAGGATTGTCGATGAAGCTCTATTCCGCGCCCAACACCTGTTCGCTGTCGCCGCACATCGTGCTGCGTGAACTCGACCTGCCGTTCGAGCTGGTGATGGTCGACAACAGGACCAAGCGGACGTCCAACGGCGGCGACTTCCGCGCCATCAACCCGAAGGGCTATGTCGCGGCGCTGCAGCTCGACAATGGCGAGGTGCTGACCGAGGGGCCGGCGATCGTGCAGTATCTCGCCGATCTGCGGCCCGAGGCTGCCCTGGCGCCGGTGAGCGGCAGCTGGCAGCGCGTCCGCCTTCAGGAGATGCTCAACTACATCGGCACCGAGATCCACGCTGGTGCGAGCCCGCTGTTCAACGCGGCGATTCCCGACGAGGTGAAGGCGATCTTCAGGGAGCGGCTGTTCCGACGGTTTGGCGAGATCGAGTCAACACTCGCTACGCAGGACCATCTGCTCGGGCCGCTGTTCGGTGTCGCCGACGCCTACCTCTACACGGTGCTGCTGTGGATGGAGCTGTTCGCCATCGATATCGGCCGCTGGCCGGCCATCGCCGCCTACATGGCGCGCATCGCCGCGTCCTGCGGTGCAGGCGGCACACCGGGCGGAGCAGGCGGCGGCGATCCGGACTTAGGTCGTGATGATAGGATGCTATTTCACGCTCGCCAGGACCACCTCACGAAGCACGCGGGTTGGCGGAATCCATTGATCGTCAGCCCCGTAATTGCCTGACGTCAACGCGATGACGAGCTGCAGGGCGGGAATGACGAACAGGCGTTGGCCGCCTTCGCCCTGCGCCATCCACATCCGTTCCAGCCGGCCGACGGCCCATCCCTTTGGTTTGCCAAAAGCCACGTCGAGAAGGAACCACTGATAGCCGTAGCGACGAAGCTCATCAGCGCTCACCGTCGGCGTCGTGCAGCGCAAGATCCATTCCGATGGAACGATCCTGCGGCCGAGGATTTCGCCACCACGAAGCATCATCATTCCGATGCGCGAGAGATCTCGGACCGACATGCGCGCGCCTGATGCGGCGAAAGGCTCGCCGTCGGGCCCTGTCGCCCATTCTGTGGGCCCCATGCCAAGCGGATCAAACAGATTCGCGCGCGCAAAATCATGCAGGGATTTGCCTGAGCCCTTTGAGATCATGCGCGCGAGCAATGCTGTCGCCCCGCCGCAATAGGTCCAATGTGCGCCCGGGCTGTCGAGGACCGGACGCTCCAGGATGTAGCGATAGCGGTCAGGGGCGTTGTCCATTGCCGTTTCGCTGTTGCGAGGGTCGGAGTAGGGCAGGCTGCTCTCGTCCCAGTCCGTTCCCATCGTCATCGAAAGCGCGTGGTGAATCGTCAGCCGTGAGCGCCCATCTTTGTCGGCAAGGTCGTTGTATTCGGGAAACATCGAAAACAGAGACGCCTCTGGCGCGGGGACCTGTCCCTGTTGCAAGGCAATGCCGTAAAGCAGCGCAACGATGCTCTTTGAACATGAGCGCAGGTCGTGGATCGTCTCAGGTGAGAACTGCACGGTCCCGAGATCACCAATCCCTCGCGCGCGATCTCGGCCTTCAAAATAACGCTCAATGACCAATCGCTCGTTCTGCAGGACGACAAGGCCGTGAATGTTCCAAATTCGCTTTTCAGCGATGGCTTTGTCGAGCCGCTGGGCTATGTCGGCGGCGAATCCTTCGCTTTCTGAAGCGAACGGAAACCATTTCTCTTCCCGTGCAGGGACCGGCATGGGAGATGCTGACATGGCGGCGATCCCCATTCCCAAAAGCATTTGCCGGCGACTGAACACGGTCTGAGCTGTCCCGGACGTCAATGAATTGAAGTGACAAATGTGTCGATCATTGAAGCACGGAAATTGAGCACGCGAAACCTGGTTTCGCGTGGGCTCGCTGTTGACTTGCGACTGCCCGGGATGCAGCAGGCGTGATCGATATCCGCCATCTGTTACGGATCAATCAATCCGAAGAGAATCCGAACGGTACGCTCAAACGCCGGAAATCATCGGGCAGCAGCTCGCGGCCGATCGGCAGCGCCGACCGCGCCGCGCATTTCGGGCGATGGCAGACGCGGCAGGCGACGCCGATCGGGGTGGGGGCCTCTGCGGACGGTCCCGCGCCATTCTGGGTGTAGATCAACTGGCCGGCGTGCTCGGCGGCGCAGCCGATCGCGATGGCGCGCTCGACGCGCATGGCGCCGTAGGCGCCGCCGCCGGCCGTGACCGTGCGGGCGATCGAAAAGAAGCGCTGACCGTCCGGCAATTCCAGCCATTGCGTCACGATCTGGCGCGGCGTTCTGAAGACGCCGTGGACCGACCACAGCGGACACGCGCCGCCGTGCTTGGCGAATGGAAAGCCGGCGCCGTCCAGCAGCTTCGAGATGTTGCCGGCGGGATCGACGCGGATCAGAAAGAACGGGATCTTTTCCTGCCCCGGCCGCTGCAGGGTGGTGATGCGATGGGCGGTCTGCTCGAAGCTGGCGCCGAACTGGCGGGCCAGTGCTTCCAGGTCGTAGCGCCGCGCATCCACCGCCTTCGCGAACGCTGAGTAGGGCATGATGAGCGCCGCGGCGGCATAGCCTCCGAGCGCGCGGCGCGCCAGTTGCTCGGCGTTCTTGGTGGTGAAATGGCCGGCTGCGAGAGCCGCCGACATCTCGTTGTCCATCTCGAGATAGGCGAGCTGCTGGGCGAGCTGGAAATGCAGGCTCGCGGTGTCCAGGGAATCCTCGAGCAGCAATTGCCGGCGGTGCAGGTCAAGGCGCCTGACAGAGCCCAGCATGACGTCCGGCGGCATGTGGCGGACCCTGAGGTCGTGACGGTTCTTGAGGCGTTCGACAAATCCGTTCGGGCCGCCGGCCGCGTCGCTGAGGCGCTCGGCCGCGTCGTCGATATCAGCGAAGTTGTTGCGCCGCGCGGCCAGGAAGCGCCTGACTTCCGCCACCGGATCGCTGGCGTCGAAGCCCTCCGTATCTGCGGGCGAGGCCAGGCCTGCGAGCGCCGGCGCCCTGCGGTCGGCAAGCGCGAGCTGCTCTTCGCGATAGGCGGTGTAGAGGCGCAGGAACGCTTCCGTCATGCCCGGAAAGCTGGTGGCGATGTCGCTGATTTCGAGCGAGGGAATGTCGATGTCCGAGAACATCGGCTCCTTCAGGATGGACTGCATCCGCGCCGTGTGATCGACGCCGCCGTCGCCGGCGAGATCGGTCAGGTCGATCTTGTAGGTGCGGGCGAGGCGCAGCAGCATGTCGGCGGTCACCGGCCGCTGATTGCGCTCCAGCAGCGCGACATAGGGGGCGGAAATCTCGAGATCGGCCGCCATGTCGGCCTGGGTCAGCCCGAGGTCGCGCCGCAGGCGGCGCAGCCTTGGTCCCATGAAGACCGAGCGGGTGGTCGAGGTGGTCATGATCTCTTCCCAGTTCGTGTAAGATTCTTACAGAATTACACGATTAGTTTGTAAAGTATGACAAGTTATCCCCGGAATGTCTAGCCACCAGCGTGGCGGGGCTTAAAAAACAGGACACAGACTTGTTGGCAGCCCCCAGGAAATCGAGGGAACACCGTCATGAACTACCAGCCACGCGGGATGAGCGATCAGGCCCTTCAGGGCCCGGCTTCCTACCAGAGCGAGATCGAGGCAGCCCAGGCGCTGCTCAAGACCAAGCCCACCTGGAGCGGCGTGAGCGCTGAGGCGGTTGCCCGCATGCGCCTGCAGAACCGTTTCAAGACCGGCCTCGACGTCGCCCGCTACACCGCGGCGCTGATGCGCAAGGACATGGCCGCCTATGATGCGGATCCCACCAAGTACACCCAGTCGCTCGGCTGCTGGCATGGCTTCATCGCCCAGCAGAAGCTGATCTCGGTCAAGAAGCATTTCGGCTCGACCGATCGCCGCTACCTCTACCTGTCCGGCTGGATGATCGCGGCGCTGCGCTCCGAGTTCGGTCCGCTGCCCGACCAGTCGATGCACGAGAAGACCTCGGTGCCGGCTCTGATCGAAGAGCTCTACACCTTCCTGCGCCAGGCCGACTCCCGTGAGCTCAACGATATCTTCCGCGAGCTCGACAAGGCCCGTGCGGCCGGCGACAAGGCGAAGGAAGCGGCGCTGATCCAGAAGATCGACACCTTCCAGACCCACGTCGTGCCTGTCATCGCCGACATCGACGCCGGCTTCGGCAATGCCGAGGCGACCTATCTGCTCGCCAAGAAGATGATCGAGGCGGGCGCCTGCGCCCTGCAGATCGAAAACCAGGTGTCCGACGAGAAGCAGTGCGGTCACCAGGACGGCAAGGTGACCGTGCCGCACGAGGTGTTCCTGGCGAAGATCCGTGCCTGCCGCCATGCCTTCCTCGAGCTCGGCGTGGAAGACGGCGTGGTCGTGACCCGCACCGACTCGCTCGGCGCCGGCCTCACCCAGCAGATCGCCGTCAGCCACAAGCCGGGTGACCTCGGCGACAAGTACAACAGCTTCCTCGACTGCGAAGAGGTGACGGCGGCCACCGTGAAGAACGGCGACGTCATCATCACCCAGAACGGCAAGCTGATGCGTCCGAAGCGCCTGCCCAGCAACCTCTACCAGTTCCGCCCGGGCACTGGCGCAGACCGTTGCGTGCTCGACTGCATCACCTCGTTGCAGAACGGTGCGGACCTCCTGTGGATCGAGACCGAGAAGCCGCATATCGAGCAGATCGGCCAGATGGTCGACCGCATCCGTGAGGTGATCCCGAACGCCAAGCTAGCCTACAACAACTCGCCGTCGTTCAACTGGACGCTCAACTTCCGTTGGCAGGTGTACGATGCGATGAAGGAAGCCGGCAAGGACGTCAGCCAGTACAACCGTGCCGAGCTGATGAAGGCGGAGTACGACAGCACCCCGCTGGCGATCGAGGCCGACGAGCGCATCCGCACCTTCCAGGCGGACTCGGCCAAGCGCGCCGGCATCTTCCACCACCTGATCACGCTGCCGACCTATCACACGGCCGCGCTGTCGACCGACAACCTCGCCCGCGAGTACTTCGGCGAGCAGGGCATGCTGGGCTACGTCAAGAACGTGCAGCGCCAGGAGATCCGCCAGGGCATCGCCTGCGTCAAGCACCAGAACATGGCCGGCTCCGACATCGGCGACGACCACAAGGAATACTTCGCCGGCGAGGCGGCCCTGAAGGCTGGTGGCGCGCACAACACGATGAACCAGTTCGGCTGATCGCCGGACGGCCAAGTCGGAGAGTTGCAAGTCGGGAGCCCGCTCGGGCTCCCGATTTCGTTTTTGCGGTCCATCCAGAACTCTTCCGCATAGACTTCATCCCTCGCGACGCGGACCTCGCTCGCTCTTTAGAGGCTGTCTGGAAAGCAACCACGGGCCACGACAGAGAAAAACGGACAGCACGATCTTCGCGGCGTCATCGGATGAGAGGAAAAGTCGGCGCGCCGCCGATCCGTCTCCCTCATGGTGAGGAGGCGCAGTTGCGCCGTCTCGAACCATGAGGCCGGGGCGCTTCCGCGCGGGCCTCATCCTTCGAGACGCCCGCTGCGCGGGCTCCTCAGGATGAGGCGATAGTCGGTCGGTCGAACGTCACATCATCGCGCCGCTAATACAGCGCCGCGCGGTTGAGCGCCTCGTCGAAATGGCGGCTCATCATCTTGCGCGCCTTGACCGGATCGCGGTCGCGGATCGCCTCGACGATGCCTTCGTGGGTCTTGAGGATCTGCTTCCATTCGGCGAGTGACGTGATCGAGCACAGGCCGTCATAGATCATGCCCTTGATGGTCATGGTCAGCGCCTCGGTGGTGATGGCGTAGAGCGGGTTGCCCGAGGCCTGCGCGATCACCGCATGCAGTTCGAAATCGGTGGCGAGGAAACGCTTGGGGTCCTGCAGGCTGTCGCGCAAGCCCGCGATCGCGACGTCGAGGCGGGCGAGATGGTCGTCGGTACGCTCATGCGCGGCGAGCACTGCGGCTTCGCATTCGATGGTGCGGCGGAAGGTGCCGATGTTGCGGAACGAGACCTGGCGTGTGGCGAGGCCGTGATCGAACGCTTGCGCCATCGCGTTGGGCTCGAGGCGATGCACCATCGGCCGCCGGCCGTTGGCGATGTCGATGATGCCGACCGCTTCGAGCTGTGTCAGTGCCTCGCGCACCACGCCGCGGCTGACGCCGAAGATCGCGCCGAGCTCCTGCGCGCTCGGCAGAAAATCGCCGGCGCCGAGGCTGTTCTCCACAATGTGGGTTCGCACGCGCTCCACGACCTGATCGACGAGGCTCACGGCCTTGATCGGTTCCACCGGGCGTTTCCTTGTGTTCTTTTCCTTGGGTTCTCCTCGACAATCATACTATCCACCTGTATGACAGGCGGCAAGCAACAACGGCGGCAAGCCGGCGCGTTCCAGCGGGATCGGGAGGAGGACAGTGGTCATGACAGCGACAGCCACGGCTCCGGCCATTGGCGCGGACAGCGCATCCGCTCTTGAAGCCGCGCGCGGTCGCGCGCACGATCACGGCAAGCAACAGCAATAACCTTTGAGAGGAGACGACGATGGGGAGGCACGCGATGAAGGCCATGCTGGCGGCAGGCGCCGCCGCGCTGATGATCTCGGCGGTCGCGCCGGCATCGGCCGAGACGCTCACCGTGTGGTGGGTGAAGGGCTTCTACAAGGCAGAGGATGAGGCGCTGCTCAACGCCATCAAGGCGTTCGAGGCCAAGACCGGCAACAAGGTCGAATTGTCGCAGTATCCCGTGCAGGACATGATTCCGAAGACGGTGGCCGCGCTCGATTCCAGCACGCCGCCCGATGTCGCCTATGCCGACGTCTATGATTTCCAGGTCACCGGCAAGTGGGCGTTCGACGGCAAGCTGGACGACATCTCCGACATCATGGCGCCGCTCAAGGACAAGTTCGCGCCCAACACGCTGGAAACCACCTACCTGCTCAACGGCAAGAGCAACGCGCGCGCCTACTACGCGTTTCCGCTCAAGCAGCAGACCATGCATATCAACTACTGGAAGGATATGCTGGAGAAGGCGGGTCTCAAGGACAGCGACATCCCGACCGGCTGGGACGACTACTGGAATTTCTGGTGCGAGAAGGTGCAGCCCGCGGTGCGCAAGGCCACCGGCCAGCGCGTCTACGGCATCGGCGCGCCGATGGGCGTCGATTCCAGCGACAGCTTCTATTCGTTCCTGACCTTCATGGACGCCTACAACGTCAAGCTGGTCGACGACAACGGCAAGCTGCTGGTCGACGATCCCACTGTGCGCGAGGGCCTGATCAAGGCGCTCACCAGCTACGTGATGCCGGCGCAGAAGAGCTGCGCGCCGCCGTCGGCGACCAGCTGGAAGGATCCGGACAACAACGTCGCCTTCCACAACCGCTCGATCGTCCTGACCCACAACGCCACCATCTCGATCGCCGGCAAGTGGCTCGACGACAGCAACAACGAGTCGCTGTCGCCTGAGCAGCGCGCCCAGGCCAAGAAGAACTACGAGGAACTGATCGCGACCTCCGGCTTCCCCAACAAGCCGGATGGCTCGAAGATGGTCTACCGCGCCGCGGTCAAGACCGGCGTGATCTTCTCCGGCTCCAAGAACAAGGCGCTGGCCCGGCAGTTCGTGACTTTCCTGCTGCAGGATGACAACCTCACCCCGTACGTGGAAGGCTCACTCGGCCGCTGGTTCCCGGTGACCAAGACCGGGCAGGAGCGGCCGTTCTGGCAGGCCGATCCGCACCGTCGCTCGGTCTACAACCAGTTCAAGGCCGGCACCGTGACCTTCGAGTTCACCAAGAACTACAAGTTCACCGTGGTCAACAACGAGAACGTCTGGGCGGTGGCCATGAATCGCGTGGTCAACGAGAAGATGCCGGTGGACAAGGCGGTCGATGAAATGATCGCCCGCATCAAGGCGATCGCGAACTGAGCGCACGGGCGGGGCGGCATGCGCCGTCCCGCCCGCGACGTCGCGATCAAGGTCCGCAGCTTAAAGCAGGCACAGGCACCCGAGAGGCCTTATCCATGACCGTGCTGGCATCGACCGCTCATCCCGAAACCTCTGGCGCGGGCTTTGGCCTGTCGCGGATGACGCCGGCGGAGCGGCTCGGTCTTCTGATGATCGTGCCGTACCTGATCCTGTTTCTGGTGTTCGTGCTCTATCCGGTCGGCTACGGCCTGTGGCTGGCGCGCAATCCGGACAGCTACGTCAAGCTCGCGGCCGACCCGATCTTCCTGCGCACCGTGATTAACACGCTGATCTTCCTCGGCGTCGGCATCACGCTGAAGATGATCATCGCGCTGTTCCTGTCCGACTTCTTCGTGCAGGACCGCTGGTGGATCAAGATCCTGGCGCTGATCTTCATCCTGCCCTGGGCGGTGCCGTCGATCACCACCATCCTGTCGGTGCGCTTCATGCTCAACCCGGAGTGGGGCGTCATCAACCACGCCATCTTCGCGCTGACCGGCGACGACGGCCCCAACTGGCTGAACAACCCGACACTGGCACTTGCGCTCGCCATGGCCGTGCACATCTGGAAGTCGCTGCCGTTCTGGACGCTGATCCTGGTGGCCGGCAGGCTCGCGATCCCGTCCGACCTTTATGAGGCTGCGTCCGTCGACGGCGCCACCACCTTGCAGAAATTCCGCTTCGTCACCTGGCCGTCGCTGCGCACGCTGTGGCTGACCTGCCTGATCCTCTCCACGCTGTGGTCGCTCGGCGATTTCAACAGTGTCTACCTGCTCACCGGCGGCGGGCCCGCCGATCTTACCCACGTGCTGGCCACCTTGGGCCTGCGCTATCTGCGGCTCGATCAGGTCGACATGTCGGTGGCGGCGGTGGTCTGCGCCATGCCGCTGGTCCTCCCGCTGATCTACTTCATGATGAAACGGCTCGCCAAATGAACAGCATCGCGCAACAGGCCTGGTGGCAGAAGGTCTCGACCGAGGCCAAGCTCCTGCTGATCGGCATCCCGGTGCTGCTGTGGACCATGGCGCCGATCTACCACATGATGCTGTTCGCCTTCTCGGCCAAGGACAGCGCGATGTCGGGGGCGTTGTGGCCGGCGCAGCCGACGCTCAACAACTTCGCCATCGTGTTCGGGCAGAAGCACTTCTACCTGCACCACTTCTGGCAGCAGTTCGGCAACTCGCTGATCATCGCGGTCGCGACCGGCGCGCTGACGCTGTTCATCGCCACCTGCGCCGCCTTCGCCATCAGCCGGCTCAAGGTGCGGGGTGGGGGCCTGGTGATGAATCTCGCGCTGTTCACCTACTTCATTCCGGCGGCATTCCTCGCCGTGCCGATGTACCGCACCATGGGCAACTATGGCCTGCTCAACAGCCATGCGGCGATGATTTTCGCCATGGTGACGCTGGCCTCGCCCTATGCCATCTGGGTGCTCAAGCAGGCGTCCGACAAGCTGCCCTACGAGCTGGATGAAGCCGCGGTAATGGACGGCGCCTCGCCCTGGCAGCTGTTCCGCCTGGTCTACCTGCCGCTGATGGTGCCGTCGCTGGTCGCGGTCGGCACCTATGCGCTGCTGCTGGCGTGGAACGAGTATCTCTACGCGTTCCTGCTGCTGTCGCGCGACACCGACGTCACGCTGGGCGTCGCGCTCGGCAACTTCCTGGCGGCGGACGACTCGCCGTGGGAGCTGTTGATGGCGACCGGGCTCGTCTACTCGCTGCCGCCAGTCGTGATCTACTATGTGTTCAAGCGCTACATGGTCTCGGGCCTGACCGCCGGCGCGGTCAAGAGCTGAGGCGCTCCGTCTGGCCCGCCGGCCTTGCAAGGCTGGCGGAAATTGCATGCAGGCGCGCGTGTTGACCTGATTGATCGCCAATTTACTGTTCGACTCACGGTCAGGGAGACGGACAGCAATGACATTGGCGATGAGTTGGGACGAGTGGGCAGGGCACGACGGCACGGCGCTGGCCGAGCGGGTGCGCAAGGGCGAGGTGACCCCCGCCGAGCTCGCCGCCCAGGCGGTCGCCGGCGTCGCCAAGGTCGATCCAAGAATCTCCGCCGTGGTCGAGCTGTTCGACGACGTCATTGCCGACCCGGCGAAGGATGGCGCTGATCTCAACGGTCCGTTCGCTGGCTTGCCGTTCCTGATGAAGGACCTCGGCCCGACGCTCAAGGGCCGGCTGCAGGAGATGGGCTCGCTGCTGATGCGCGGCAATCGCGCCGAGGCCGACACCTTCCTCACCACGAAGATGCGCAAGGCCGGCCTCAACCTGATCGGCCGCACCACCACGCCGGAATTCGGCGTCTGCAGCTCGGCGGAAAATCCCGCCGTCTACGTCACCCGCAATCCCTGGAACACCGACTACACCACCTGCGGCTCGTCAGCCGGCAGCGCGGCAGCGGTCGCCGCCGGCGTGGTGCCGCTGGCCCATGCCACCGACGGCGGCGGCTCGATCCGCATCCCCGCCGGCGTCAACGGCAACATCGGCCTGAAGGTGTCGCGCGGCGTGTTCTCGATCGCGCCGCACCTGTCGGATCTCTCCGGCCTTGTCTCGATCCAGGGCTGCCAGTCGCGCACTGTGCGCGACACCGCGGCGTTCGTCGACGCCTGCCGCGGCGGCGCGCCTGGCGAGTTCATGCCGTACTGGGCCGCGCCCGAGCCCTACACGAAGGCGATCACGCGCGATCCGCCGCGCCTCAAAATTGCGCTGTCGCACCAGTGGGGCGACTATCGCGCGACGCCGCACATCGCGGCGGAGCTGAAGCGGGTGGGGCGCTTTCTCGAAAGCCTCGGCCATCATGTCGAGGAGGCATTGCCGGCTGTCGACTTCCGCGCGGCGTTCGCGGCGCAGACCACCTGCTACATTTCCAATTTCGCTGTCGTGATCGGCAATCTCCTCGCCGCGCGCGGCCTCGACCGGCCGCCGGCCGACCTCGTCGAGCCCGTCAACATCCGCATCTGGGAGCACGGCCGCGACTTCAGCTTCGCCGAGCGCGCCCGCATGCAGGCGGTGTTCAACACGACGTCGCGTGGCTTCGGCGCCTTTTTCGAGGACTATGACATCATCCTCACGCCGATCACCGCGCTGCCGACGCCGAAGGTCGGCACCACCGAATATCTCACCCTCAGCGACAATCCGTCGGTGCTCGACTGGTTCGAGAACCTGTGGCGCAACTTCGCGTTCACGCCGCTCGCCAATCTCTGCGGCATTCCGGCGATCTCGCTGCCGCTCGCCACCAACGAGCACGGTCTGCCGCTCGGCATCCAGGCCCAGGCGAAGCAGGCCAATGACGGCCTGCTGCTGCAGCTCGCCGCGCAGGTTGAGCGCGCCATCGGCGGAAGGTGGAGCGACGGGCGCAAGCCCGGCGTGCATGTGACGGCGGGGTGAGGCACGAGTCCATCAACAATTCCGGCGCGTAACCCCGATGGGCGGAGCGATATCCGGGAGCCGATCTTCGCTCGTCCCGGGTGTTGCCTTGCTCACCCCTTTCGACTTGCTGCTCCGGAAAATGCATGGCGGCCTGGGCTTTGCCGGTTGCAAGGGAATAGCCGTGAGCCATGCCGAGCGCCGCGCTCTCGCGCGCGATGACCAGCGCTTCAGGGGGCGAACATCACCAGTTAGCTCGCCGCGCTGCGCGCCAGGCGTTGCAGCATCGCTGTGATCTGCTGATTGTCCTGCGCGGTTTGATCCGGATCATCACCCGCAGTCTCACGGAGGGCGACCGGCATGTCGACGCGGCGCGGCGGCACCTGCGACAGGCGCAGCGGACGATCGTGGCTGACGGACGTCGGTGGCGCCGGTTCGGTGTGGACCGAATCCCAGGGCGCACGCCGCTCGTCGTTGACCTGGTAAGTCGGCCTGCGTGTGCGAGGCAGCCGGAAGACCAGCGCGCTGATGAGGCCGGCCAGCGCCAGGGCGCTGACCAACGCGATCAGCAGCATCTGGGTCGAGGACGAGGATATCTCGGCGGACGCCTCGGTTACAGCGGCAGGTGCTGGCGCCTCCGCTTGCTGCGGCGTCGCATTGGCCTGCGCGGCCGCGGTCGGCTGGTCTGCAGCGTGCCGGGTTCCGTTGGTTCCGGCCATGCTCGATGCATCGAGCCATCTGGCGTGCGCGTCCGAAGACAAGGCGTTCGTGCTGTCGGGCGCGGCTGGTGGCGAGGGATCGCCGGCGTGACCGGCGTCCGCGCTCGCGACGGGCGCGGCTGCGGCCGGCGGCGAAGGCCACTCGGCAAACGCATCGGCTGTTGCTCGGCGCATCGCCGGCGCGGTGGCCCGCTGAGTGTGTGGCGGCGTCGCGTCGGCCGTCGCTGTGTCGGTCGTGGCCGCGGCCGCTGCGGGCGGCGGCTGCGTGGTCACCGTCCCGGCAGCCTTGGTATTGGTCTTGGTATTGGTCTTGGTGTTGGTCTTGGCCTCGCCGAGATACCAGCACTGCTTCTTTGTGCCGCGCTCGATGTGGTAGAACCAGTGGCTTCCCGCGGGCGCGGTCCCTTTCGGGGTGGACAGGCAGGTGTCCGCCGTCTGGTTGCTCGCCTTTGTGGCGGCGCTCTGGGCCATGGCGGTGAAGTTGGCCCCGGCCAGGATGCCGGCGGCAAGTGCCGCCGCCCATTTCGCTGAATGATGTGACATACGTCCCCGGTATTTCGTCGTTGACGCCAACGCTGGCGATCCCAATCTCGGCGAGGAGTTGGGTCGCAATGCGCCGCAAATCTGGAACGCGTAAGGCTGAATTGGGCTCGCGGCGGGGCGGCAATTGCGGCGCACCGGTGGCCGAAACATGGAGCGAATTTCTTTCGACTGTCAGGTTCCGGTGGGTCGGCCGAGCACCCGGATGCGGCCCGGGACGCGATCTGATTGATCGCGGTACGGCCGTTACACGGGCCACGGAACATGCGCGGCGCGCGGCGCAACCAGGCGATCGCGTTGATGCAGGCGCGCGATGGTCGTGGTGCCGCTCGGCATCCAGGCCCAGGCGAAGCAGGCCAATGACGGACTGCTGCTGCAGCTCGCCGCGCAGGTCGAGCGCGCCATCGGCGGCAAGTGGAGCGACGGCCGCAAGCCCGGCGTGCATGTGACGGCGGGGTGATGGAGTAAGTCCAACACCCCGACACGTGTAGCCCGGATGAGCGCAGCGATATCCGGGACCTGATCATCGCTGTCCCGGGTGTCATTCGCTCACCCGGGCTACAGACTCGCCGGGGCTTCGACAATTCACGGCTGGTTTGTCAACCACATGCCGGGCCGAGCAGCTCCGCCGCATGTTGGGTCAGCAGGTCGAGCAGGGCGCGCGTCTTCAGCGGCACATGCGGGCTTGCCGGATAGAGCGCGTGGACGTCGAGCGGCACGAAGCGATACTCCTTGAGCACCGGCACCAGCCGCCCGTCGGCGATCTCCGCCGCGCACACGGCCCGATGCAGTGCGCCGATGCCGGCGCCGGCGAGCAGAGCGTCACGCAGCGGCCGCCAGTGATTGGCTCGCCACGCGGTGCGGACCGGCGCCTCGGTCGGCATGCCGTCGGGCCCGGTCAGGCGCAGGCGGTTGTTGGGCGCGAGCCCGGCGATGCGGATGAACGGGTGGGCGATCAGCTCCTGTGGCGTCTGCGGCGCGGCGACGCGCGCGAGATAGGCAGGGGCCGCCAGCATCACCCGCTCGACCGCGCCGATGCGGCGCGCGACGAAATGGCCGTCGCTGACGGTCCCGATGCGCAGCGACAGGTCGACGCCTTCCACCACCGGTTCGACGAAGCGGTCGTTCAGGGTCAGGTCGATCGCGAGCTGCGGATGCTGCGCCTGAAAGCGCACCAGCAGCGGCGGCAGCGTCACCTCGCCGAGACCGTGCGGCGCGGCGATGCGCAGCGTTCCGCTCAGCGCGCCGTCGCGCGCGCTGGCCGAAGCGAGCGCGTCGTCCGCCGCCTCGATCACGCCGCGCGCCCGCTCATAGAAGCGCTCGCCGGCCTCGGTGGTGGTCACCGAGCGGGTGGTGCGCGCCAGCAGCCGCACGCCGAGCTGCCGCTCCAGCCGCTCGATCCGCTCGCTCACGGTCGGCTGGCCGAGATGGAGGTCGCGGGCGGCGGCCGACAGGCTGCCGCGCTCGACGACCCGGATGTAGATGCGCATGGCGGAGAGCAGGTCCATGCCCCGAATATATCGTCAAAAACGATGAATGAAATCGCATTCGGCATCCTGCCGCTTGTTCCGACGATGAAATAGGCCTTCGGCCACCCTGATTGTCAGCCAAGGAGGCCTTCATGCCGTCG
Organism: Bradyrhizobium sp. 2TAF24; assembly: GCF_052115025.1. Taxonomy (NCBI): domain Bacteria; kingdom Pseudomonadati; phylum Pseudomonadota; class Alphaproteobacteria; order Hyphomicrobiales; family Nitrobacteraceae; genus Bradyrhizobium; species Bradyrhizobium sp. 2TAF24. Next base: position 217,793 of record NZ_JBFRFW010000006.1, on the reverse strand, counting down.
GACGCCCACACCCCATCGCCATCGCTCGCCGGACAGACCGTCGCCGTCATCGGCGGCTCGTCAGGGCTCGGCTTTGCCATCGCCGCCGAGGCGCGGCGGCAGGGCGCCGGCCTCATCCTGGTCGCCCGCGATGCCGAGCGGCTGCGCCATGCAGCCGTGGCGCTTGGTGGCGCCGCGACGATCACCGCCGACATTGCGAACGCCGATGCCGCGTCGGCGCTGTTCGGCGATATCGCCCGGCTCGATCATCTCGTCATCACCGCCGGCACCGCGCGGCTGCTGCCGCTCGCCGCCCACAGCGCACACGATCTCACCGCCGTGCTGGCCGAGCGGCTGGTCGGCCCGCTGCTCGCCATCAAGGCCGCCGCGCCGCGACTGCGCGAGGGCGGCTCGATCACGCTGACCTCAGCGCAGCTGAGCACACGGCCGATCGCCGCCGGCGCGGTGCTCGCCGCCGCGGTCTCAGGTGTCGAGGCGCTGGCCCGCGCGCTCGCGCTCGAGCTCGCCCCGATCCGCATCAACGCGCTCGCGCCCGGCCTGATCGACACGCCGCTGCTCGATGGTCTCCTTGGTGATGCCAAGCGTCAGGTGCTGGAGGCCTCCGCCGCCAGCGTCCCCGTCCGCCGCGTCGGCCGCCCGCAGGACGTCGCGCAGGCCGCGCTGCTGCTGATGACCAACGGCTTCATCACCGGCGAGGTGCTGCATGTCGATGGCGGCGGCCGCTGGGTGTGACATCAGCTGTGGCGGGGTGAGGCCGGCCGAAGATGCCTGCGATGCGGCTGGACAGCGGCCGATCGCGCCGTATCTTGTGGGACAACCACACTGACAGACCTCACTTCGCCGCCGTCGGCGCGATCCCCCGAGCTGGAGTTCAAGTCGCCATGAGCCACGACGTCATCCGCTATTCCGTGTCCGGCGGGGTCGCCGAGATCATGCTCGATCGCCCGCCGGTGAATGCCCTGAGCATGCCGCTGATCGAGGCGCTGCTGGACAGGCTGCAGGCGGCGCGGGACGATGCGGCCGTGCGCGCCGTGATCATCGGCAGCGCCCAAAAGGTGTTTTGTGCCGGGCTCGACCTCGACATCGTGCGCGGCAAGCCGGGGATCGAGGCCAAGGGCTTTGTCGAGCGTCTCTACTTCGCCCTCAACGACATCCAGTACCGGATGGGCAAGCCGACCATCGCGGCGATCGACGGCGCCGCGCGCGCCGGCGGCATGACCATCGCGATCTCCTGCGACATGATCATTGCCGGCGATGGCGCGACGTTCGGCTACCCCGAGATCGATGTCGGCCTCATCCCGGCGCTGCATTTCGTGCAGTTGCCGCGGCTGGTCGGCAAGCACCAGGCATTCGGTCCGCTGTTCCTGGGGGAGCCGTTCGATGCCGCAACCGCCTACCGCATGGGCCTCCTGAGCGAGGTCGTGCCCAAGGGCACCGCGCTCGATCGCGCCCGCGAGATCGCGCGGAAGTTCACCGGGAAGTCGCCGATCGTCGTCAAGATCGGCCGTGACGCCTTTGCCCGTGCTGTCGATGCGGATTACCGCCGCGCGGTCGAAAACGCGGCCGAGAGTTTCGCGCTGGTCGCAACGACCGAAGATTGCCAGGAGGGATTGAACGCGTTCGTCGAGAAGCGCGCGCCGAACTATCGCGGGCGCTGATGGCGGGGGCGCGTCGCCTGCCATCGGGCTGTGCTCCGCGCGGCCCCATCGGTATGGCGCGGCGGTGACGGGCAGGGATGTGTTCGACCGGCAAGGATGCACCGAGCAGTGACGAGCGCTTCCCCTCATGGTGCGGTGCGCGGCACGCGCGTCTTGAACCACGAGGCCTGGACATTGCTCCATCACCCTCCCTCGAGACGCCCGCTGCGCGGGCTCCTCGGGATGAGGCGGAGCAAGGATACGCCGGATCAAGCACATCCGGGAAGCGGGAACACGGCTTGATCCGGGTGTCGCTGCGCTCACTCGCGTTATTGTTTGAGGCATCGTTGCATGGCCGATGAGCTTGTAGAAATTGAACGGCTGACCGAAGCGTCAGGTCTGGCGCGAGCCATTGCCGCGACGCAGTTCAAGCTGTGGGACGTTCGCACGGGCCACAGTTCGCAAGACGCGTACGAGCGCTTTCTTTCCGCGGCCGCGCGTGCGCCGTCACTTCCGTCGGTTCTGGTTGCAAGGCGCGGTCAGCGTTTTGTCGGATCGGTGAATTTGCTCGCATCCGAAATGACGATCCGGCCCGCGCTGTCCCCCTGGATGGGGCAGCTGTTGGTCACTGATGAGGCGCGCGGCACAGGCGTGGGGCGGGCTCTCGTTGGCGCCGCCATCCGCCACGTTGCAGACCTGGGGTTCCGGCGCATCCATCTCTATACGTCCGGCACGCTGCCTTCCTATTACGCTCGGCTTGGCTGGAAGCCGATCGAGGACGTCAGCTATCTTGGCAAGCTCCGTACGGTGATGGTGTTCGAGATGCCTTGAGCGCTGGCGGACGATGAGCTTGCGAGTGTTCCGGTTCGCAAGTTCGTTGCATTTGCAGCGACCTCAGCACGAACGTGCGAACCGATCAGGACACTAGTCTTCCACCCGCCACTCCAGCAGCCCATCCTCCGCCGTTGTGATCGGCCCTGTCATCCCGATCGGGCTTGCGTCGAGGTCGGTCAGCCGGGCGATTGTCGTGGTCTCGCTCGCCGGCACGCGCGCCAGTGTGCGGCCACCATCCTCCGTGCGCAGGATCACGACGCCGTGCTCCGGCGCCCCGGTGCGGCCATAGATCACCGTGAAGGTCTCGACCGTGCCGCTGCCGGTCGCCTCCGTCACCACCGCGGGCACCGGGCCGCGGCGACGGTCGGCGTCAGCCTGCACGCTCGTGTCCTGCTGAAGCGGCGCGGGCGCGGGGCGGGAGGACAGCACCAGCGCATGATGCTTGGTGACGTATTCGCCCTGGCCGTAGAGAAGCCCCGTGCCGCCGCGGCGCAGCCGCCGCACCATCGCGCAGGCGGCGTGGGTCATGTAGTCGTTGAGCGGCGCACCGAAGAACGTCAGGCCGCCGGTGACCGTTGGCTCGACATCCGCCCCGAGCCTGAGCGTGCGCCGCGCCATCTTCGGCACGCAGGGAAAGCAACTGTAGAGTTCGAGCGCGTCGAAGGCACGGCCATCGCCGCCGGCGAGCGCCATTGCGGTCTCCAGCACCGCGTCCTGGCAGTCGCTGCGGTGGTACTGGTCGCGGTTGAGGAAATCGCGCGGCTCGATCGCGAAGGCGCCGCCCCACACATGCACCATGCGATCTTCGGCGATGCCGGCGGCGCGCGCCACGGCAAGGCTGGTGACGATGAGGGCCGCGCCCTGGTTCACCGTGGGGTTGGCGACCATCAGCTTGGTGTAGGGCCAGGCGATCGGCCGGTTGTCGGCCGACGGCGTCGCGATCTCCGCAGGCCCGACCTTGCGGCGCAGCCAGGCGCTGGGATTGTCGGCGGCGACGTCGGCATAGCGCGCCCACAATTCGGCGGACTCGGCGATCGCTTCGCGCGGCGCCTGGCCCCAGTGCGCGGCTGAGGCGTTGTCGTAGAACGGATAGGCGGTCATCGGCCTGGCGACGCCGAGCTTCACCGACATCGGGTGCTGGTAGCTGGCCCCGCGCACCGGTGCCGGTGCGTCGTGGGCATAGGGCGTCCACGGCAGCTCAATGCCGGCCTTTTCGGCACGGGCGACGCTGCTGGCGGCTTCCGCGCCGCAGATCGCCGCCACCGTGCTGTCGCCACGGGCGATGCGCAGCGCTGCCTCGTGCAGGTAGCGCACCGGGCTCTCGCCGCCGACCGGGCCATAGACTGCGCGTGCCGGCGCGATACCGAGCCGCTTGCACAGCAACTGCTCGGGCGCGTGGTAGCGCCAGCTGATGAAGTTGACGACGTCGAGGCTGTCGATCCCTGACAGTAGATGGGCTCCGGCGTCGTATTCGGCGCGCTTCAGCGCCACCGCCATCAGTGCGAGCGGTTCGAGGCCCTGCGTGGGCTCGGTCGGGCGATCGACCACTTCGCCGATACCGACGATGACGGGAATGCGGCTGTCCGGAATTACGCTGCTCATGCGGGCACGTCACCTGTAAGAAGGGAAGGTCGCGGCGGCGGGCGCGGTGCGGCCCGTCAGTCGGCGCCGGGCGGTGGCTCAGGTCGCGGCTCTCTTGCGCTGCAGCGCCTCGCGGATCAGCGGCAGGCGGTCGTTGCCGAAATACATGTCGGTGCCGCCGAGATAGATGGTCGGCGAGCCGAACGCGCCGCGGGCGATGGCGTCGTCGGTGTTCTCCTTCAGTGCGGCCTTGACCGCCGGCGTCGCGATGCCGGCGAAGAACGCCTCGCTGTCGACGCCGATCTTGTCGCAGATCTCCGCCAGCACGGCATCCTGCGAGATGTCCTTGTCATCGCCCCAGTAGGCCTCGAACGCGGCGGTCGCAAACGGCACCAGCTTGCCTTCGGCGGACAGATAGATGCAGCCACGCATCGCCTTGACGCTGTTCACGGGAAACACCGTCGGCGGCATCTTGATCTTGAGGCCGGCCGCGTGCGCCCAGTCCTGCAGGTCTTTTGCCATATAGCGCTGCTTCGCCGGCACCGGATTGTCCCGCGAGGCGTAGACGCTGGGGTTGACGCTGTTGAAGATGCCGCCGACCAGGATCGGCCGCCACACGATCGGCTCGTTGAATTCGGCCGCCAGCGGCTGGATGTTGTGGAAGGCGAGATAGGTCCAGGGGCTCGAGCAGTCGAAGAAGAATTCCATTGGGCCGTTTCCTCATATGATCGTCGGCTGTTTCAGCCGTTTATGGTTGCGGTGTCTCAGGATCTGGGGCTTGCCTGCGGCGGCGCGCCGAAAAGAACCTGCCGTGCTTCATCGTCCATCTTGGGGGCGCGCCATTCCTTGCCGACCGCAAGGCCGCGCTGCAGCGCCTCGCGGCCGCGCAGCTGAGCGTACCAGCGCTTGATGTTGGGATAATCGTCGAGGCTGATGCCCTGCGCCTTGTGGGTCATGATCCAGGGAAACGTCGCCATGTCGGCGATCGAATAGGCGCCGGCGATGCAATCGTTGGTGCGGCCGAGCTCGCCGTCGAGCACCGCATAGAGGCGGTGTGCCTCGCGGCCATAGCGGTCGATGGCGTAGGGAATTTTTTCGGCGGCATAGAGCGCAAAATGGCCGTTCTGGCCGAGCATCGGCCCGAGCCCGCCCATCTGCCACATCAGCCACTGCGTCACGCGGTAACGGCCCTTGATGTCGGAAGGCATGAAACGGCTGGTCTTCTCGGCGAGATACAGCAGGATCGCGCCGCTCTCGAAGATCGCCAGCGGCCCGTCGCCGCCGAGCGGATCGTGGTCGACGATGGCCGGCATCCGGCCGTTGGGATTGAGCGCCTGAAATGCAGCCGTGAACTGCTCGCCGCGGCCGATGTTCACCGGCACCACGCGGTAGGGCAGGCCGCATTCCTCCAGCATGATGGTGATTTTCCATCCATTGGGGGTCGGCCAGTAGTGGAGGTCGATCATCGGCGCACTCGGTCGCAGGAACAATCTGATGCTATTGCGCCACGATCGCCCGGTCGAGGGCAATGGGCAATCCTCGGATTGCGCACGAAACAGTTGCTGTTTCCGGCCGGCGGAATGTCGCTGATATCATACGTGTTGCATTGCCGGCCGCGGCCGACCAACATCGCGCCATCAACGAAACGACTCCGGGGCGTCATCCGGAGCAGGAGGAAAGGCCGATGCTGTTCACCCCCGAGCACGACGAGGCGCGCCGGATTCTCAACAGGCTGATCGAGACCGAGATCAATCCCCATGTCGATGCCTGGGAGGAGGCCGGTATCTATCCCGCCCACGAGGTGTTCAAGAAGCTCGGCGACCTCGGTTTCCTCGGTCTCACCAAGCCGGTGGAGTATGGCGGGCAGGGGCTCGACGTCAGCTGGGGCGTGATGATGGCGGAGGAGCTCGGCACCATCCGCGCAGGCGGCATCCCGATGTCGATCGGCGTGCAGACCGACATGGCGACGCCGGCGCTGGCGCGGTTCGGCTCGGACGCGCTGCGCCGCGAGTTTCTCAGCCCCGCGATCGCCGGCGACATGGTGGCGTGCATCGGCGTGTCGGAAGCCGGCGCGGGCTCGGATGTCGCGTCCATCAAGACCACGGCGCGTGCGGATGGTGATGACTACATCATCAACGGCGGCAAGATGTGGATTACCAACGGCACCCAGGCCGACTGGATCTGCCTTCTGACCAACACCAGCGATGGCCAGCCCCATCGCAACAAGTCGCTGATCATCGTGCCGATGAAGAGCAGGGGCGTCACCATCGCCCGCAAGCTCGACAAGCTCGGCATGCACGCCTCCGACACCGCCCAGATTCATTTCGACGACGTCCGCGTGCCCAAGCGCAACCGCATCGGCGAGGAAGGCCGCGGCTTCACCTACCAGATGCTCCAGTTCCAGGAGGAGCGACTGTGGGCCGCCGCGGCTTGCCTCAAGGCGCACGAGCGCACCATCAACGAGACCATCGACTACACCCGCGGCCGCAAGGCGTTCGGCCACAGCATCCTCGACAACCAGACCGTTCACTTCAAGCTTGCCGAGCTGCAGACCGAGATCGAGCTGTTGCGCTCGCTGGTCTACCGCGCGGCCGAGGCGCTGATCGCCGGCGAGGATGTCACGCGTCTTGCGTCGATGGCCAAACTCAAGGCCGGGCGCATCGGCCGTCTCGTGCCCGATGCCTGCCTGCAGTATTGGGGCGGCATGGGCTTCATGAACGAGACCCCCGTCAGCCGCGCCTACCGCGACCGCCGCCTGACCTCGATCGGCGGCGGCGCCGACGAGGTGATGCTGACCATCATCAGCAAGCTGATGGGCATCCTGCCGGGCACGGCGCAGAAGTAGGGGACGGCGGGGCAAGAGCGACAGCGTCGCGATTGCACGCGCGCACCGGAACCAGGTGCGCGCGCATCCCCCTCATGGTGAGGAGGCGCGCCAGCGCCGTCTCGAACCATAAGGCCGAGGCGTCGCCGCGTGGGCCTCGCCCTTCGAGACGCCTGCTTCGCAGGCTCCTCAGGACGAGGAGGCGGGGCGGAATAACGCCGCGGCGGGATGAGTCTCTTTCGTGATGCCAGCGCTTCGCGCCGGGCAGGACACAGACAAGGACGAGACGCTGTGCTTTCCGCCACCGTCACGGCCGGGCAGCGCGATCCGTCTTTGACGGATCGCCAGGACGAAGGTTTCCCGGTCACCTCCGCCTTGGAAATCCCTCGACCGCGCCGGGCGTATGCGCCGGCGTCCGCCCGCCGCCGCTGGCGGCCATCAGGCGCCGTTGTCGTCCCGTCGGGCCACCCCGGCCGGCGGGCGCGCGGGGCGGGCGCCTCGTTCGCGCCCGCCGCCGATCACGGCGCTGCTCCGCAAGATGTGTGGCGGCGGGGGCCGGCGGCGGGGTATAATAGCGCCTGCCGTCGGCAGGGGAGCGGGCTCGCGCGAGCCGGCGCCGCTGCCGGCGGATTGTTTTGCTTCCTTCGAACATCGGGTTGGCCGTCATGGATTCCGCACATCATGCCATAGGCCTGTTCACGTCGATCTTCGTCGTGGCCACCTACACCATGCGCACGATGATCCCGCTGCGCATCTTCGGCATCATCACCAACGTGCTGCTGATCACCTACTCGCTGCCGACCCATGCCTACGCCACCGCACTGCTGCACGGCATCCTGCTGCCGCTCAACGTCTACCGGCTGCACCAGATGCTGCAGCTGGTGCGCGACGTGAAGAAGTCGGTCAACACCAGCGACCTGTCGATGAGCTGGCTGAAGCCGTTCATGACCGAGCGGCCCTGCAAGGCCGGCGAGGTGCTGTTCTACAAGGATGAGAAGGCCGAGGAGATGTACTACATCGTCAGCGGTCGCTTCCGCCTGGTCGAGATGGGGGTGGACCTGCCGACCGGCATCATCACCGGTGAGATGGGCATGCTGTCGCCGTCCAATACCCGCACCGGAACGCTGGAATGCCTTGAGGATGGCGTGGTGCTGAGCGTCAGCTACCGCCAGGTCGAGGAGCTCTATGTGCAGAACCCTGCGTTCGGCTTCTACTTCCTGCGCCTTGTCAGCGCCCGCCTGTTCGAGAACCTCGGCCGGATGGAGGCGCAGCTCGCCCAGCAGGCGCCGCCCGCGGCCGTTCCGGCCTCCGCGGCGCACGCCTGACCAGCAAAGGTTGCCGCGCGATGAAATGGCCGCGCTTCATCCGCCTCCTGGCCGCCTGGGGCCTCGGTGACGACGATCGTCGGGTGCCGGCCGTGCCTGCCACCTTGCCGGCGGAGATCGTCCCGGTGGTCGGCGCGACGCTGCGGCTGCTGACCACCTACCAGGACGCCGAATACGCGCGGCTTTATCTCGGCCGTCTCGGCCGCTTCACCGCCCGGCGCGGCGTCGACACCGCCATGCTCGGCGAGATCGCGCGGCTGCTTGCAGTGCGCATGGCCTATCAGGATCTCGTCTGGCACGCCCAGCTGGCGCTCGCCGGCGGGCCGGATCCGGAGTGGGAGCGGCTTGGGCTGGTCATCGCCGCGGAGGCGTTGCCCGACCCGGTGCGGCCAACCGTGCGCGAGATTCTGGCGCTGTTTCCGGTCGCGCTCATGAATCTCGTGGTCGAACTGCAGATCCGGCTCGGCTGGAGCGACGCCGCCCTCAGCTTTTCGCTGACCGGGCGGACGTGGCGCGGCCGGCTCGCCGCCAGGCTGCTGGCGTCGCTGCGCCGGCTGCGGCCGCAGTCGGTGCGCTATGCCCATGAGCGGCCGCTGGTCGAACGCTGGCTGCACATGATCGACCGGGCGCTGGCCAAGCAGCCGGCGGCGGCCTTCGAGGTGGTCGAGACCGCCGCCATGCTCCACGGCCTCGGTCGGCCCTACCGCCGGGCGCTGGTCAACTGGTCGCTGCTGATCGACACCCTGGCCAAGCCGACCTTCGACGGCGTGCTGCCCGTCAACGACCTCGCCGGCTGCCTGGCGCAGATCCGGACCATCGCCGCCGCCGATCCGTCAGGCGAGGAGGTGCACCGCGAGATCACGCGGATCAAAGCGGGGCTCGCCCATGCCGCCTAGTTTGTGGCAGATAGGGATGGCGAAAGTCGGCGCGCCGGGCGCCGGCGGGGGGATGCGGCCAGCGCTCTCCGGTCCGGGCACCGCGTGCATCGGAGCAACAGCCATGCGGACGGAGACACGATGACGCTCCCTCAATGGTCGACCACGGTGGCCGTCGGCCCGCTGGTTGCGTGGATGCTGGCGCTCACCGTCAAGCACGTCATCGCCGACTTCCTGCTGCAGACGACCTGGATGGCCAAGGGCAAGGACAGTGTCGACGGCTGGCTGGTGCCGCTCACCGTGCACTGCGTCATTCACGGCGTGCTGGCGACGCTGCTGTTCGCGCTGTTCGCGCCAAAACTCTGGTTTCTCGGCATCGCGGATTTCGTCGTTCACATCATCATCGACCGCGCCAAGGGCTTCCTGGTCGCGAAATTCCAGATCGCGCCCGGCCACCGCTGGTTCTGGTGGCTGATCGGCATCGACCAGGCGCTGCACCATGTCACCGACTTCGCCTGGTCGCTGCTGGTGGTGACCAACGGTTACGGGTGACGACCGCACGATAGACCTCCTCATGGTGAGGAGGCGCGCAAGCGCCGTCTCGAACCATGAGGCCGGGGCGTTGATGCCCGGGGCCTCATCCTTCGAGACGCAGGCTGCGCCTGCTCCTCAGGATGAGGAGCAGGAACAGCACTGCTCGGTCTTCCGGCGCATGCGGAAGTGATCCGTCGCTAAAACCCCCGGAACACGACGCTGGCGTTGACGCCGCCGAAGCCGAAGCCGTTCGACAGCACGTGCTCGATCCGCATCCTGCGCGCCTCGCCGCGCACGAAATCGATGCCGGCGGCGGCTTCGTCGGGGTTCTCCAGGTTCAGCGTTGCCGGCGCCACCTGGTCGCGCAGCGCCAGCACCGAGAACACCGCTTCCAGTCCGCCGGCGGCGCCGAGCAGGTGGCCGGTGGCGGATTTGGTCGAGGTCACGGCAACCGCGCCGTTGCTGCCGAACAGCGCCTTGATCGCGGCGATCTCGCCGAGATCGCCGACCGGGGTGGAGGTGGCGTGGGCGTTGAGATGCTGCACATCGATCGGTGAGATCGCCGCCTGGCGCAGCGCGATCTCCATCGCCCGACGGGCGCCGTCACCGTCCTCCGGACCTGCGGTCATGTGGTAGGCGTCCGCGGTGGTGCCGTAGCCGACCAGTTCGGCGATCGGGGTGGCGTTGCGGGCGAGGGCGTGATCGAGCGACTCGATCACCAGCACGCCGGCGCCTTCGCCCATCACGAAGCCGTCGCGGTCGCGGTCGAACGGGCGCGATGCGCGCGACGGCGTGTCGTTGAACGAGGTGGACAGCGCCCGCGCAGCGGCGAAGGCGCCGAGGCTGACGCGGTCGACGCAGGCTTCCGCGCCGCCGCACACCGCGATATCGGCCTCGCCGGTCAGGATCAGACGTGCGGCGTCGCCGATCGCCTGGACGCCGGCGGCACAGGCCGTCACCGGGGCGCCGAGCGGGCCCTTGAAGCCGTGGCGGATCGAGATCTGGCCGGCGGCGAGGTTGACCAGGAAAGCCGGCACGGTGAACGGCGACAGGCGCCGCACGCCGCGCGTGTCGGTGGTGCGCACCGCATCGACGATGGCGGGAAAGCCGCCGACGCCCGATGCAATGATCGTTGCCGTGCGCTCGCGGCTGCGCGTGTCGTCCGGCGTCCATTTTGCCTGGGCGATGGCCTCGTCTGCCGCCATCATCGCGAACTGGATGAAGCGGTCCATCTTGCGCTGGTCCTTGCGTTGCACCGCGCGGTCGGGATCGAAACCGGCCTCCGCATCGTCGGCAAGGGCAGGGACGTTGCCGATCACCTTGGCTGAGAGGTCGGCGGAGACCTCCTCAGGCAGCGCCCGCAGGCCCGAGCGGCCGGCCACAAGCCGCGCCCAGGACGGCTCGACCCCGCAGCCGAGCGGGGATACCGCCCCCAGGCCGGTGACGACGATGCGCCGGAGATTGGACCTTCGCTGCATGCAAGCCTCGCTGTTTCGGGCCGTGGCCCGTCTTTCAAATGACCGCCATCATATGATCGGTCGCCGCCACGTTTGCAATGCACCATGCAGAAAAGGGCGGGGACGGCGGAATTTCGCCATCGCCGCCGTGGCTTACGCTCATGTCGCCGTCCGCTTGCGGTCGATGAAGGCCTGCATGTGCTGCTGCGGCTCGCCGGTCAGGAAGGTGCGGCCGAAGATCGCGATGCTGTTGCGGACGCAGTCCTGCAGCGGCAGCTCGTCCCATTGCCGGCACAGCACCTTCTGCGCCTTGAGTGCCTCATGGCCGCAAGTGAGCAACTCACCAGTCAGGCTGTCGACGGCGGCGTCGAGGCCGCTGGGCTCGGTGACCACGTCGAGGAAGCCCCAGTCACGCGCGGTGGCGGCGTCGATGGTCGCGCCCGTCATCACCAGCCAGCGGGTCCGGCCGCTGCCGATCAGGCGCGGCAGCAGGGCGGCATGGATCACCGAGGGGATGCCGACCTTGACCTCCGGCATCGCGAATTTGGCCGTGGGCGCTGCAATGCGGAAATCGCAGGCTGCTGCGACTTCGAGCCCGCCGCCGAGGCACCAGCCGGGAATCCGCGCGATCACAGGCGTGGGAAATTGTCGCACTGCCTCGCACAACTGGCCGAGTCCGGTGATAAAAGTCTCTGCTGATGCTTGGTCGAGTCGTGCCATTTCCTTGATGTCCGCCCCGCCGATGAACGCCTTCTCGCTTTCGGTCCGGAACACCAGCACGCGTATCTGCTGGTTTTTCGCCAGTTCTTCCAACCCCATGCGCAGGCCTGTGATTGCCGGCGTGTCGAGGATGTTGAGCGGGCCGGCGTTGCGCATGGTCAGGGTGGCGACGCCTCGGGTGTCCATCTCGGCGCCGCAGAACTCGTTGATGATGTCCATTTTGGTATTTTGATCCTACTTTTGCCTGCCTTGCGGCGTTGGTTTCCAAGCCCAATCGTATTATATGATCCCGATCATCCTCAGGACCCGTGCATGCGCTACTCCAAGGACCACAAGGCCGAGACCCACGCGCGGATCGTCCGCCATGCATCCGCCCAGCTGCGGGAGAAGGGAACCCGCGGCGTGGGCGTCGCCGACCTCATGAAGGAGGCCGGGCTGACCCATGGCGGATTTTACGCCCATTTCGATTCCCGGGAAGATCTGGTGATCGAGGCGATCGCCTATGCCATGGACCAGACCACCGAGCGGTGGGGCAAGCAATTCCAGGACAAGGCGGTGGCGGATCGCCTGGCGATGCTGGTCGACAGCTACCTCACCCCCAGCCACCGTGACCATCCGGAGCGGGGCTGCGCGATTCCAGCGCTCGCCGGCGACGTCGTCCGCGAGTCGCCGAAGACCCGCCGTGCATTCCTGAGCAAACTCGAGCAGATGATCGCCCTGTTTGCCGGGCAGTCGTCCGATCCCGACAGTGCCGAGGCGCGGCAGAAGGCGATCGGCACCATCGCCACCCTGATGGGATCGGTGGTGCTGGCGCGCGTCGCGGGCAACAGCGCCTTCTCCCAGGAGGTGCTCGACGCCGGCCGTGCCATGGCGCTGGGCAAGCCCGTGAAGACCTCGCCACGCAAGAAGCCCGCGGTGCGGTCGCGTGCCGCCAAGGCAGGACACGCCTGAGCCTTGATCATGATCCTCATGGTGAAGAGCGGCCGTCAGGCCGCGTCTTGAACCATGAGCGCGGCGGCCCGCCGGACATCCCCCTTACGTCGGATTGAACAGCCCGCGCTCGCGCTCCACCGTGGCATAGATGTAGTCCGCCGCCGCGCGGATGCGGGCGAGGTCCTTGCTGTCGGCATGCATCAACAGCCAGAAGCTGCGCAGGATTGAGACGCTGTCACGCAGGATTGGCTGCAGGCGCTCTTCGCTGCGCGCCATGAAGTGCGGCAGCACGGCGATGCCGAAGCCGGCGAGGGTGGCGTTGTACTGGGCGATCAGGTTGGCGCTGCGGAAGCGGGCCGTGATCTTGGGCGAGATCTGCGGCAGGTAGTCGAGCTCCGGCGTGTACAGCAGCTCCTCGATGTAGCCGACGAAACGGTGGCCGATCAGGTCGTCTCGGCTGCGGATCGCCGGCGTCCGCGCGAGGTAGGCGGGCGCGGCATAGAGCCCGAGGCTGTAGTCGACCAGCTTGCGGCCGACGATATGGCCTTCCTTGGGCAGTGCCAGGCTGATGGCGATGTCGGCCTCGCGTTTCGACAGGCTGAACAGCCGCGCGGTGGCGACCAGCTGCAGGTCGAGGTCGGGATAGAGCTCGGTGAACTTGACGAGGCGTGGCGCCAGAAAATGCGTGCCGAAGCCGTCGGGGGCGCCGATCCGCACCGTGCCGGTGAGGTGGGCCTTCGAGCCGCCGATCAGGTCCTGGTTGGCGGCGACGGTCGATTCGATCACCTCGGCGCTGCCGGCGACGCGGTGGCCGGCTTCGGTGAGCTGGTAGCCGGTCTTGCGGCGGTCGAACAGTTTGGCCGAGAGGCGGCGTTCGAGGCGGTCGACCCGCCGGATCACGGTGGTATGGTCGACGCCGAGCTGCTTGGCAGCTGCCGAGACCGTCCCGCCGCGCACGATCGCCAGCACGAAGCGGAAGTCGTCCCAGTCGATCTCGGCGGCTTGATCTGGCATTTTCGCACATCTATCCTGCAATATAACGCAGTTGAATGTTATAAAATGCAGGTCAAAAAGTCTCCTAAAGACTTTTCTTCTCCAGGAGGACACGCATGCGCGCGATCGGTCATTTTGTCGGCGGCAAGGAGATCAAGGGGCAGTCGGGCAAGTTCGCCGACGTGTTCGAGCCCATGACCGGTGAGGTCCAGGCGCAGGTGGCGCTGGCCTCGAAGGCCGAGGTCCGCGAGGCCGTGCTCAACGCCAAGGCGGCGCAGCCGGCCTGGGCGGCGACCAATCCCCAGCGCCGCGCCCGCGTGCTGATGAAGTTTCTCGAACTGGTGCAGCGCGACTACGACAAGCTCGCCGACCGCCTCGCCCGCGAGCACGGCAAGACCGTGCCCGACGCCAAGGGCGACATCCAGCGCGGCCTCGAGGTGGTGGAGTTCGCCTGCGGCATTCCGCACCTGATGAAGGGCGAGTACACCGAAGGCGCCGGCCCCGGCATCGACATCTATTCCATGCGCCAGGCCCTCGGCGTCGTCGCCGGCATCACCCCGTTCAACTTCCCGGCGATGATCCCGATGTGGAAGTTCGCTCCGGCGATCGCCTGCGGCAACGCCTTCATTCTCAAGCCCTCCGAGCGCGATCCCGGCGTGCCGATGATGCTCGCCGAGCTGATGCTGGAAGCGGGCCTGCCGCCGGGCATCCTCAATGTCGTCAACGGCGACAAGGAAGCTGTCGACGCCATTCTCGACGATCCGGACATCCGCGCCGTCGGCTTCGTCGGCTCGTCGCCGATCGCCCAGTACATCTATGAGCGCGCCGCGGCCACCGGCAAGCGCGCACAGTGCTTCGGCGGCGCCAAGAACCACGCCATCATCATGCCGGACGCCGACATGGACCAGACGGTCGACGCGCTGATCGGCGCCGGCTACGGCTCCGCCGGCGAGCGCTGCATGGCGATCTCGGTCGCGGTGCCGGTCGGGCAGGCGACCGCCGACAAGCTGATGGAAAAGCTGATCCCGCGCGTCGAGAAGCTCAAGATCGGCCCCTCGACCGATCCGACCGCCGACTACGGTCCGCTGGTGACCCGCGCCGCGCTGGAGCGCGTCAAGGGCTATGTCGAGACCGGCATCCAGGAAGGCGCCAAGCTCGTCGTCGACGGCCGCGGCTTCAAGATGCAGGGCTATGAGAACGGCTTCTATCTCGGCGGCTGCCTGTTCGATCACGTGACCGCAGACATGCGGATCTACAAGGAGGAGATCTTCGGCCCGGTGCTGTCGGTGGTGCGCGCCAAGGACTATGCCGAGGCGCTGCGGCTGCCGACCGAGCACGAGTATGGCAACGGCGTCGCCATCTTCACCCGTGACGGCGACGCGGCGCGCGACTTCGCCGCCAAGGTCGACGTCGGTATGGTCGGCGTCAACGTGCCGATCCCGGTGCCGATCGCCTATTACACCTTCGGCGGCTGGAAGCGCTCGGGCTTCGGCGACCTCAACCAGCACGGCCCGGACTCGATCCGCTTCTACACCAAGACCAAGACCGTCACCTCGCGCTGGCCTTCCGGCGTCAAGGACGGCGCCGAGTTCGTCATTCCGACGATGAACTGATCGGGTGCCCAATCCCTCATCCTGAGGAGCCCGCGTAGCGGGCGTCTCAAAGGCTAAGGCCCGTTCGTTGCAGTTCATTGGCCTCATGGTTCGAGACGCGCGGCTTTGCCGCGCTCCTCACCATGAGGAGATCAAGGAGGCGGGATGCAGTTCGCTCTGACGGAGGATCAGCTCGCGGTCCGCGACATGGCGCGCAGCTTTGCTGCGGAAAAGATCGCGCCGCATGCGCTGGACTGGGACGAGCGCAAGCACTTTCCGCTCGACGTGATGCGGGAGGCGGCGGCGCTCGGCATCGGCGGCATCTATATCCGTGACGATGTCGGCGGCTCGGCGCTGACGCGGTTCGACGCGGCGCTGATCTTCGAGGCGCTCTCCACCGGCTGCCCGACAACGGCGGCGTTCATCTCCATCCACAACATGGCGTCGTGGATGATCGACGCCTATGGCTCGGATGAGCAGCGCCGCAAGTGGCTGCCAAAGCTCTGCACCATGGAGCTCGCCGCGAGCTACTGCCTGACCGAGCCCGGCTCGGGCTCCGACGCCGCCGCGCTCCGCACCCGCGCCGTGCGCGATGGCGACCATTACATCCTCAACGGCCAGAAGCAGTTCATCTCCGGCGCCGGCGCCAGCGGGCTCTATGTGGTGATGGTGCGCACCGGCGGCGACGGCCCGTCCGGCATCTCGACGCTGGTGGTCGAGGCGGACACGCCGGGCCTGTCGTTCGGCGCCAATGAGCGCAAGATGGGCTGGAATGCGCAGCCGACCCGCACGGTGATCTTCGAGAACGCTCGCGTGCCCGTCGCCAACCGGCTCGGCGAGGAGGGCATCGGCTTCAAGATCGCCATGGCCGGCCTCGATGGCGGCCGTCTCAACATCGCGGCCTGTTCGCTCGGCGGCGCGCAGGCCGCGCTCGACAAGACGCTCGCCTACATGAAGGAGCGCAAGGCGTTCGGCAAACGGCTCGACGAATTCCAGGCGCTCCAGTTCCGCCTTGCCGACATGGCGACGGAGCTGGAGGCCGCGCGCACCTTCCTGTGGCGCGCGGCGGCGGCGCTCGATCGCAAGGATCCGGATGCCACCATGCTCTGCGCCATGGCCAAGCGCTTCGGCACCGATGTCGGCTTCGACGTCGCCAACGAGGCGTTGCAACTGCACGGCGGTTACGGCTACCTGTCGGAGTACCGCATCGAAAAGATCGTGCGCGACCTGCGTGTGCACCAGATCCTGGAAGGGACCAACGAGATCATGCGCCTGATCGTGGCTCGCAAGCTGGTCGAGGGCAGCCGATGACCGACGCAGCTCCTGTCGCCGAGGGCGAACTCATCGTCCGCCGCGAAGGCACCGCCGGCGTGCTCAGGCTGAACCGGCCGAAGGCGCTCAATGCCATCACCCTCGACATGGTGCGCGGCATCGATGCCGCGCTCGACAGCTTCGAGCTCGATCCGGCGATCGGCCTCGTGCTGCTCGAAGGCGCTGGCGAGCGCGGCCTGTGCGCCGGCGGCGACATCCGCGGCCTCTATGACAGCGCCAGGGTCGGCGGCGACCTCGGCAAGGTGTTCTGGAGCGAGGAGTACATCGTCAACGCCCGCATCGAGGCCTATCCCAAACCTTATGTCGCCTACATGGACGGCATCGTCATGGGTGGCGGTGTGGGGCTCGCCTGCCATTCCAGCCATCGCGTGGTGACGGAAAAGACCCGCATCGGCATGCCGGAAGTCAGCCTCGGCTTCTTTCCGGATGTCGGCGGCACCTGGCTCTTGTCCCATGCGCCGGGCGAAGTCGGCACGTATCTTGCGCTCACTGGCCAGACCGCCGGGGGCGCCGACGCGGTGGCTGCCGGGCTTGCCGACGCCTTCGTGACGACGGCGCAGTGGCCGGCGCTGCGCGCCGCGCTCACCGCGGCGCCAGCCGGGGCGAGCCATGCCGACATCAATGCCATCATCGCCCGCTTCGCCACGCCGACGACCGGCGGGCCGGTGGCTGAGAACCGCGCGGAGATCGACCGCCTGTTCGCCCATGACACGGTGGAGGCGATTGTTGCGGCGCTGGAGGCGGACGGTTCGGAGTTCGCGCTCGCCACGCTCAAGACCATGCGCGAGAAATCGCCGCGGGGCTTAAAGGTGACACTGCGGCTGCTGCGCGAGGCGCGCACGCTGAAGTCGCTGAAGGAAGCGCTGGTGCATGAATTCCGCGCGTCGCTCGAGGTGTTCGCCAGCGCCGATTTCGTCGAGGGCGTGCGTGCCGTCATCGTCGACAAGGACCGAAACCCCAGCTGGAATCCATCGCGCCTCGAAGACGTCACGCCGCAGATCGTGGACGCCTATTTCACGCCGCGGCGCGACGAGTTGGTGTTCCCGGATTAGGGCGTGTTTTTCCTTCTGTCGTCGCCGGGCTTGTCCCGGCGACCCCGGCAAGGAAGGCACTGCGTCCCTGATCGGGGTGGCTGGGAGACCTTGGTCCTAGCGATCCGCTAAGGACGGATCGCGCTGCGCGGCCACGACAAACGTAAAGCGAGCCGGCCCTCGGGGCTGTTTTGAATTTCAGGATGAGAGCGCACTCGTTCAATCTGCTTCTGTACGAACAACCAGATCCCACACCAAAGGAAACGTCATGGCCACCATCGCATTCATCGGTCTCGGCAATATGGGCGGCCCGATGGCCGGCAACCTGGTCAAGGCCGGGCACAAGGTCACCGGTTTCGATCTCGTGCCGGCCTCGCGCGATGCGGCGAGAGCCGAGGGCGTCGCTATCGCGGCGTCCGCAGCCGACAGCGTCAAGGGCGCCGATGTGGTGATCACCATGCTGCCGGCCGGCAAGCACGTGGTCGCGGTGTGGAGCGAGGTGCTGCCGGCGGTCGCCAAGGGGACGTTGATGATCGACTGTTCGACCGTCGACGTCGACAGCGCCCGTCAGGCCCATGCGCTGGCCGCGAAATCCGCGCTTCCTTCCGTCGATGCGCCGGTGTCCGGCGGCGTCGGTGGTGCCAAGGCGGCGACGTTGACCTTCATGGCCGGTGGCGATGCCAAGGCATTTGCGGCGGCGAAGCCGATCCTCGAGGCGATGGGCAAGAAGATCGTCCACTGCGGCGATGCCGGCGCAGGGCAGGCGGCGAAGATCTGCAACAACATGATCCTCGGCATCTCCATGATCGGCGTGTCCGAGGCGTTCGCGCTCGCCGAGAAGCTGGGGCTGTCGCACCAGGCGCTGTTCGATGTCGCCTCGACCTCGTCGGGACAGTGCTGGTCGCTGACCAGCTATTGCCCGGTGCCGGGGCCGGTGCCGGCGTCGCCCGCTAACAATGATTACAAACCCGGCTTTGCCGCAGCCTTGATGCTCAAGGACCTGCGGCTGTCGCAGGACGCGGCGAAGGCGAGCGGGGCGGCGACGCCGCTCGGCGCCCATGCGGCGGAGATTTATGAGGCGTTCGACAAGGCCGGTCAGGGCGGCGTCGATTTCTCCGGAATCATCCGCTATCTTCGGTCGCTTGCACACTAACAGGGGGAGGCTCGCCATGACCTCGTTCCGGGATGCGCGCGCCTTTCTGCTGAAACACCGCACCGACTACGACACCGCCGTTGCGGGCTTCAAATGGCCCGAGCCGGTGGATTTCAACTGGGCGCTGGACTGGTTCGATGCGGGTCTGGCGGCCGATCCCGACAGCCGTGACCGCCCCGCGCTGTGGATCGTGGACGCGGTGAGCGGCGCCGAGAGCCGGCACAGCTTTGCCGAGCTGTCGCGCCGCTCCAATCAGGTCGCGAACTTCCTGCGCGAACGCGGGCTGAAGCGCGGCGATCACCTGCTGCTGCTGCTCGGCAATGTCGTGCCGCTGTGGGAGACCATGCTGGCGGCGATGAAGCTCGGCCTCGTCATCATCCCGGCGACGACGCTGCTCACGCCGGAGGAATTGCAGGACCGCCTCGATCGCGGTCGCGCCAGGGCAGTGGTCGCTTCCCTCGATCAGGTCGCCAAGTTCGACGGCCTGTCCAGCGAGGGGCTGACGCGGATCGTGGTTGGCGCGCCGCAGGGGCAGGGCGCGTGGGAGGCTTACGAGACCGCGGCGGGCTTCCCGGACAGCTTCACGCCTGATGGCGTCACCCGCGCCGACGATCCGATGCTGCTCTATTTCACCTCCGGCACCACGGCGAAGCCCAAGCTCGTGCTGCACACCCAGCGCAGCTATCCGGTGGGCGCGCTGTCCACCATGTATTGGATCGGGCTGCAGCCGGGCGACGTTCATCTCAACATCTCCTCGCCGGGCTGGGCGAAGCACGCCTGGAGCTGCTTCTTCGCGCCATGGAACGCCGGCGCCACGGTGTTCGTGGTCAACCAGCCGCGGTTCGATGCCAAGGCGCTGCTCGCGGTGGTGGCACGCTGTCGCGTCACCACGCTGTGCGCGCCGCCGACCGTCTGGCGCATGCTGATCCAGGAGCCGCTGGCGTCCTACAAGGTCGCGCTGCGTGAAGTCTGCGGCGCGGGCGAGCCGCTCAATCCCGAGATCATCGACCAGGTCAAGGCGGCCTGGGGCCTGACCATCCGTGACGGCTATGGCCAGACCGAGACCACCGCGCTCGCCGGCAACTCGCCGGGACAGGTCGTCAAGGTCGGCTCGATGGGACGGCCGCTGCCGGGCTACCGGGTGCGCGTCACCGACATCGACGGCCAGCCGGCGACGGAGGGCGAGGCGAGCCTCGTGCTCGGCGCCGATCGTCCCGCCGGGCTAATGACCGGCTATCTGGCGGAAGATGGCACGCCGCGCGGCGCCGATGGCGAGGTCTACCGCACCGGCGATGTCGTCTTCCTCGACGACGATGGCTATCTCACCTTCGTCGGCCGTTCCGACGATGTCTTCAAGTCGTCGGACTACCGCATCAGCCCGTTCGAGCTGGAGAGCGTGCTCCTGGAGCACGCGGCGGTGGCGGAAGCCGCCGTGGTGCCGTCGCCGGATCCGGTGCGGCTTGCGGTGCCCAAGGCCTATGTGCTGCTGGTCGGACAGGCAGAGCCGTCGCGGGAGACTGCGCTGTCGATCTTCAAATACCTGCAGTCGCGCCTCGCGCCATTCAAGCGCATCCGGCGGCTGGAGATCGTCAGCGAGCTGCCCAAGACCATCTCGGGCAAGATCCGCCGGGTGCAGCTGCGCCGCCTCGAGCACGACGACAACCGCAGCGACCGGCTGCGCGGCCACGAGTTCCGCGAGGACGATTTTCCGGAGCTGCAGGCCGGCCGCCCGGCCGGCGGGGCGGGGGCCTGACCGGCTCCGTCGCGGCTGCGGCGAAACCCCACAGCCATGGCGACGCCACCTTGCGGCGCCGCCCAAAAAGGCTTCCTATCGGGCGCAATTGTCCCGATAAAGCCCTCCCATGATCGACAAGCTCGAATTCCTGCTGGCGCTCGCCCGCGAACAGCATTTCGGCCGGGCGGCCGAGTTCTGCGGGGTCAGCCAGCCGACCCTGTCGGCCGGTATCAAGCAGCTCGAGGAATCGCTCGGCCTGCTGCTGGTGAACCGCGGCTCCCGCTTCCAGGGCTTCACGCCGGAGGGGGAGCGGGTGCTCGACTGGGCGCGGCGCATCGTCGGCGACGCCCGCGCCATGCGCCAGGACGTCGACGCCATGAAGCATGGCCTTGTCGGCCATATCAAGATCGCGGCGATCCCGACCGCGCTCGCCATGACCGCGACACTGACCACGCCGTTTCGCGCCAAGCACCCCGGGGTCAAGTTCACCATCCTGTCCTCGACCTCGATCGAGGTGCTGCGGCTGCTGGAAAACCTCGAGGTCGACGCCGGGCTGACCTATCTCGACAACGAGCCGCTCGGCAACGTCAACACCGTGCCGCTCTATCTCGAGCAGTACCGCCTGCTGACCGCGCCGGATGGCGAGCTCGGCGACCGCGAGACCGTGACCTGGGCCGAGGTCGGCAACATCCCGCTGTGCCTGCTGACCCCCAACATGCAGAACCGCAGGATCATCGACCAGCTGCTGCAGCGGGCCGGCGCCACCGCTTCGCCAACGCTGGAATCCAACTCCATGATCGTGCTCTACGCCCATGTCCGCACCGGGCGCTGGGCCAGCGTGATGCCGGCGCGGCTTGCCGAGACGCTCGGGCTCACCGACAAGGTGCGCTCGATCCCGATCGTCGAGCCGAGCAGCGTCCACTCCATCGGCCTCGTGGTGGCCGACCGCGACCCGATGACGCCGCTGGTCGCCGCCCTAACCGAGGAGGCGCGGCTGCTCGCCCGCACCATGACGATTGCCGTCTGACGGCATTTCGCATGGCTATTTCGCATGGCTCATGCCTCGTATTCGGCTGGGGATAGGACGTGGACAGCGCCCGCCAATCCGTGGAAGCTGCCGCCGCAATTTTGGCAAGGACGGGAAGGAACGGACATCTTCATGACCAAGACAATCGGCCGCGATGCCTATGCGCGCCTCGTCGGCACCGAGATCGGGGTGTCGGCCTGGCACCTCGTCGACCAGGCCCGCATCGATACATTTGCGCAGGTGACCGAGGACCATCAGTTCATCCATGTCGATCCCGAGCGCGCGGCGCGCGAGACACCGTTTGGCGGCACGATCGCGCACGGCTTTCTCAGCCTGTCGCTGATGAGCGTGTTCGCCTACGAGGTGCTGCCGGCGATCGAGGGCACGCGGATGAGTGTCAACTACGGCTTCGACAAGCTGCGCTTCGTGTCGCCGGTGCGGGCAGGGTCGCGCGTGCGCGGTCGTTTCACGCTGGCGGAAGCGACACTGCGCTCGCCGAACGAGCTGCTGTCGCGCACCCACGTCACCGTGGAGATCGAGGGTGGTGACAAGCCGGCGCTGGTCGCCGACTGGCTTGGTCTTGTGTTTTTTGCTTGAGGAAAGGCATCCATGACAATCAGGTTTGATGGCAAGGTCGCGATCGTCACTGGCGCGGGCAACGGGCTCGGCAAGGCGCATGCGCTGGGCCTCGCCGCCCGCGGCGCGCGGGTGGTGGTCAACGATTTCGGCGGCGCGCGCGACGGCAGCGGCGGCTCGCTCGGGCCGGCCGACGCGGTGGTGGAAGAGATCCGCAAGGCCGGCGGCGAGGCGATCGCTGACGGCGCCGACGTCTCCAACCGCGAACAGGTCGAGGCCATGGTCGCAAAAGCGGCCGAAACATGGGGACAGGTCGACCTCCTGGTCGCCAACGCCGGCATCCTCCGCGACAAGTCGTTCGGCAAGATGGAGGAGGACGATTTCCGGAAAGTGCTCGACGTCCATCTCATCGGCACCTTCAACTGCTGCAAGGCGGTGTGGAACGGGATGCGCGAGCGCAACTACGGCCGCATCGTGCTGACGACGTCGAGCTCGGGTCTGTTCGGCAATTTCGGCCAGGCCAACTACGGCGCTGCCAAGGCGGCGATGGCCGGCCTGATGAACGTGCTGGCGGAGGAGGGGCGCAAGACCAACATCCGCGTCAACACCATCTCGCCGACCGCCGCGACCCGCATGACCGAGGAACTGCTGCCGCCGCAGGCGCTCGAGCTGCTCAAGCCGGAATCGATCACGCCGGCGGTGCTCTACCTGCTCGGCGCGGACGCGCCGACCCGCACCATCATGGGGGCGGGCGCCGGTTCGTTCGCGGTGATCAGGATCGTCGAGACCGAGGGCGTCAACCTGCCGCCGGAGGAGTGGACGCCGGACGCGATTGCCGCGCATTTCGCCGAGATCAGTGACATGTCCAAAGCCCGCGACCTCGGCGGCGCGTTCCACCAGACCCAGAAATACGTCACCCAGGCCGCTGCGAGGCTCGGCCTCAAGCTCTGAGATCACGGCGCGGCGCTTGCCCGCGCCGTGGCTCGGTCGCGCGAAGGCGGCGCGCCTATTGCCGGCTGACCCAGTCGACGATGGCCGCCGCCTCGGCGGGGACCTTGGACGTCCAGGCGGCGATCGGCGCGATTGCGCCCTGCCTGAGCGCCGCGATCACGGCCGGCGGTGTCGGCTCCGCGATGTGCACGCCATTGGCCCACATCTGCGCATGGTTCTCGGCCGTACGACTGCCGCCATCACGCGCGAGGCCCCTGAAAAGGTCGGGAAGATGGCGACGTTGACTGGCGCTGCGATGGAGCAAGGCCGCCCCAACCGGTCAAGGAGACGATGTGCACGACTGAGAATCTCCCAGCCTGCGTGCTGATCGGCATCAGCGTTCCTGAATTTGCCAGGCGGTACAATCCGGCAGGCCATCGGATCGGTTCCGCCGCAAATGGCTTTGAACCGGGGGGCGGCATCGCGGGACTACAGAGGGCGGATCGAAGCGTGAAGGACATATCCCTGCGTGGCGGCGGAGTGATGGTGTTGCGGCATCACACGTCCGGCGCCCAGCCCGGCCGGCCCATGCGCAGGGAGCGATGACCTCCAACAGCGACCGGATGGAACCGGCAGACCGCTGGTCGGACATCATCGGGAAATGTTTGGGGGTGTGTGAGGCGGCTCACGTCGCGCCGTCGTGTTCCGCGCTCAACTGTTCACCGCGTATGTTCCTCGGTATCGACGGAGACCTCGCATGAAAAGCCTGATGGTCGCGGCCATTGCCGCTTTCGCCGTTGTCGCTGCCGTCCTCGGCACGCCGCGCGCGCACCCGGTTCTGGCCATCGAGGAGGGCGGATCAGGAAGCCGCTCGGCGCTGCAGGAGGCGCAACGCGCGCGCAGCGCCGACATCCTTCCGGAACAGGATTTCGAGGATCGCTCGCTCGTCTTCCCGCGCGAGGCGGCGCGCTGATCCCTGCATGTCCGGCCGTCGCCCGTGCCGGGCGGCGCCATGCGCGGTCGCGATGGCCGCAGGATGAATCGCTGCCGGGCTAGGCCGCGTACTCATACCCGCGGCGAGGTCCGCTTTGCTCCGATTCCGACCTCCTTTGCGCAACAGCAGCAAGTGCCGCGATGGGCCATCTTCGGACTCCGTCCCTCGGGCGCGACGTCCGACTGCAGTGTTTGACCTAGATCAACGTGAACATCAGGGAGTGTGAGCAGCCTTCTGTTTATGATGCTCGAAACGCTTGCATTGCTGCCGCGCCGTAGCCGCCTCCTTGTGGCGCTCATGGTCTTGGTAGCGATTACCGGCGCAGTATGGGCTGCTGCCTATTTCCTCAAACCGGCCGTGCCGCATCGCATCGTGCTCGCTTCGGGCCTGGTAGACGGAGTATTTCACCAACACGCCCAGCGCTACATCGAGATACTTGCACGGTCTGGGGTTGTGGTGCAGGAACGATTGACCTCCGGCGCCGGCGAGAATTTGCGGCTTCTGGAAGATCGGCACTCCGGCGTCGACATCGCTTTCACGCAAGGCGGCATCGCCAGGTTTCCTGAGGCCGACGGCGTTGTGATGCTTTCGAGTCTTTACTACGTCCCCATGTGGGTCTTCTACCACAACACGGAAACCTTGAACCACCTCAATGACCTGCGCTACCATCGGGTCGCGATCGGTGTTCAAGGAAGCGGCACTCGCTCTCTTCTCGAGCCCCTCTTCGCCCTCAATGGCCTCACGAGCGACAACATCGTCATGGTGCCGTTGGGAAATGATGATGCCTTGCAAGCCTTGAAATCTGAGGAGGTCGATGCAGTAGTCTTTGTCGACGCTGCTCAAAACCGAGCCGTTTGGGCTGCGCTTCACGATCCCAGTCTGAAATTGCTGAGCTACGGCCACGCTGACGCATATCCGCGACTGCTGCCTTATGTGCGGAAGTTGATGCTGCCTTCAGGCGTCATCGATCTGGCGCACGACGTTCCCGAGAAGGCCCTCGCACTTGTCGGCACCAAAGCTATGCTGGCGGCCCGCGACGACTTGCACCCTGCGCTAGTCGAATTGCTGGTGGACGCCGCCCACGAGATTCATAGCGGTCAAGGTCTGTTCGAAGAGGCCGCCGAGTTTCCAGCGACGGCCCGGGTCGACCTCCGTGTGTCGACTCATGCCGATCAGCACAAGCGTTTCGGCCCCAGCTTGATTTATCGGTATTTACCGTTCTGGCTCGCGACATTGGTTGAGAGAGCAATAATCATCTTGCTCCCTCTGGCTGCCGTTCTGTTGCCTCTTTTCCATTATCTGCCACAAGTCCTCCGGTGGCGGCTTCGGTCCCGTGTCTATCGTTGGTATGGGGAGCTCGCTCTGCTCGAACGAGATGTCGCTGAGCGGACCGGTGTTTTACCGGCTGACAAGTGGATCGCCGACCTCGACCGTATCGAGAGGGCTGTCGCTCGTATACACATACCTTCCGGGTATGCGAGCGAGGCCTACACACTGCGTGAACATATTGCCTTGGTCCGGCGCAACGTCATGGCACGAACCAGATTACAAGGTACTGCCACCGCAGCATAGATTGTTCTGCGGAAGCCGTGGAGAACGACCGTCCGGGCAACTTGGGCTATCTAACGAGTCAGCGTCCTAACGCGTCTCCGGGCCCGCCGGGGGCGCCGGTTCGTCACGAGGTTCTGTGTCTCGCGCGCGCAGATAATCGTCAGTGGTGCGCGGCGGCGCCCGCTTGGGGACGCCCGCGAACGGATCGAACTGTTGCTCGCTCATGGCGATCACGCGGCAGTCGGCGCACATGCGCACCGTGTCCAGCCGTCTGTCGCCGGCGGGATACATCCAGTGCCGGCCCTCGAGCCTGACCGCGATCCTGTCGATGGTGCTCTTGATGCCAAAGGGAGTGTTGCAGCGGATGCAGAGCGCCGGCTCTTCCTCTTTGAGGATCTCAGCCGGGGCCCGGGTGGCGCGAAAATCGATCCGGGGGGTAAGGGTGATGACCTTCTCCGGGCAGGTGCTCTGGCACAGGCCGCATTGCACGCAGGAATCCTCGACGAATTTGAGCACTGGACGATCGGGATCGTCGCGCAGCGCGCCGGTCGGGCAGGCCGAGACACAGGACAGGCACAAGGTGCAGCCGTCGACATTGACGCTGACCGCGCCGAGCGGTGCGCCATCGGGCAGGGCGATGACGTCGACCGGCGACGGCGCCGCGCGGTGCAACTCGTGCAGGGCGATGCGCAGCAGATCGCGCCGTTTGCCGACAGTGCGGAAGGTCGCGGGATGGGCGACGGCCGGCGCAGGCGCGATGGTCCGCAGCGCCGCATCGAGCGCATCGGGATCGTCGGTTGCGATGGCCTCGATCCGGCGTCCGGTCAACCCGAGCCCGGAGGTGATCGTCCCGGCCATTGCGATCGTGTGGTGAAGGCCGGCGATGTCATGCCGCGGCCTGGCGCGAACAAGAAAGCGGATGGCGGCCGCGCCATAGGCAAACGCCGCGATGACGGCCTCGAGGCCGACCTCGGTCACCTCGTTCACGGCGAGCGGCAGCACGTTGGCCGCAAGCCCGTCGCCATGGCGGGCGAGCGCATCGATCAGCGCGCTGCCGTGCTCGCCATCGTGGACCAGGACGATGGCATCGCTGCCGCCGGCGTTGCGATAGGCCAGCAGCATCGCCCGCAACGTGTGCAGCAGCGTGTCGGCCGGCGGCAGCGCATAGGTGGCGGCCCCGGTGGGGCAGGCGGCTGTGCACTGGCCGCATCCGGCGCAGACCTCGGCGTTGATCCGGACATGATCGCCATCGGGCGTGATCGCGCCGGTCGGGCAAAGGTCGAGGCAGCGATGGCAGCCGATCAGGCCGGACCTGGAATGGGCGCACAGCTCCGCGGTGAAGTCGACATATCTCGGCTTGTCGAAGCTGCCGACGAGGTCGCGCGCCCTGAGCACCGCGCGCAGCATGGCGGAGGGGTCGCGTGGATCGGCCCGGAGATAACCGTCGCGCAGATCGTGGGCTGCGAACAGCGCAGGACCACCGGAGAGATCGAGGACGATGTCGCATTGCGAGGTCAGGCCGCTGCGCGCCGTCTCGAACGCGAGCGCCGCGCGCGAGGAGGGGCGAGGCACGGCATAGCCGTCGATCGTCAGTGAAAAGGCACCGAGATGCCCCCTGGCGTTGCGGATCGTTCCCCTGACAATGGGAAACGGTGTCGTCGCCTGCGGCGCAACCGGCGCCGCGCCCATCAGCATCACGGTAACGTCGAGGTGATCGGCGAGCAGCCGGCCCGCTTCGACCGCGACGTCGTCGCGGCCATAGATCAGGATCACGCCCTCGCTCGACAGGGTGACAAAGGGGTGAGGCGGCACCGGCTCGGATGCCGCGGCCAGCAGCCCCGCCATCTTGGGGCCCGCCTGCGGCCCTTCCGTCGACCAGCCCGCCGTCTCCCGGATGTTGACGAATGCCGTGCTGTGCGCGCGCCCGTCCAGCTCATCCGCAAACAGCGGCGCCTCCTGGGTGCAGCCGACGATCAGTGGCCCTGCGACGGCTGCCGTGTTGCGCAAGCGCTCGAGTTCGCTGCGGCAGAGCTGGCGGGCCTCGACAATGTCGCAGTCGGAGCAGCCTCGCCTGATGGCCGCCGTGTCGAGGCGCATCGTGTCTTCGCACGAGCAGATCAGGATCGTTTTCGGCGAGTTCGCCATGTGCAGCCGGCTGCCTTCCTCAACGCATCGGCGACCGCGCGGGCCCGGGCTCGCGCCGCTCCTTCTGCTCGGATAAGCTATTCTCGCAAGATTGGAAAAGGAAGCTGGAGGTCCGCGTGTCGCCGGCCGTCCGCATGCCCGCACCGATGTCGGAGCCGCTTCGTCTGCCGCCGCCGTTCACGCTGGTGCGGCTGCGCGAGCGCGGTGACGCCTTTGCCCATGCCTGTGCGATCGCCGGCGAGAGTGGGGCAGGGACGCTGACCTATGTCGGACGCTTCGATCTTGCTGAGTTCGCCGTGGTGCTGGAGCCGGATCAGCCGTTGCGCACCGCGCGCCGCGCCTTCTGCGCCGCGATGGTGGCATTGACCGATGCGCTGCGCGCCTATGCGCCGCCGCACAAGGCCGTCACGATCGACTGGCCCGACGCGGTCCGGGTCGACGGCGGGCTGGTCGGCGGCGGGCGGCTCGGCTGGCCGGCGGTTGCGGCAGAGGACGAGCCGCCACGCTGGCTGGTGTTCGGGGCGATGATCCGGACGGTCGCCATGACCGACACGGACGCCGGCGTGTATCCGCTGGTGTCGGCGCTCGACCAGGAGGGGTTTGGCGAGGCGGGCGCGGCTCAGATCGCGGAGAGCTTTGCCCGGCACCTGATGCGCGCCATCGAGATCTGGCAGGCTGACGGCTTCGATGCCATTGCGGGCGAATTCCTCGGCCGGCTGACACACGCGCCGCTGACCGGACAGGCGCTCGCCGCCAATGGCGATCTCCTGACGCGGCGGCGCGGGACGGACCGCAGCGCGCGGTCTGATCTCAGGACGGCGCTGCTGGCGCCGTCCTGGTTCGATCCAGGGCTCGGCGGGCCGCGCCAATGAAACTGCTGCGCACGATCGCCCTCGATCCCTCCGACACGTTCGTGTTCGACGTGGCTGCGGCGCCCGGCGACTGGGCGGTGTCGGGTGCGTTCCGCTTCTTCGACCGCGATCCCGCGACGCCGGGCGGCAGGGACCGCGCCGCGTTCCGCAGCGGATTTCTCGGGGTTAAGTCCTGGGGCTGGTCGACGCTGGCGCAGATCGTCCACGCGACCGAACACGACCGGCAGGCGCTGGTGGATCTCCTGGCGCGGCAACTGGTCGAGCAGTTGGGCGCGCCGGATCTGGCGACGGCGCGTCCTGCGGCGGAGGAGGAGGTGGGCTTTGCGCAGTCGCTCTGTCGCCATCCCGTCGGCACGCTGATCGCCGTCCATCGCACGCTGAACGCGGGCGATATCAGCGAGTCGTTTCGCAGATTGCAGCTGCGGCAGGGGCAAGGGCACGGCAAGGCTTTCTCCTTCATGGAGATGGATGACGATGCCGAGCCCGATGGTGCCCTCAATCTGGCGGAGCTTGGTCAGGAGCCGCGGCGATGACGGATTTTTGGATCGCCTGCGGCCATCATCTGCTCGATCGCAATGCGAGCGGCGGGCTGGTCGTCACCGACGCGTTCCTGAAAGCCTATGTCGCCCGCCCGGAGCTGATGCCGCCGGACGACGCCTGCGCGGTCGAGCGCGCCTTGCACCGGCGCTTGCTGGCGGATCCGCGCCGCCCCGTCGGGGACGACGAGGTGGCGGCCATCGCCGATGCCGATGCCCGCGAGAACTGGCAGCTCGTGCTGGCCTTTCGCGACCTCCTGCTGCGCCATCAAACGCTGGAGGCGGCTTATCTTGCGACGGTGCGGTCTGATGCCGTCACGCTGCCGCCGCTGTTCATCAACCAGCTCGTGCATGTCATCCTGCGCAATGCGCTCGACGGCTGCGATGATCCGATCCGGTTGCGCGCGGCCGAGTTGTTCTTCCGGCCGCAGCGCATCCTGCCGCACGAGCATGCGCTGCTCCTGGGCGACGAGGAGGTCGTCGGCGGGCGGAGCCCGACGCCGGTGCTGTCGCTGATGTCGATGCTGGGGGCGGCGACCGACGCTGAACTCGACATTCTGACCGCGGCAAACGCCGACAGCTATTGGCCGCGCAGCGACCGCTTCGAGATGGGCCTCGACCTGACCGGCGGTGGCCCGGGCCCCGCCGCGCTGGCCGGCGCGATGCAGTGCTGGATTTCGCATCTCCTCGGCATTGAGGTGGCGATCGAACCGGTCACCGGGCTGCGCGACGCGGTGTTCGAGTGGTATGTCGGCCTTGATGCCGAGGCGACCCGCATCGGTGACCGGCTGTGGCGGGGGGAGGCCCTCGACGAGCGCACCGCGGGGCGTGTGCTGGCGCTGTTTCGGCTGACCATCGCCGACCCCCGCCTGACCGTCGACGCCGTCAGACACGCGCCGACCTATCTGATCCTGGCCATGACGGCCGATCAGGTCGTGCGGATGAAGCCGCAGAACCTGTTGACGGGGCTGCCGATCAAGCATCTGGAGGCGGTGACATGACCGCGGTCGTCAAGCCGCTGCTGCAGATCGTCGTCGGCGTCGTGGTCGAGCGTCGCCGCACCGCGTCACGTTGGACCGACTTCGTCTGGCGCGGCATCGCGGTGCTGCCGGACGAGCCGGCGATGGCGCCATGGACGGTGATCCGCGACCAGGACGACGCCACGCTGTTCTATGCCGGCCGCGCGAGCATTGATCTCTACCGCTCGGAGACCGAGCGCTATCGCGACAACCTCGCCAGCGGTGCGCCCGGCGTCTGGATCGTCCTGAGCCCGTCCGAGGGATCCTGGCCTTATGTCGTTGCGGCTGTGACGGCCGACCCTGCGGAAGGGGAGGCCTACACCGAGGCCGGCGCCAACCTGGTCGAAGCGGTGCCGATGCCCGAGGTGCTGCGCCAGACCATTGCGCATTTCATCGCCGAGCACCACGTCGAGAGGGAATTCTTCAAGCGCGCGCGCGGCCGCATCGATCCGGAGGCGCTGGCGCGGCGGCGTCATGACGGTGAGCACGAGTGAGCACCGAGAACGACCAGTTCCTGGCGCGCTGGTCGCGCCGCAAGCAGGAGGCGAAAGCGGTCGCCGCCGCCCCCGGGGGCGAACAGGCCACTGCGGCCCAAGCGCCGACGCCGGTTGACGGCGCTGCGGCGCAGCCACTTTCGCACGACCGCGATGTCGCGTGTCTGCCGCCCATCGACGCGATCGATGCCGCCACCGACATCACCGCGTTTCTGCGCCAGGGCATTCCGCAGGAGCTGAGCCGGGCGGCGCTCCGCCGCGCCTGGAGCGCCGATCCCGCGATCCGCGATTTTGTCGGTCTGGCGGAGAACGCCTGGGATTTCAACGACCCCAACGCCATGCCCGGCTTCGGCCCGCTCGATCTTTCGGCCACGCAGGTCGATGCCCTCGTTCGCCGGATTGTCGGCGGCGTGGTGCAGTCCGCCGGACACGCCGGTCCTGTTGCGGAGACCGGCGCGGACGCCGCGCCGTCGGTGCCCGTGGCGGTCGATGCGGCGCCAGCCTCGCATCAGGTCGAGGCGCCGGCGTGCCCGCCTGATGAGGCCGCGACAGCGGAGCTGCCGACCAGCTCTGCTGCGCCGCAACTCCCCACGGAGAGTGCGAATGCGCCTGCGCGTCGCCGCAACCATGGTGGCGCGCTGCCGCGATAGGGGCGGCAAGCTGCGATAGCCTCAAGCTATGAGGTTCGATTGACCACGTTCCGACGCAGCGCTAGTCTTGTTTTTAAGCAGACGCAATCAGACGCTTGGCCCCGAGGGAGGGCAGCGACGTGCGCGATGCGGGCCTTGAACGAGCCATCGATGCTGCGGGAGGCGTAGCTCAGCTTGCCCGCAAGATCGGTATTGCCCAGCCCTCGGTGTCGAACTGGAGCCGGGTGCCGGCCCAGCGTGTCGTTGCCGTCGAAATGGCAACCGGCGTGTCGCGGGACATTCTCCGACCCGATCTTTATGGCGAGCCGGCGCGATCGGACGACGGCACCGATGCGGTCGAAGCCGGGCGCGCGCGGGAATATGCGCTGCTGGCGACGCTGCTATCATCGGCGCCGTCGCAGGCCCTGCTGGACCAGCTCGCGCAGCTGGATGGTGATGCGACGCCGCTCGGGCGGGCCCATGCCGCCCTTGCCGAGGCCGCGTCGACCGCGGTCGCGTGCGAGGTGGCGCGCGCATATGGCGAACTCTTCATCGGCCTCGGGCGCGGCGAGGTACTGCCTTACGCGTCCTACTATCTGACCGGCTTTCTCAACGAACGGCCGCTGTCGCGGCTGCGCGACGATCTCGCCGCGCTCGGGATCGTGCGGGCGGAGGGCAATTTCGAGCCCGAGGACCATGCGGCGACGCTGTGCGAGATCATGGCGGGCCTCGTCGCGGGCCGCTTCCCGCTGTCGCTGGACGATCAGCGCGCCTTTTTCGACAAGCATGTGTCACGCTGGATGGGGCGTCTGTTCGCCGACATCGAGAAAGCCGAAAGCGCGGGGTTCTATCGCTCGGTCGGAGCGCTTGGCCGGATTTTTCTGGAGATCGAGACCGCGGCGTTCACGTTCGCCAACTGACTTGCCGGCGAGGATCGGGGAGAGTTGCGATGCAGGACGACAAGCAGGAGACGGTGGGCCGCCGCGACTTTCTTCGCAAGGTCGGCATCGGCACCGCCGGGGTCGGCGCGACACTGGCGACGCCCTTGATCGCGCCGGCTGCGGCCGACAGCGAGACCGAGGATGACAAGCGCAGGGCGCGCTACCGGGAAACCGATCACGTCAAGGCGTATTATCGCGTCAACCGCTATCCGCGCTGAGGGAGGCGGCCATGCTGATCAGGCGAACACAGCGCTCCGCTTCCGACCGTCGCGGCTCTGTCGCGGCCCATCTGTCCGGGCAGGGCGGCGGCCTCGACCGCCGCTCGTTCCTGCGCCAGTCCGGCCTTGCCGGCGGCGCGCTCGCCGCGCTCGGTGCGCTGCCGCTCGGCGGCGTCCGCAAGGCGGATGCGGCGTTGGCCGGCCCGCTTGCCGCCGGCGCGAGCATTCGCAAGAGCATCTGCACCCATTGCTCGGTGGGATGCACGGTGACCGCGGAGGTGCTGAACGGGGTCTGGATCGGCCAGGAGCCGAGCTGGGATTCGCCGATCAATCGCGGCTCGCACTGCGCCAAGGGCGCCTCCGTGCGCGAGCTCGTGCACAGCGAACGGCGGCTGCGCTATCCGATGAAGCTGGTCAATGGTCAGTGGACGCGGATGTCCTGGGACGCCGCGATCAACGAGATCGGCGACCAGCTGCTCGACGTTCGCGCCAAGTCGGGGCCGGATTCGGTGTACTGGCTGGGGTCGGCCAAGATGACCAATGAGGGCGCCTACCTGTTCCGCAAGCTCGGCGCATTCTGGGGCACCAACAACACCGACCACCAGGCCCGCATCTGCCATTCGACCACCGTCACCGGCGTCGCCAACACCTGGGGCTACGGCGCCATGACCAACAGCTTCAACGACATCCGCAATGCCAGGACCCAGATCATCATGGGCGGCAATCCGGCGGAGGCGCATCCGGTGTCCCTGCAGCACCTGCTCGAAGGCAAGGAGATGCAGAAGGCCAACCTCGTCGTCATCGATCCGCGCCTGACGCGCACCGCGGCGCACGCGACCGAGTATGTCCGCATGCGGCCGGGCACCGACATCCCGGTGCTCTATGGCATGATGTGGCACATCCTGCAGAACGGCTGGGAGGACAAGGAATTCATCAGCCAGCGCGTCTACGGCTTCGACGACCTGCGCAAGGAAGTGGAGAAGTGGACCCCGGACGAGGTCGAGCGTGTCAGCGGCGTGCCCGGCGAGCAGCTCAAGCGTGTCGCCAGGCTGTTTGCCACCGAGAAGCCGGCGACGCTGATCTGGGCCATGGGCCAGACCCAGAAGACCGTCGGCACCGCCAATGTGCGGGCGAGCTGCATCGCACTGTTGATGACCGGCAATGTCGGCGGGCCAGGTATGGGCGCCAACATCTTCCGCGGCCATGACAACGTCCAGGGCGCGACCGATGTCGGGCTCGATATCGTGACGCTGCCGTTCTACTACGGCCTCACGGAAGCGGCCTGGAAGCATTGGGCGCGGGTGTGGGGCGTCGGCTACGACGTGCTGCTGTCGCGCTTCGATTCCAAGCAGGTCATGGAGACGCCCGGCATTCCGCTCACCCGCTGGTTCGAGGCGGTGACCTTGCCGAAGGACCAGGTCGCCCAGAAGACCAACGTCCGGGCGGTGTTCGTGCAGGGCCATGCCAGCAACAGCATCACCCGCATTCCGGAATCCCTGAACGGCCTGAAGGCGCTCGACCTCCTGGTCATCGCCGATCCGCATCCGACCACCTGGACGTCGCTCGCGGTCGAGGCCGGCCGCAAGGATAATCTCTACATCCTGCCCATTGCCACCCAGTTCGAGTGCAAGGGCTCGCGCGTCGCCTCCAACCGCTCGCTGCAGTGGGGCGAGCAGATCGTGAAACCGGTCTTCGAAGCCAAGGATGATCTCGAGGTCATCTACCGGATGGCGAGGAAGTTCGGCTTCGCCGATGAGATGTTCAGGAACATCAAGGTCGAGAACGAACTGCCGGACGCGGAGGATGTGCTGCGCGAGATGAACCGCGGCAGCTGGTCGACGGGCTATTGCGGCCAGTCGCCGGAGCGTCTCAAGGCGCACATGAAGAACCAGGCCAAGTTCGACATGCTGACCATGCGGGCGCCCAAGGACGACCCGGAGGTCGGCGGCGATTATTATGGCCTGCCGTGGCCGTGCTGGGGCTCGCCCGAGGTGCGGCATCCGGGCACGCCGCTGCTCTACAACACCCATCTCGCCGTGATGGACGGCGGCGGCACGTTCCGGCCGCGCTTCGGCATCGAGCGCGAGGAGAAGCTGCCCGACGGCACGACGCGAAAGGTCAGCCTGCTGGCCGACGGGTCGTATTCCAAGGACTCGGACATCAAGGACGGCTATCCGGAGTTCACGCTGGCGAGCCTCAAGAAGCTCGGCTGGGACAAGGATCTGACGGAAGCCGAGCTGGCGGTGATCAACACCATCAATCCGGCGACGCCCGATGCGGTGTCGTGGTCGCTCGACCTGTCCGGCGGCATCCAGCGCGTCGCGCTGCTGCATGGCTGTGTGCCGCATGGCAACGGCAAGGCGCGCATGAACGCGTTCGGCCTGCCCGATCCCATTCCGGTGCATCGCGAGCCGATCTACACGCCGCGCGCCGATCTCGTCGCCAAGTATCCGACGCTGCCCGATGCCAGGCAGTTCCGCCTGCCCAACATCGGCTTCTCCGTGCAGAAGGCCGCGGTCGACAAGGGCATTGCCCGGCAATTTCCGCTGGTGCTGTCCTCGGGACGCCTCGTCGAGTATGAGGGCGGCGGCGAGGAGACGCGGACCAATCCGTGGCTCGCCGAGCTGCAGCAGGACATGTTCATCGAGATCAACCCGGCGGATGCGGCCGATCGCGGCATCAGGGATGGCGGCTGGGTCTGGGTCAGCGGCGCCGAGAACGGTTCACGCGCCAGGATGAAGGCGCTGGTCACCGAGCGGGTCGGCAAGGGCGTCGCCTGGATGCCGTTCCACTTCGGCGGCTGGTTCGGCGGTGCCGATCTCCGCAGGAACTATCCCGCGGGGACCGATCCGATCGTGCTCGGCGAGAGCGCCAACACCATCACGACCTACGGTTATGATCCCGCGACCAACATGCAGGAGACCAAGGTCACCCTCTGCCAGATCGTCGCAGCGTGACAGGAGCAGCCCATGGCTCGGATGAAATTTCTCTGCGACGCCGACCGGTGCATCGAGTGCAATGCCTGCGTGACCGCCTGCAAGAACGAGCATGAGGTGCCCTGGGGCATCAACCGGCGCCGCGTCGTCACCCTCGACGACGGCAAGCCCGGGGAGCGCTCGATCTCGATGGCCTGCATGCACTGCACCGATGCGCCCTGCGCCGCGGTCTGCCCGGTGAACTGCTTCTACACCACTGCCGATGGCGTCGTGCTGCACTCCAAGGATCTGTGCATCGGCTGCGGCTACTGCTTTTACGCCTGTCCGTTCGGCGCGCCGCAATATCCGAAAGTCGGCAATTTCGGCTCCCGCGGCAAGATGGACAAATGCACGTTCTGCGCCGGCGGCCCCGAAGCCGACGGCAGCAAGGAAGAGTACGAGAAGTATGGGGCGAACCGCCTCGCCGAAGGCAAATTGCCGCTGTGCGCCGAGATGTGCTCGACCAAGTCGCTGCTGGCGGGCGACGGCGAAATCATCGCCGAGATCTACAAGGAGCGCGTGATGAAACGCGGCTATGGCTCGGGCGCATGGGGCTGGAAGACGGCCTATCGCGAAGCGATCGAGTCCTGACGGGGTCTCGTCGGCTGCTCAATGTCGGGGAGGATCGGATGGTGAGGTCTGTACGCTCGATGTGCCTGGCGATCGGCGGCACGCTGCTGCTGTTCGTCCTGACGGCGGCGCCGTCCTTCACTCAGCAGGTCAACCCGACCGCCAGCGCCGTCAGGGAGCAGCAGCTTCTGCAGCAGCGCGACCGGATCGAGGGGCGTATCAGCATTCCCGATCAGCGCGCGAGCGTGCTGGAGCAGCCCGCGGGCCGGCAGTGGCGTGAGTTCCGCAATGTCACCCTGCGCTGGATCGGCGGCGTCGCCATCCTCGGCATGCTGGCGGTGCTCGTTGCCTTCTATCTCTCCCGCGGCATGGTCCGGCTCGAGAGCGGCCGGTCGGGGCGTACCGTGGTGCGCTTCGGCGCGTTCGAACGCTTCGTGCACTGGATGTCGGCGAGCTGTTTCATCGTTCTGGCGCTGTCCGGACTGAACATCACCTTCGGCCGGCCGCTGCTGCTGCCGCTGATCGGTCACGAGGCGTTTTCGCTGTGGTCGCAGTGGGCGAAGTACGCCCACAACTATCTCAGCTTCCCGTTCACCCTCGGGGTCGTGCTGATCTTCCTGATGTGGATCGGCGGCAATATTCCGAACCGGCGTGATCTCGAATGGATCCGGCGCGGTGGCGGCATGGTGGGACACGATCATCCGCCGGCCGATCGCTTCAATGCCGGCCAGAAGATGATCTACTGGATCGTGGTGATCGGCGGCGGCGGCGTTGCGGTCACCGGATACGAACTGATGTTCCCGTTCTACCTGTCCGGCATCGAAGGCATGCAGACCGCCCAGATGGTCCATGCCATCGTGGCGGTGCTGTTCGTCTCGGTGATGCTGGCCCACATCTACATCGGCACGATCGGCATGGAAGGCGCGTTCGAGGCGATGGGCAGCGGCACCGTGGACGTCAACTGGGCGAGGGAGCACCACAGCCTGTGGCTCGAGAAGCAGGGCGCGCCCGCCGGGGCCGATGATATCAGCTCCAATCCGGCGACCAAGGCGGCGGAGTAGGGACCGAATTTTCGGCGCACTCCCTAAAGCCGCACGCCCGTCGTCGCAAAGGCCTGCGCGACCGGCTCTTGCACGCGGTCAAGCACCGCCGCGCCGACCGCCGCCACGGCGATGGCGACCACACAGGCGAGCAGGAAGGCTTTCATGGCCGGTCTCCCGAATGGCGCACCCGTACTGGATCGCAGCGGAGTTCTGGGCGCTCCGCGAAGAAAGATTTAGGACGTTCACACGGATTTTGCCAGAGCGCCGATGCGGCCGGCCCGGCAGACCAAGCCGCGCGGTCCCATGCCCCCGGGGGATGCGCGCAAGGAAGCGGTCATGATGAAATGCTTTGCCCCGCTCGCGGCCTGCCGGGTGATCGGCTGCGCGATGCAGATCCATGGCGGCCCCGGCATGCTCTAGGAGAACCGGCCCGGCCAGCGGTACTTCCAGAGCCGTATCGCAGAGGTCGCCGAAGGCACGACCGAAGTCCTGAAGGTGACCTTCGCCCGCGAGGTCCTCAAGGCTCACGGACGCGATGCTTCCTGGTTGCCGCCCGGAGAGGTACGACATCGGGCCGCGGGTCATTGATACCGCGCCGCCAGAAACGCCGTGAGGGCTGCCTCGGTCTGCTCGGGCTGCTCGATGTGCGGAAGGTGGCCGGCGTGGTCGATCTCGACCAGCTTTGCGTCCGGGATGTCCTTGGCGGCCTGGCGGCCGAGCTCCGGCCAGTTGCCGAGCGGCTTGATGGCTTCGGCTGCGGCGTAGCGGCGGAAGAACACGCTGCGATCATTCTGCCCGATCGTGAGCAGCACCGGCATCTTCAGAAGACGGTATTCATGGCGGATCGGTTCGTTGAAAATCATGTCATAGGTCAGCGCCGATGCCCGCGCCCAGCGCGGATATTCGCCGCTCGACAGCACGCCTGAAAAGATATCGACATACTGTTGCGCCTCCGCCGGCCAGCCGACGAAGAAGGCCTGCATGAAGGCGCGGTAGCTCTCCGGCGTCTGCGCCATTTCGGTCTTGACCAGCGCCTCGATCGGCTGCGGCGGGATCGCGCTGCGGTAGTCTTCGAGCCCGATCGGGTTCTCCAGTGCGAGAACCGCCGTCGTTTCCGGATAGTCGCGGGCGAAGTAGACCGCGAGCATGCCGCCGAACGAATGACCGACGATCGCGGCGCGGCCGACCCCGAGGCTGTCGAGCAGCATCTTGGTATTGCGCGCGAGAAGATCGAAGTGGTAGCGGATGTCGGGCTTGGCCGATTTGCCGAACCCGATCTGGTCCGGCGCGATCACGCGATAACCCTGCGCCGTCAGGGTTGCGATCATGTGCGCCCAGTAATTGCCCGAAAAGCTCTTGCCATGCAGAAGCACGACGGTCTTGCCGTTTGCGACTGCCGATGGCGGAACGTCCATGTACGCCATCCGCAGCTGCTGGCCGTCGATGGTGAGGTCAAGGAACCGGACGGGATAGGGATAGGCGACGCCCTCGAGGCCGATGCCGATCGGTTGCGCAGGCCCGTGTGAGGCGGCGGGGTGGGGAGCAGCGGCTTGCGCCAGGGCGCTGCCGGCCGGGGCCAGGGCGACGCCGGCCAGCGCGATGGCGGTCAGGAAGGACACG
The DNA here is from genome assembly GCF_052115025.1 of Bradyrhizobium sp. 2TAF24. Lineage (NCBI taxonomy): Bacteria > Pseudomonadati > Pseudomonadota > Alphaproteobacteria > Hyphomicrobiales > Nitrobacteraceae > Bradyrhizobium > Bradyrhizobium sp. 2TAF24. Next base: position 179,097 of record NZ_JBFRFW010000006.1, on the reverse strand, counting down.
AAATGCGGCGCGAGACGATGGGACATCGGCGGCTCTCCTTGTTGGCGACAGATCGAACGCGGGCGGTTCGCGGGATTGCCAAAGCGCGATGACGTCTGATCATCGCGCTTTGGCACCTTGATCGAAGAGGATATTTTCGGAAAGCGCGCTGCGCGCTTGTCCGGCTCATGCCTGGGCGGATGGGCTCCGTCATGCCTGGAGGGTGTTAGGCAGCATCGGCCAGCGGCGCGGACAGGGTCGCGGCGATGTCAGCACGCGCCTTCTCCGGCTTGTCGGCGTCGAACAGCAGGCCGCCGGCGTCAATGAACGTGACGTCCTTGATGCCGATGAAGCCGAGGATGAAGCGGAGATACGGGGTCGCGAAATCATAGCCACTGCCCAGCGGCGTTCCGCCGGTCGTGACGATGACGATGGTCTTGCGATCCCTGAGCAGGCCCTCGGCGCCATTCTCCAGCATGCGGAAGGTCCGCCGGGCACGCGCGACCTGATCGATCCAGCTCTTGAGGCTCGCGGGAATCGAGAAATTCCAGATCGGTGCTTCGATGACCAGCAGGTCGGTCGTCTCGAGTTCGGCGATCAGTTGCTCGGAGTGGTCGAGCGCGCGCGTCTGGTCATCCGTCCGCTTGTCGGCATCGGTAAAGCTCGCGCCGATCCAGGCGAGATCGGGTACAGTGACGCCCTTCGACACATCGCGCACGATGGTCGTGACGTCACGGTGGGTTCGCCTTGCTTCAGCCACCAGGAAGTCGCCGAGCTTGCGGCTCTCGGAATGTTCGCCGCGAGGGCTGGTCTGGATTCGCAGGATGTTCATGACACTCTCCATGGGATGCGCTGATGGTCGGGTTAACCCGCGCCGTGGTGTCGGCCGCGCCAATCGCGGCCTGATGGGAGGAGAGATAGACCCACAAAGAAATGGGAAGAAGGCCGGGAGGCTGGTTACATCATTCAGTTTTTATGAATGATTTGGTGATGGCGTGAGCCGGCTGGTAATATAGCATTCCCGCAGCGTGCGAGATCGGAGACGTTCATGAGCGGCCCCTATGCGCAGGACGGTCTGGACAGGCTGCAGATCGGGCACATCAGGCATTTCGACAATCTCTCGCGCCAGCCGCCCAATCAATGGGACCTGATGAAGGGCAAGGGGTTCGGTCAGGAGGATTTCGGCGGCTTCCGCTTTCAACTGGCCTATATGGCCTACGCCCTGGCGCTGACCCACAAGCACCGCCTGCCGGCGGCGCCCGGCGTATTCAAGCCGATCTTCGAGCGCCTGATCGAAAAGATGCTGTTGCCCGAGGTGTGGATGTACTGGCGCGATGTCAGCCGGGGCGGCAGCATCTTCAATGCCCATCTCGCTGATGGCTATCGCGAAGAATGGAATCCGGTCGGCCGCGACAACATCATGTACAGCGCCTACGTGCAGTCGATGGCGCTGTTGTATAATTACCTCTTCAATGACGACCGCTACGCCCAGCCCGGCGCGCTGACATTCCGCTTCTGGTCCTACTTCTGGGGCGGCGAGGAGAAGCGTTTTGCGTACGACCAGAATTCGCTGAACGATCACATCTACTGGCAGATGGTGCAGTCCGGCTATCTCGGCGTTGCCTGCGAGCCGAACTGCGTGTTCCAGATCTGCAACCAGCCGGCGATCCTGGGCTTCCGCATGCATGATCTCGTCAATGGCGGGTCGATGGCCGACGACGTGACGCGGAGCTACGAGCAGGCCTGGAAGGAGTTCGGCCGCGTCGGGGACAACGGCCACTATCATATCATGATGTCCCAGGACACCAGGATGGTGCGTCAGAACGTCGGCAAGGCGCCGTGGGTCGATGCGTGGACCGGCGCACTGCTGAACATGTGGAATCGGGACTTCGTCCATGCGCATTATCCCCGGCAAATTCGCGACCTTCTGAAGCCCGGCCGTGAGGGGACGCTGTCGATCAACGTGCCGGTGCGGCCGGAGATCATGTGGCTGCGCATCGTCAGCGACGATTGCGATTTCGGCTGGGTCACCGCGTGGGCCTCCGAGATGGGGGACGCTGAAACGCTGCATGGCCTGCTGGCACATGCCGATCGCTACATGGCGCCGGCCTGGGTCGATGGCGGGCTGTACTATCCGCGCAACGATGTCGTCGAAAACGCCGACGGGATCCGCACGCTGGTCGAGCCGATGTCCGGCAACGTGCTGCTGGGATACGCCCGGCTCAACCGCCCCGATGGGCTGTGGCATCTGTACAACGAGCCCTGGGAGCCGGTGCATTTCGCGGAGCCGGCCATCGTTGCGGTCGGATCCGATATCGATGTCAGCCGTGCCGTTTTCGAGCCCGAGGCCGGCTGGCTGAACTTTGCCGTCGCGCGCCGGCGTGACATCAGTGGTGACGGGACGGTGCGGATCGGAAGGGCTTTGGCGCGCGGGCCGTGGTCGCTGATGGGGGGCGGGGCGGAGATGGCGCGGGGCACGGCCAGCGATGTGCAGCTCGCGGGAGCCGTTCGAGTCGAACGCGACGGCGCCGACGTGGTGCTGCACTGTCCGCAGGGTTTTGCGCAGTCCTGCGTGATGGCTTTTGAACCTCGCCAACAGGATGCGAGATGACAAACACGACAACGCCGCTGCCGGGCGCGATCGGCGGTTCGTTCTGTTTGATCGACCACGACGGCCGCGATGTTTCGGATGAAACCTATCACGGCCACTATGCCCTGATGTTCTTCGGCTTCACCCATTGCCGCGTGGTGTGTCCGCGTGCGCTCACGAAACTGTCGGCCGTGCTGGATTCGCTGGGGCCGCTTGCTGGCCGAATCCGGGCGCTTTATGTCACTGTCGATCCCGAGCGCGATACGCCTGACGCCATGCGTGCGTTCCTGCAACCCTATCCGCGTTTCACCGGGCTGACCGGCTCGCGGGAGCAGATCGATCGCATCAAGGCGGCGTTTCGTGTGTTTGCGCAGCGCGTGGATGATGCCGCCGGCAACGCAGACTACACCGTTCCGCACACCGCGATCACCTATGTCATGGACCCCGAAGGCAGGCTTGTGTCTCACTTGATCGACGCGCTCTCCGCTGAGGAGATCGCAACCAGACTGAGACGCTTGCTGACGTCCGATGAGGCAGGTTACCTGCCATCGTGACGGCTTCTTCGATGTGAGGCCTGCGGCCTCACGACGCCCGCAGCATCTTCTCGATCTTGCGCACCTCGGTCCGCAGCAGGGGCGCGATCTTGTCGATGCGCTCCGGCTGCAGCCGGCTTTCGATGGCCGCGATGCTGATCGAGCCGACAAGGCCGCCGTCTGCCCGGCACACGGCCATGCCGATCGCGGCGATGCCCGTTGCGCGATGCGGATTGACCGCATAGCCACGGCTGCGCGCCGCCGCCACCAGTTTGGCGAGCTGGCTTGCCGTCAGGTCACCATAGGCCGCGAGACGCGGGGCGTTGGAGGCGAGAATGCTGTCAGCTTCTTCTTGGGGCAGGGCGGCAAGCATGGCGACACCGCCGCAGCCGACCCCCAAGGGAATCCGGCTGCCGACATCCACTGTGAAGGCCTTGATCGGAAAGCTGCCGGCCTTGCGCTCGACGCACAGCGCATCGTTGCCGCCGCGCACCGCTGCAAAGACCGTGTCGCCGGTCTGGTCCGCGAGGAAATCGATCGCCGGGCGCGCCAGTTCGCGCAGATGAAAGCGCGGCTCTGCGAGCAGGCCGAGTTCATAAATGAACGGGCCGAGATGGTAGCGGCGCGTGTCCGCGTTCTGGCTCGCCATGCCTTCCGCGATCAGGCCTTGAAGGATGCGGTGGGCGGTCGGGCGCTCGAGCCCGGTCTCGCGCGCGATATCGGCCATGCGCGCGCCCGACTGGCTGCGCAACGCCAGTGCACGCAGCACTGCGGCGGCGCGGCCGATGCTCTGGGTCCCGGTCGGCCTGGTGTCGCTGTCGGTTCCACTTGTCATGGCGTGTCCAATATATGGAATTACAAAAACAGCGCATATCGCGCGCGTTGCGCTGAAACTGTTGACATCAACGAATGTTCAGTGACACAAACGCATATCGAAATCATAAATAGTCCATATTGTGGACATGTCAAGGCGGGAGGCGTGCCATGGGGAAGCGTTGGCTGGGGGCGGTGATTGGCGCGGGGCTTGCGTGGTGTGCGTTCGGCGCGGCGTGCCATGCGCAGACCTATCCGTCGAAGCCCATTCATCTCGTGGTCGGCTATGCCGCCGGTGGGTCGACCGATCTGGTGGCGCGTCTCGTCGGGCAGCGTCTGTCCGAGGCGTTGGGGCAGCCGGTCGTGATCGACAACCGGCCGGGTGCGGGCGGGACCATCGCGTCGGACCAGGTCGCGCGGTCCACGGCGGATGGCCACACCATCTTCATGAGCACCATCGCCAACTCGATCAACACCAGCCTCTATCCGAAGCTGCCGTTCAATTTCGCGACCGACTTTGCGCCCATCAGCCTGATCGCGACCGTGCCCAACGTGCTGGTGGTCAATCCCGCCGTGCCGGCGACGAACCTGAAGGAGTTCATCGCGCTGGCGAAGAGCAAGCCGGGCCAGATCAACTTTGCGTCTTCCGGCGCTGGCTCCTCGATCCACCTCAACGGTGAGTTTTTCAACATGGTCGCGCAGGTCCAGTTGGTGCATGTGCCCTACAAGGGCAGCGCACCGGCGATCGTCGACCTGATCAGCGGCCAGGTCCAGTCGATGTTCGACAACCTGTCCTCGTCATTGCCGTACATCAAGGCCGGCAAATTGCGGGCGCTCGCGGTGACGAGTGCGCAGCGCTCGCCGGCGGCGCCGGACATCCCGACCATGGCGGAGGCGGGCCTGCCGGGCTGCGAGGTCACCTCGTGGTTCGCGCTGGTGGCGCCGGCGAAGACGCCGAAGGCGATCGTCGCGCGCCTCAATGACGAGGTGCGCAAGATCCTCGATCAGCCCGCGGTCAAGGCGCGCTTCGCCGAGCTTGGGGCGGAGGCCGCGCCAAGCACGCCCGAGGCGCTGGCCGCGCTGATCGAGTCCGAGACGGCGAAATGGGCCGGCGTCATCAAGGCCTCCGGCGCCAGCATCGACTGAAATCCGGCCATCCAGCGCTGCACATCGTTTTCCAATGGAGTGATCGAGCCAAATGAACCAGCATGTCGACATCAAGCCGGAGCCGGAGAGCGGCGTCCTGGACATCACCGGCGGCGAGGCGATCGCGCGCATGATCAGGGCGTTCGAGGGCGGCGCCATGTTCGGCATGGGCGGCTTTCAGCTGCTGCCGTTCTATGACGCGGCGCGGCGCTTCGGCTTGCCCCATTTTCTGATCAACGACGAGCGCACCGGCATCTTCGCGGCCGATGCCTATGCCAAGGTGTCGGGCCGCGTCGGCCTCGCTGACGCCACCCTCGGACCCGGCGCTACCAATCTGGTGACCGGATTGATGGAAGCCCTCAACTCGGGAACGCCGCTGGTGGTCCTGGTCGGCAACACCCATCGCGACCACTCCTGGAAGAACATGACCCAGGAATGCCGCCAGACCGACGTGCTGCGGCCGGTGTGCAAGGAGGTGATCCGCGTCGAGCAGGTCGCCCGCATTCCCGAGTTGATGCGCCGCGCCTTCGCGGTGGCGACGTCGGGCCGGCCGGGCCCGGTGGTGGTCGATATCCCCGAGGATATCTCCCATGCCACGCATGCCTTCAGCGCCGCGGATTTTCACGGCGATGCCATCTATCGTGCGGTGCCCGCCTTGCGCGCGCGCCCGGACGGGGCAGGGATCGCGCGCGCCGCTGAACTGATCGCCGCCGCCAAGGCGCCGGTCATTCTCGCCGGCGGTGGCGTTCATCTGTCCGGGGCTGCCGAGCAACTGACGGACTTCGCCCGGGCCTTCAATCTGCCGCTCGCGCACACGCTGACGGGCAAGGGCGCCATTCCCTGCAACGATTCCCTCAGTGCCGGCCTGTTCGGCCGCTATGACCGCTTCGCCAACCAGCTGATCGAGGAGGCCGATCTCCTGCTGGTGGTCGGCTGCAAGCTCGGCGAGATCGCGACCAAGCGTTACACCGTGCCGGCGCCGGGCAAGCAGGTGATCCATCTCGATTGTGTGGCCGAGGAATTCGATCGCACCGTGCCGGCGACCGTGCGGCTGTGGGGCGACGTGCTGCTCGGCGTCGCCGATCTGGCGGCGGCGCTCGCGCCGGTGAGGGACACGCTGCAGGCCCGCTGGGCCGGTCGGCCGGCCGACACCGCCGAGCGGATGGCAAGCTGGCGTCGCAAGGTCGGCGATCGCCTCAACTCCGCGGAGTGTCCGGTCGACATCGCCCGCCTGCTGACGGAGATCAACGCGGCGCTGCCCGCCGATGGCTATCTCGTCGCCGACGGTGGCTTTGCGGCCCATTGGGGTGGACTGCTGTTCGACACCAAGCGTCCCGGCCGTGCATTCGTGCCGGATCGCGGCTCCGCCTCGATCGGCTACGGTCTGCCTGGCGCGATCGGCGCCGCACTGGCGGCGCCGGGCCGGCCGGTGTTCGCGCTCACTGGCGATGGCGGCTTCAACATGATGATCGGTGAACTGGAGACGGCGCGCCGCCTCCAGCTCGATTTCACCATCATTGTCGTCAACAACGCCGCCTCCGGCTACGTCAAGGCGCTGCAGCACCTGATGTATGGCCCCGGCGCCTATCACGCCTCGGACCTCAGCGAGACCAACTACGCCGCTGTCGCTGCAGCCATGGGCTGTCACGGCATCCGGGTCGAACGTCCCGATCAGCTCGCGGCGGCCTTCAAGGAGGCGCTGGTGCGCCGTGGCGGCCCGACGGTGATCGATGTCGTCGTGACGCGCGATCCCGCCAAGATGCTGCCGGGCGTCGACAGCCGCACCGTGCAGGTCAAGAAGGGCGACCGGATTGCGTGAGCGGGCCGATGACTGACCACATCGCACGCCCTGACCGCGTCGGGTCCCTGATCCGGCGCCTCGGCAAGGACCGGATCGGCGCCGTGCTGCTGATCCTGATGGGGGTGGGCATCGCCGTCATGGCGCTGACCTACCGCATGGGCACGGCGACCCGCATGGGGCCGGGCTACATGCCGTTCTTCTACGGCGTGCTGATGGTCCTGGTCGGCGTCGCGATCGCCGTCACCGCGCGGCCGGGCGAGGGGACGGCGCGCGACGCCGTGCCCTTCAACTGGCGGGCCTGGCTCGGCATCCTCGGCGGTCTCGTCGCCTTTGCGGTCATCGCCGTCTATGGCGGCCTGGTGCCGGCGACCTTTGTCGCCGTCTTCGTCTCGGCGCTGGCGAGCAAGGCCAATTCGCTGCGCGATGCCGCGCTGCTGGCGGCGGCGCTCGCCGTCGCCGCGGTGCTCGTCTTCAGCTACGGCCTGAAGCTGCAGCTTGCGCCGTTCGCCTGGGGCTGATTGTCGGATTGAGTGTTGTTGGGGGGAATGGCGATGGAACAGGCGCTGGCCGATCTGTGGTACGGTTTTGGTGTCACGCTGCAGCCGACGAACCTGATGTGGGTCGTCATCGGCGTGGTGCTCGGCAACCTGATCGGGGTGCTGCCCGGCATGGGGGCGATGACCACCATCTCCATGCTGTTGCCGTTGACCTATGTGATCCCGGCGGTGCCCGCGATCCTGATGCTCGCGGGGATCTTCTACGGATCGATGTATGGCGGCGCCATCTGCGCCATCCTGCTCAACCTGCCGAGTCATCCCCCGCATGCGGTGACCTGCATTGACGGCTATCCGATGACGCAGAACGGCCGCGGCGGCGCCGCGCTCGGCATCACCATGATGGCGTCGTTCTTCGCGGCGTCGGTCGGGATCGTGCTGATGGTGTTCGTCTCGCCATTGCTCGAGGCGGTCGCCTTCAAGTTCGGCCCGACCGAGATCAGTGCGGTGATGCTGCTCGGCCTGCTGGCCGGATCGACCATGGCACGGGGATCGCCGCTCAAGGGCATCGCCATGACGTTGTTCGGGCTGTTCCTCGGCGCGATCGGCACCGACGTCAGCAGCGGCGTCCAGCGCTACACCTTCGGCCTGCCGGATCTCGCCGATGGCGCCGATCTGGCGGCGTTGTCCTTGGGCCTGTTCGGCATCGCGGATTTCCTGCTCACGGTCGACCGGCGGGAGGTCTCCACCACGACGACGCGCGTCACCATGCGGCAGATGATGCCGACGCGCAGCGAGCTGAAGGCTGCCATCCTGCCGATGCTGCGTGGCACCGGGATCGGCGCCATCTTCGGCGCGATGCCGGGCACCGGCCCGACCATCACCACTTTCGTCGCCTATGCGCTGGAGCGCAAGATCGCCAGATCCCCGGAGCGGTTCGGCAAGGGGGCGATCGAAGGGGTGGCCGCGCCCGAGGCCGCGGCGCATTCGAAAACCCAGATCGACTTCATCCCGACTATGTCGCTCGGCATCCCCGGAGATCCGGTGATGGCGCTGCTGCTCGGCGCGCTGATCATCAAGGGCATCAACACCGGGCCGCAGCTCATCACCGAACATCCCGATGTGTTCTGGGGACTGGTCGCGAGCTTCTGGATCGGCAACCTGCTGCTGATCGTCCTCAACGTGCCGCTGATCGGCATCTGGGTCCGGTTGCTGCGCGTGCCCTATCGCTTGCTGTTTCCCTCCGCGCTGTTCTTCATCGCGGTCGGGGTCTACAGCACGCACAACAACGCCTTCGATGTTGTGCTCGTCGCGGCCTTCGGCGCCATCGGTGCGGTCTTCCTGATGCTGGACTTTCCGGTCGCCCCCGTCGTGCTCGGCTTCGTGCTGGGGCCGATGCTGGAGGAGAACTTTCGCCGGGCGATGGTGCTGTCGCGCGGCGATCTCGCGATCTACCTGGAGCGCCCGATCAGCGCCGCCTTCATCGTCGTCTGCGTGGCTCTGATCCTGTTCCAGCTCTATGGCCACCTGCGTCTTCCGCCATCGTCGCGGGCGGTGCGGGCGTCGCATTGATCCGTCGTCGCTCGGCGCGCATGGCCGTGGAGAGTGATTTCCAGTGGAAGGCTCCATGCAAGCATTTCGCTTCGTCATCGAAGCGGATCCGGTTCGGACGGTTGCGATGTTGGACGCCCGCAGATTGGTAACGAGGTAGAGCGGGGATCTCCGATCGATCCGATCTCGACGATTAAGCGCGATGAAACCCGCAGAAAAATTTTGAAATAATTCGATTGCCGCAGCAGCGTCGTCCGATATGTTCAACCACCAATTGTGGATGTGACATTTTCTCGCAAGACGATTTGGCGCATGGCAACGGCAACCGACGACACTTTCGACACGGGGCTTGCCTGTCTGGCGCTACTGTTGCGCTTTCATGGCATTGCCGCTGATCCCGGACAGATCAGGCATCGGTTGGGTGGCGTCTGTGTCGGTACCAACGAAATGCTGCGCTGTGCGCGCGAACTCGGGTTGAAAGCGCGGCTCGTCACCTGCGATTGGATGCGGCTTGAGAAGATCAGGCTACCAGCGATCATTGTGCGCTCCGATGGCGGCTTTGTTGTGCTCGGCAAAGTCACGGCGGATGGGGCACTGGTGCAGGATCCCCTGAGTGGTCGTCCGCAACTGATGAACCGTGCGGATTTCCTGAGCGTCTGGAATGGCCAGCTGGTGTTGATGACGCGGCGGGCGAACCTTGCGGACCTCGCGCGGCATTTCGATATCGGCTGGTTCCTGCAGGCGATGCACAAGTATCGCCGATTGCTCGGCGAAGTCTTCGTCGCATCGTTCTTTCTGCAGGTGTTCGCGCTGATTTCGCCGCTGTTTTTCCAGGTGGTGATCGACAAGGTACTGGTGCACCGCGGCCTCACCACACTCGATGTGCTGGTGATCGGCCTCGTCACGGTGTCGGTGTTCGAGACAGTACTGGCGGCGCTGCGCACCCATGTGTTCGCCCATACCACCAACCGCATCGATGTCGAGCTTGGCGCGCGACTGTTTCGCCACCTGATGGCGCTGCCGATCGCCTATTTCGAGGCCCGCCGCACCGGCGATTCCGTTGCGCGGGTGCGCGAGCTCGAAAACATCCGCAATTTCCTTACCAGCTCGGCGCTGACGCTGGTGCTGGACCTGTTCTTCACCATCGTCTTCCTGGCCGTGATGTTCTGCTACGCGCCGTCGCTCACCTGGATCGTGATCGGCTCGTTCCCGTTCTATATCGCGCTGTCGCTTGCCGTGACGCCGGTATTCCGCACCCGGCTCGACGAAAAATTCAACCGTGGCGCGGAAAATCAGGCCTTCCTGGTCGAGAGTGTCACCGGTGTCGAGACGCTGAAGGCCATGGCGGTGGAGCCGCAGATGCAGCGGCGCTGGGAGGAGCAGCTCGCCGGCTATGTCACCGCGAGTTTCCGTGTGCTGTCCCTCGGCAATTGGGCGAGCCAGGGCGTGCAGCTGATCAACAAGCTGGTGACGGCGCTGACGCTGTATTTCGGCGCATATCTCGTGATCGATGGTGCACTCACGGTCGGTGAGCTCGTCGCCTTCAACATGCTGGCCGGTCGCGTCGCCCAGCCGGTGCTTCGCCTCGCCCAGCTGTGGCAGGACTTCCATCAGGCGCGCCTGTCGGTCGCTCGTCTCGGCGATATCCTCAACACCGCCCCCGAACCCAGCCATGCCCCCGGGCGCACCAGCCCGCCGGCGATCCGTGGCGCCATCAGCTTCGAGCATGTTGCGTTCCGCTACCGGATAGACGGGCCGCAGGTTCTCCACGACGTTTCGCTGCAGGTGCCTGCCGGGCAAGTGGTCGGCATTGTCGGCTCCTCCGGCTCGGGCAAGTCGACGCTGACAAAGCTCGTGCAGCGGCTCTACGTGCCGGAAAGCGGCCGCATCCTGATCGACGGGGTCGACCTTGCCATGGTCGACGTCGGCTGGTTGCGGCGGCAGGTGGGAGTGGTGCTGCAGGAAAACGTGCTGTTCAACCGCTCGATCCGCGACAACATCGCGCTGGCCGATCCGGCGATGCCGATGGACGCCGTCGTCGCCGCGTCGCAGCTTGCTGGCGCCCACGACTTCATCCTCGAGCTGCCGCAGGGCTACGATACCGTGGTGGGCGAGCGTGGTGCGAGCCTGTCGGGCGGCCAGCGCCAGCGCATCGCCATCGCCCGGGCGCTGATCGGCAATCCGCGCATCTTGATCTTCGACGAGGCGACGAGCGCCCTCGACTATGAGAGCGAGCGCATCGTGCAGGAGAACATGCGGCGCATCGCGCAGGGGCGCACGGTCCTGATCATCGCCCATCGGCTGTCCACCGTGCGTCGTGCCGATCGCATCATCACGCTGGAGCGCGGCCGTCTGGTCGAAGACGGCCACCATGACGAGCTGGTGCGCACCAACGGCCGCTATGCCAACCTCCATCGTCTCCAGGCGGGCCTGCATGAAGTCGGCTGAAGCCACCGTGATCCCGCTGCGCGCCACTGCAGGTCGTCGCGACGAGCTGGAGTTTCTGCCGGCGGCGCTGGAGGTGGTCGAGACCCCAGCATCCCCGGTCGGCCGCGCCATTGGCGCCACCATCATCGGTTTCTTCTGCCTTGCCGTGCTCTGGGCGTGCTTCGGCTGGATCGATATCATCGCGACGGCAAGCGGGCGCATCATTCCAACCGGCAACACCAAGGTCATCCAGCCGTTCGAGACCGGCGTCGTCAGGGCCATTCATGTCGTCGAAGGGCAGGCGGTCGCGGCCGGCGATGTGCTGGTCGAACTCGATCCAACAGCGAACGAGGCGGATCTTCGACGCCTCACCAGGAACCTGCAGCAGGATCGGCTCGATATCGCCCGGTTCGATGCGTTATTGAGTGGCGATCGCGCCGGCTTTGTACTGCCGCCCGGGAGCGATGCTCAGCTTGCGGAGGCCGCGCGGCGTCAGATGGAGGCGCAGGCGGCCGAACAGGAGGCGAAGCTGGCGAGCCTGGATCGCCAGATCGACCAGAAGCGCGCCGAAGCCGCGCAGGCCAAGGCCGTGATCGAGAAGATCGAGGCGGTGCTGCCGATCCTGCAGGGGCAGCGGGATATCCGCGAAAAGGCGATGAACATCGAGTTCGGCTCGAAGCTGCTGTTCCTGCAGACCGAGCAGCAATATGTCGAGCAGCAACACCAGCTTGTCGCGGAACGCCATCGCCTCGACGAGGTAACGCAGGCGCTTGAGGCGATCGGACGGCAGCGCATTCAGGCCGAAGCTGAATTCCGCAAGTCGCTGCTATCGGACTTGGCGAAGGCCAAGATCCAGGCCAACGAGCATGGTGAGGATGCGGTGAAGGCGGCGCAGCGGCGCGAACTGCAGACCCTGCGCGCGCCGCTCGATGGCACCGTGCAGCAGCTCGCGGTGCATACCATCGGCGGGGTGGTGACGCCCGCGCAACAGCTGATGGTGATCGTTCCGCGCGAGGCGCGATTGGAGATCGAGGCGAACCTTGCCAACAAGGACATTGGCTTCGTGCACGCGGGGCAGGACGTCGAGGTCAAGGTCGAGACCTTCAACTTCACCCGCTACGGCCTCCTGCACGGGACGGTTACGACAATCAGCCGCGATGTCGTTGCCCCCGATGCCGGCGCCTCAGATCGCAGGGATCGCGCGTCCGATCCGGCCCTTGCGCGTGGCGAAGAGGAGCGCCAGGCCCGGCAACCGGCGTATGTGGCGCACATCGCGTTGAAGCAGGCCGGCATCCAGACCGAGCAGGGCTTTACCAGGCTGGAGCCCGGCATGGCCGTGACGGCGGAGATCAAGACCGGCCGCCGCCGCGTCATCGAATACATGCTGTCACCGTTGCTGCGAGTTCGGCAGGAAGCAGCGAGGGAGCGGTAATATGGGAGTTCTTTCGTGCATCGTGCTGTTGATGCTCAAATGCAAGACGCTCATGCCGTTGATTTGTACGATCCCTCCGCCGGCGGCTGCTCTCAAGCGCGACAGCCGGCCGCTTGGCAAGCCGCAGCTGCATCGCATTCAGGTCCTGGTCGACGCCAACATCGCCGAGGCGCTCCCGATCACGCGTCTGGCCTCTGAGCTCGGGATGAGCCCGTCACACTTCAGTCATCGTTTCAAGGCGGCGCTGGGGATCACCCCGCACCTCTTCGTTTTGCGGCGCAAGATGTGGAAGGCGGCGCAACTCCTGGCTGAAGAGAGCCGCTCGCTGGAGGAGGTCGCCGGACAGGTCGGCTTCTCCAATATGAGACATTTCAGGCGCCAGTTCCGCAGGCATATCGGCCGTCGTCCGTCTGAACTGTATCCGGGTGCTCCGGCTGGTCCAGCGGACGATCGCCTCCAGCGGAATTGTAAGGGATCGAACGATCTGCATCTGCTCGCGGATTGACGCAGTAGCTCCTGTTCATCGGGCGCAGGCAGCAGCAACGCGCCAGACCGCTTTTGAGCGCAAGAGCGATGAATTTTCCCGTGAGAGCTGTCCTCTTCGCCCCGCCGACGGCCGTATCGTGTCTCCCTTCTGTCGATCGAGCGGCCCGTCAAGTTCGGTGCGCGATTGGCCGATTGGGATACGGAAATGCCGGCCGTCGGTTTCGAGGGCTGGCGTCACATGCATTGCCGCGTCCACTGTCATTTCTTTTATTCGTTGTCGTGGCCGGTCTCATTCACGTTGCGTCGGCTACGGCTCAGCATGGTCCCGATTGTGAAGAGATTTTTCCTGCTGGGTTAGGGTTGCGGCCGCGCGAGGTGCAGCCACAAGGCGATTTGTCTTTCTTGCAGAAGAGAGAGCGGCAGAACGTTACTTTTTACGTCGCCGACAAGATGCGTCGTGGGCAGAGCGTGCCGAAAACCGTTTGGCTGCTGCATTTGCCCTGGGTGGTCGATCGGCCGCGTTATACGCTCATATTCGAGGAAGGGCCTGCGAAAGCGTATGCCGTGGTGTTGCGGTTGTTCCTGGAAAAAACAAAAACCGTTTACAGGCCTTTTCCTATCGAAAGCATTTTGTCTACGCCTCGGGCGCTTGGCGGTGGGTCAAAGTCGACGGCTTCGAGGAGACGGTGTCGCCTGCTGTTGCGTTCATGGATGAGGATGAGCGGGACGCTATCGAGTTTGTCGATTTCTGGCGAATGCGGCGCCGCGTATTTGAAGGAAGTCCGGAGATCAAGCGGGCGATCACTGATCGATCTGAGGCCAGGATCGAGAGATCTCTTTCCCGCCATTTTGATTTTTCTGCGTGCTTCAGCGGCCTTCTTGCGCAAAAGGCGCAGACGCAGCTTCCATTGATCGAACGCAACGAGCGTCGGCCTGGCGATGCCGTTCGATAGACCTGTCTTTCCATCACTCTTGCCATAGATGGTTGGCTTCGGATTTTCTTTGCGTCATTCAATCGCGTCTGAAGATTGGCGCAGGGCAGGCGCTTCGGCGGAAGTAAGGGGGGCGACGCGGTGAGAGTGGCATGATCGAGACGACAGTAATGAATCGGAAGTCAATGCTATGCCTGCGATGCGTTGTCGAGCGTGCTTTTGTGCTTACTTAAAGGTGCGCGAAATGGTGAATAATAGATTTGCGTGCCATAATGTCACGGAAGGTTATAGTTGAGGTGGCCTACTGGATGCCGCTGATAGTGCTGTTCTCCTTGTCTCTGGGGCTTGCGGTATTGGAGCGGCTCCCAAAGAAACCCTCCTGGGGGAGGCGCTTGCTGATCCCTCCTTTCTATTGCCTCTCGCTACCTGTCGCCACGCTGATTGCAGGGGCAGAGTTTCTTGTTTGGGTTGGCTGCCTCTTGGGCAATGGCGCTGAATCTGGTGTTAGCAGGGGTACTCTACTTCTTGCCAAGCTATTCATGCTGATCATGGCAATATGGCTGTTTCCCCAGGATGCCATAGTGCTCGCAATTTTTGGATACGTCTTTTTAGCCGCGATGACATTCAGCGGATACATGATGATCCGCGCTTTGGTCGATGAACAGAACGATTGGCGATGTCCAGAAAGTAGGTCAAAGAATTGCGTTGAGGCGCTGCTATTGTCGTGCGCCTTCATCTTCGTGTGGTCCGGCGTGCGGTACGTCATCGTGTCCTAAGCGACCTAGCGCGTTCCTTATGTATGAAACCTCGGTAAAAGTCTCGGCGGTAAGCTCATCGGTAGACGCAAGCGCGGCGTTCATCGAAGCGCGAGTGAAAATAATCGCAAGAATCGACCTGTTCGGTGGTGGCGCTTCGGGGGAGGGTAAGGACGAGCCGGTGTGTGTTGTGAAAAGGGAACTGGGCAGCGGTGGCATTGGACACTGCCAGTCGCATTCGGGGGATCGCGTGTGCGCGCGTTACAAGCCGCCTAGCGACGTTCGTGCCGGTGCGCAGGGTGCATATTAGAACGTGGAACGAGAATATTCGCAGGAATCGACCTGTTCAGAACTTGTGTTGGACTTCACTCTGTCGCTGCATGCGATGCGTATCTCTGACGCCAACAATCGGCGTCAAGGCAGTAAAGTCGGGAGACTTGCTATGGCGGTCGAGGCGATTGTTCGGTTAGATTGTGGCTCTGGCAAGAGGGGAACTTCTGAGGAAGTGGCGCAGGCTTTCCCCCAGTCCCGGCAGAGTCGACTAAGGAACTTTACTATGGATCATGGTATTGATGAGGCGCCAGGAGCGCGGCGACATTTCTCTCTCGAAGTAGATTTCAATATAGCGAACAAGAAGCCGGTCAGGCAGTGGGTGAACGAAGCTGCGCAAAGCGTTGGCTTTAGGCCCGACCGAAGTCTGCCATTTCGAGGTTACCGGTTTTCAGAGCCGCCTCAGATTCGGTACGATCGGAAGGGGCGACGTGGGGCAATTCCCGACGCGGACCCGATCACGCTTGGGATCTGGTTGATATCTGATCGCTTGAAGCGGCTGTTCGAGCGAGTTGATTCGGCGGCGTTCGGCTTTCAACGAGTTGTTGTTGATTATAGCAATTTTCCCGAGCCCGGTCCTGATCGATGGTTTTGTTACATTACACGTGTCTTGGATTGCGTTGACGAAGAGCATTCCGTTGTGCGCTACCAGGACCATCTTACTGGAATTAGGGCGTATGCTGCCTTGATCGACGTGCGAATGAAACCCGAAGTGGTTGGTATGGCCCACGCATTCCGGCTCAAATATGCCGATAGCAAATTGATCGTGGACGATGTGATGGTCGACGCTATGTCGGCAAACGATATCAGCGGGTTCGAATACCAGCCTATACAGAAATAGCCGCCAGTACATTTCCATAATTTCGAAGTGACGCCAGGTGATTTGACTGGGAGGATTTGTCGTGCCCGCAGTGATGGGACGACAGGCAAGGCTGCTGCGGTGAACTTCCAGAACGACAGCATCGGCAATATCGTCAGCAGCGGCAGTGGCGGCGAGATCGTGACGTCACTGTCCGAAGGCGGCCCGACCAAGGCCACAACATTCGTTGCCGAGAACACCTCGGGGCATTCGTACACGATCCAGAACGGAAAGCTGACCGACACCACCACCGGGCAGGTGGTGGTCACCTCCGGCGTCACGGCTGCGCTCAGCTCGAACCAGAACGACGTCATCACGGTCGCTGCCTCTGACACCGGCACTTATTGGCTCGGCGGCGGCCCTGGTGCCGACACCTTGACGGGCGGTAGCGGAACCAACGTATTTCTGATCAATCCGACCACTGTGGTGCATGGCGGCACCGGTGCCAACAGCTTCAATATTGCCAAGGTGGTCGGGACACAGGGTGTTGCCATCGATATGGCGAAGACCAATCTGCAGGAGGTGATCGGTGGCTCGGGCGGCGACATCATCAATGCCTCTGGCACCACCTGGAATGTGTTCATCTAGGCCGGCAGTGGCAACAACATCATCATCGGCGGGGCGGCATCCGCGGCAATTTCGGGTGGCACTGGAGATGATCTGATCGAGCTTGGTTCGGGCGGCGGCGTGGTGCATGCCGGGCGCGGCAACGACGTGATCTATGGCGGCTCAGGTCTCTCCGCGGCGACGTAGCCTTCCTATGTCAATGCCGGCGCCTCCTCGAATGCGGCCTATGTCGAGCGGCTGTTCAATGGCGCGCTCGGTCGGGAGGCGGATCTCGCGAGCTTCACAGCTGATGTCGCCGGCCTCAACAACGGCACGCTGACACAGACCTCGCTTGCGGCGGCGATCAGCAGCTGGTCCAGTTCCCGCGCCACCCGGACGCCGGACAGCGAGGTGTTAGCCACCAACGCGAGGCACTTGCGGGTGCAATCATCGACGACCGTCAAGATGCGGAAGCGACGGCCATCGGTGAGCTGATCCGACACGAAGTCGAGCGACCAGCGCTCGTTCGGTGCCGTCGGCACCGTCATCGGCGCCCGGGTCCCGATCGCCCGCTTGCGGCCGCCACGGCGGCGCACTGCGAGCTTCTCTTCCCGATAGAGCCGGAACAACTTCTTGTGGTTGATGGCATAGCCTTCCCGCTTGAGCAGAACATGCAGGCGCCGATAGCCAAAGCGGCGGTGTTCATGGGCAATCGCCTTCATGCGCTGGCGCTGGGCGGTATCGTCTGTCCGGGCCCTCTGGTATCTCATGGTCATGCGGCAGCAGCCGATGGCTTTTCACGCCCGCCGTTCGCTTATCTCGAATGCATCGTGCAGATGGGCGACAGCTTTCCGCTTGGTCGCGGGTGTCACCATTTCTTTCCCAGCAAATCCTTCAGCGCGACGTTGTCGAGCATGACGTCGGCCAGCAACCGCTTCAGCCGCGCGTTATCATCCTCCAGCGTTCTCAGCCGCTTAGCCTCCGAGACCTCCCGCCCGCCGAATTTTGCCTTCCACTTGTAGATGCTGGCGTCGCTGACGCCATGCTTGCGGCACAGATCGGCCACCGAAGCGTCGGCCTCGTGCTCCTTCAAAATCCCGATGATCTGCTCTTCCGAAAAGCGGCTGCGCTTCATGCTCTGGTCCTCGTTTGGGGCCAGAGCGAACTTCAATCTGGATTAAGCCTGTGGGGCAAGGTCAATTTCATGGCCCATAATGGCATGATGCATTCCTCAACGAGATGGTAAGCGCGGATCCCTGTTACGAGGGCGCGCGGATCTCTCGCCAGAATATGAGTGAAAATAATCGCAGGAATCGACCTGTTCGGGCGCGATGTTATGGTGGAATTTAACGGCGATTAGATTGGGGCTGGCCTGTTGAAGTGAGGCGCGGCTGATGAATGTAAAAAACTCACTGCGGCCGCCGCGGATTACTGAAGCGTTGGAAGGTAGATCGCTGTGAGGGCTGAACTCTGGAGGTCGTGGGGGAGGGTGCTGCGAAGCGTATATCTCGCTCTTGCGGTGCCGGCGACGGGTGCTCTTTCCGGATGCTATCTAGGCGATCGCCTTACCGAGAGGATGGGCGCGGTAGTCGCGCAAAGTGGCAATGAGATCGTTTTCTATCTTCCGAGTAGGGTGGATATGGAAAATGTCGTCGCCATAGAGCTTGGCGACTTGGTCGTAAATAAGAGAGAGAGCGGGAGTGAAGGCCGCCTCATCGAGACGACGGTTTGGCGCGTCACGCGGATACCGTCTCCATCGTGGAGCTATCCATCGATCAAGTGGCCTATCAAGTACGGATCTCATATCGATGGCATGAGGCATGAGATTGGGCCAGTGGCGCTTTCGCCAGGAAATTATTTCTTCGAGGCGGATATTTATGTGCGTCGCTCCGGCGAGACGAGCGCTCAAGCAAAAGCCTTGGTGATCGTGAGGGAGTTCACCGTGAATGCCGAGATGCGTTTGGAGTGAAGTCTCGGATTCGTGATCAATATATCGATTTTATAAGATCAGGAGATATTTTATGGCCGGCCGTTCGCTCACCTCGGGTGAAATCACGCTGCTCTATTCCGTTTATGGCAATAGTCTGGATTATGCAGCTGTACGAGTGTCCTCTGGAGGGGTGGGCAGTGATATCGCCATAACCCACAATAACAATATATCGTTTCCATCTTCGTTGTACCAAGATGACTTCTCTCGCGCGGGGCTCGATTTTAAAGCGTGGTTTGTGCATGAAGCTGCTCACGTGTGGCAGCATCAGGTTCAGGGGCTTGATACGTATGCGGAAGGTCTGAAACTGATTATGCAGTTTGGTACGAGTTATATTCCTAATGCGTACTACTATTCTCTGAATTCTGCTCAGAGTTTTGGAAGTTTAAATATCGAACAGCAAGCGCAGGTTATTCAGGATCGTTGGTTGGTTCAGAACGGATTGCCGCCGCGTGGTGACATTGATCTTCGAAGCGGCGCGACAAGTCCGACAGTTGAGCAGTTCAACAGTGCTTTTAGTGGGGCATTGCGTCAGTTTGATGCCAATAGGAGCTATTCCCCCCTTGTGCCGAATGTAAGCCTGTCAGGTTCGACAAAGTTCGTGCAGGGGCAAAAGCAATTCACATATACAGTCGGAGCGAATGATCCTTCGGTGATCACTGATTTGGCTCAAGCATTCGGCATTAGTCCCTACGAGCTTCTCGCCGCGAATCCGAGCCTTTGGGGAGCAAACAACGTATCTCCAGGACAAACGCTCACGCTCCCCGATAACCTTTCCATTCTTGCGGGAGACATGTTGGAGACGCAAGGCGGGACGTTCACGGCATCGCAATGGCAGAGTCAGGTTGCTGCGATCAAGAACAACTGGGGCGCTGCATTCGGTCAATACCTTGGTAAAATCGATTTTTCGCAAGTTCTATCCTTATCGTTAAACGCTGGTGTCGGAACCCTGCCAGCAGGCGCCGTGACGTTGTTCGTTGGTAAGGATGGCTCGGTCTTGTATCGATCGCTGCCGGGAGCGGAAAATGGAGTTGTGGGTATCTATGGCCTGTCGAATCAACCGGGACTGCGGTTCAACAATGGCGAGGGCGATGGTGTCTCGACGATCAAAGCCGTTCCTGGCGGTGGAATTGAACTGGATTACTCGCAAGGCGGATCGCGTAAATTCACTTACGACGTCACAACTGGTTTGACGATGCAGACAGCGTCCGCGGATCCGCAGGATGCCCCGATTAGCCTTATAAAATATACAACAACGGTTACTGGAATCGATACAAACGGACCTCTCGATCCACACGAGGGGATAGTCGCAGCTACATTCAGTAACGGTAGTGTTGTTTCGTTTAGCGATTGGACGACATTCGAGTCCTACAGAAATTTGCTTTTTGGCAAGGTCATTGCCGCTCCGGTCTCGAGCATCAGCATTGATACGGCCGGTTTGCTTGGATTGATTTCGTCAAACGGGTTTGTGTCTTCGCCGTCGCCAAGTGTGCCACTGAACAACGGGCTGCTGTCTGCTGAAGTGCAGCAGCTCGCTCAGGTCGGGCAGATGAGCTTCGGCTCCGGCGGAGACGGGACGCCATTTTCCGGTAATAATGTCATCTATGCCATCGGCGGCGTCATCATCAGCGCCGCTGGCCAAGCCGGTACCGATCTAGCGAGCCTGTCTTCGTCTTCGATTGCTAACGCACTCTACCGGCCGTACTACCAAAGCATCCTTAGTTCTTTCAATAATATCCCGGCGGCGACGGACTGGCTGAATACATCAGCGGGATCGACGACGCTGCCTGGTTCGCAGGTGCCATACTGGGCATTGACGGGCTCCAATATCTGGACCAACCCGACGCCGAGCTTCACCGATCCGCTCCTGATCGATCTCACTGGTGCCGGCATTGGCGTATCCAGCTGGATCAAGAGTCCGGTCTATTTCGATACGAATGTCATACCTGATGCCAACGGCAATCCGACCACGACGCCGGATGGACTGCAGCATCAGACCGCCTGGATGCAGGGCGGGACGGCGATGCTGGTGTTTGAAGCCTCGGGTATCGTCAAGCCGATCACGAATATCACCCAGACGGTTTCGCAGTTTCTTAATGCGGGCCCGACGCCGGCCAAATACGTTGACGGGCTCGGGGCTCTCGCAAGTCTGGTCAAGACCGACCCGACCACCGGCAAACCCTACACGGTGTTCAGCGCGCAAACCGCGGCCATCGACTCCGCGACTGGGGTCTCCTATTGGAACGAGATCATGGTGTGGAACGACGCCAACCACAACGGCGTCAGCGATTCAGGGGAAATCGTCAGCCTCGCGTCGCTCGGAATCGCGTCGATCGGTCTGCAGGGGAGCGGCAATTTCGGCGAGAACATCAACGGCAGCGTGGTGACCAACCGCACGACTTACACCAGGAGCGATGGCACCACGGGCCAGGCCGCAGCCGTCAATTTTCAGAACAACAGTATCGGAGCCACTGTCAGCACCGGCAGTGGTGGCGAGATCGTGACGTCGCTGTCCGAAGGCGGCCCGACCAGGGCCACGACGTTCGTCGCCGAGAACAGTTCGGGGCATTCGTATACGATCCAGGGCGGCAAGCTGACGGACACCACCACCGGGCAGGTGGTGGTCGTGTCCGGCATTACGGCTGCGCTCAGCTCGAACCAGAACGACGTCATCACAGTCGCGGCCTCGGACACTGGCACATACTGGCTCGGCGGCGGCACCGGTGCGGATACTTTGACCGGTGGCGGCGGCACCAACGTGTTCCTGGTCAATCCGACCACGGTGGTGCATGGCGGCACCGGCGCGAACAGCTTCAATATCGCCAAGGTGGTCGGCACCCAGGGCGTCACCATCGATATGGCGAAAGCCAACCTGCAGGAGGTGATCGGCGGGGCCGGCGGCGACATCATCAATGCCTCCGGCACTACCTGGAATGTGTTCATCCAGGCGGGCAGCGGCAACAGCATCATCATCGGCGGGGCGGCATCTGCGGCGATTTCGGGCGGCACTGGCGATGATCTGATCGAGCTCGGCGCGGGCGGCGGCGTGGTGCATGCCGGGCGCGGCAATGATGTGATCTATGGCGGCTCGGGCCTCTCGGCGGCGACGCAGCCTTCCTATGTCAATGCCGGCGCCTCCTCGAATGCCGCCTATGTCGAGCGGCTGTTCAATGGCGTGCTGGGTCGGGAAGCGGATCTCGCGAGCTTCACCGCTGACGTGGCCGGCCTTAACAACGGCTCGCTGACACAGACCTCGCTTGCGGCGGCGATCCTCAGCAGTATGGCCGGGCAGGCGCTCTTTGGCAGCCTGAACAACACCCAGTTTACCAATGCCATCTTCCAGGGGCTGCTTGGACGGGCGCCGAACGCGACGGAGCTGAACAGCTTCGTCTCGGCGCTCAATGCCGGACAGACCCGCGACGTGGCGCTGCAGACGGTTGCGGCCAGCCCCCAGTCACAGACCTATTGGGGCGCCAAGCACCCGGGCGCGAGCGATGTCATCTTCGCCGGACCCGGCAACGATATCGTCATGCTCGGTACCAACAATGCGGAGGTCTATGCCGGCACGGGCAAGCTGACCGTGATCGGCAACGCCAATGGCTTCTCGGTCGTCGGCTTCCACGGCTCCTACGCGGACTACAGCGTCGCCCAAAATGCCGATGGCACCATCACCGTCACCAATATCAACAATATGGACGGCGACGGGACGGTGACGATGAAGAACGTCACGGACCTGGATTTCAAGGATATCAGCCAGGTGCCGCTCGCCAGCACCGCCGGTATGCCGGTCAGCGACCGTCTTTACACCGCCAACACCAGCCAGGTCACGACTAACGCCTCGGGCCAGTGGGTCATCGCCGCCTCGACGCTGCTCGCCAACGACATTGACTATGCCGGCAATCCGCTGTCGATCCGCGAATTGCTCGACAACAACGGCAACGCGATCGCCCGTGGTGCGTCGGGGCAGGTCAACGGCGGCACAGTTGCGCTGAGTTCGGACGGGGCCACCATCACCTTTACGCCGGGTGCAGGCTACAGCGGCGTGCCGAGCTTCCGCTACCACATCCAGGACAACAAGGGGAACAACGGCGCCATCGTCCAGCAGGTCGGCACCGCCAACACGGCCGAGATGACCGGCGCGGTCTATATCAATACGCCGGACATGCCGACCGATACGCTGTTCGACTCCGAATGGTATCTGCCGGCGACCAATGTGCTGGCGGCCTGGCGCGACTATACCGGCGCGGGTGTCAATGTTGCCGTGTTCGATCCTTCCGGCAACGTCAATTTTGCCAACCCGGATCTTGCGTCGAATGCCGGCACCTCGACCAGGCTGGACGGCAGCCCTGGCGTCGAGCAGCTCGGCACCCATGCGACGCTGGTCGCCGGTGTGATCGGCGCCGCGCGCGACGGCAGCGGCGCGGTCGGTGTCGCCTATAATGCAACCATCCACAGCGTGGCGCTGCCAACCGACGCGACACAGAACCTCAACAACCTCCGTCTCTGGAAGAATTACGACGTCGTCAACAACAGCTGGGGCTTCAGCCCGGCCTTCGTCGACAACTTCATCGGCAACGCCAGCTACAAGCAGGCCTTCGTCGATGCGGTCACCCAGGGCCGGCAGGGTCTCGGCACGGTGCTGGTGTTCGCTGGCGGCAACGATCGGGCGAAGGGCCGTTCGGCTGAGGATATCAACGAGACCAACTCGCGCTATGGCATCACGGTCGGCGGCATCAATGCCGCCACCAATCTCGGCTCGCTGGTGATCTCGGGGCTGCCCTTCAGCGAGGCGGGGGCCTCGATCCTGGTGTCGGCGCCGGCCAACAATGTGACCTCAACCGGCGTCACCTACACCAACGACTTCGGCCAGCAGTTTGGCGCCAACTACCAGACGACCCAGGGCACGTCGTTCGCGACGCCGATCGTTTCGGGCGTGGTCGCGTTGATGCTGCAGGCCAATCCCTCGCTGGGCTACCGCGACATCCAGCAGATCCTGGCCTATTCCGCGGTCAAGGTCGATCCCAACAGCGCGACATGGAGCTTCAACGGTGCCACCAACTGGAACGGCGGCGGTCTCCACACCAGCGAGGACTATGGCTATGGCGAGGTGGACGCCCATGCGGCCGTCCGGCTGGCCGCGACCTGGCAGACGGTGAACATTGCGGGGAACGAGCAGTCGCTGAACGTCCAGCAAGGCAAGTTCAGTACTTCGGCGAGCACGGCGACGCCGCTCAACTACGTCATCCCGGTCGACCAGGGGGCGTCGACGCCGGCGATCAACCTGACCTTTGCCTCTGGCGTGCGCGTCGAACATGTCGATGTCGAGCTCAACCTCGTCGGCGTGCGCATGAGCGATCTCATCGTCAAGCTGATCGCGCCGAGCGGCGAGACGAGCACCCTGATCAATCGCGAGGGCAACACCACCGGCCAGCAGGGCACCGACGCGCCACAGAACCTCGACTTCACGTTCGACACGGTGAAGGACTGGGGCGAACTCAGCGGCGGCACCTGGAAGCTCCAGGTCTGCTATGCGGCAGGCACCACGCCGGTCGGCACGCTCGCTGGCGTCAACGCCACGATCTACGGCAGCAGCACCAGCTCCGCGACGCCGCAGACCTTCATCTACACGGATGAATATGCACAGCTCGCGGGAGGCAGCCGCTCCATCCTGCAGGAGCCCAACGGCACCGCCGACATCATCAACCTCGCGGCCACGACCGGCGCGCTCAATCTCAATCTCGCGGCGGGCAGCACCGACAGCACGATCGGCGGCAAGGCGCTGACCATCGCCGCCGGGACCCATGTCGACTGGGTGTATCTCGGCGATGGAACTTCCATCGTCCATGGCAACGCCGATGCCGATACGTTCGTCGCCGGCACGGGCAACGATACGATCTACGGTGGTTCCGCCACCAACACGTTCTTTGCGGGCGGCACCAATGGCCTGCCGCGAAAGGTTGGCAGCGACACCTTCATCGGCGGCGGTTCGAGCAACGTGTTCTATCTGGGCGACGGCGCTGCAACTGTGGTCGGCAGCGCGATCGGCAACAATACGGTTGATTTCAGCTGGGCGAGCTCGGCTGTGGTGATCAACCTGGCGACCGGTATCAATGGCGGAGCGGCCGCCCGTGATACCATCACCAATGTGCAGAGTATCGTCGGCTCGAGCCATGGCGACACGATCAGCGCCTGGGGCGGCAAGACCCTCCGCGGCGGAACGGCGAACAACAACACGCTGGACTACAGCGCCGCCCCGTCGTCGGTCACGGTCGACTTCCTCAACGGCGCGGCGACCGTCGGGTCGCTGGCCTCGGATACGATCAGCGGCTTTCAGCGTGTGATCGGCTCGGCCGGCAACGATACCTTCGTCGACGGCCAGGGGCTGACCTATGTCGATGGCGGTGGAGGCTACAATACGCTGAATTTCTTCAGCAATCCGAACGGGGTGACGCTCAATCTCGCCGCCGGGACCGGCACCAGCGGGTTCGGCGACACGATGGTGATCAAGAACATCCACACCATCTATGGCTCGCTCTACCATCTCAACACGATCATCGGGGCCTACGACACCCAGTACATCGTCGGCAGCATGTATGGCGGCGACAGGATCACGGCCAACAGCGCCAATACCGAGGTCGCGTTCGTCACCTCGGCGTCGGCTGTGATCGTGAACCTCACCACTGGCGTCAATACCGGAGGAGCAGCCCAGGGGGACATCCTGACCAACGTGGTTCAGGTCCAGGGCTCCAGCTACAACGACACGCTGACCGGCAATGGCAGCTTTTCCATGCTGGACGGATACCTCGGCAACGACACGCTGATCGGCGGCGGGGGCTATGACGTCTACGTGCTCGGCGCGAACTATGGCCAGGACGTCGTCTTCAATGGCACCGGCAGCGGAGCGGCGTCCGGCGAAATCACAGTCGGTGCGCCGCCGAGCGGTGTCTGGCTGAGCCGCTCGGGTAGCGATCTGGTTGTGCAGATGCTCGGCACGTCGACCCGAATGACGGTCAAGAGCTGGTACACCACCACATCGGCTCAGCTGCAGTGGATCGTGGCCAGCGACGGATCCCAGATCTCGACCAGCGCCATCGGCCAGCTGCAGGCCGCCATGGCGAGCTATCAGGCGAGCAACCCCACTTTCAATCCGCAGACGGCGACCGCCATGCCGGCGGCGTTGCAGGGGAGTGTGGCCAGCCTGTGGGGGCCCGGGGTTCTGACCGGCACCGGCGGCAAGGATACGCTTGATCCCGGTATCGGCAACACCACGCTGGTCGGCAATGGGGGCAGCGATACCTATCAGTGGCGATCGGGATATGGAGCCGACGTCATCATCAACGGCGTGGCGACGAACACTGGGCCGTCGGGCCAGCTGCAGCTCTCCGCCGGCCTCGATCCGCGCAACCTGTGGTTCACGAGATCCGGCTACGACCTCGTGATCCAGGTGATCAACCAGCCGGCCCAGATGACGGTTCGGGGATGGTTCGCCAACGGCTATTCGCAGCTGTCGTCGCTGGTGCTGGCAGACGGTTCGCAGATCGGCACCGCAGCTGTCTCGGCTCTGGCGACGGCCATGACGGCCTTCCAGAACTCTTCCGGCTTCAATCCCCTGACCGCGATCGCGATGCCGACCGCTAGTGCGGTGCAGGCCGCGCTGACCGCCAACTGGAGCCGAACGATCTCCAGCGCCGCCAGCAATACCACGCTGTCCGGCATCTATGGCAGCGATACCCTGATCGCCTCGGGAGCGAACTCCACCCTGATCGGAGGCAGCGGCTTGTCGACCCTGGTGAGCAATGCCGGCGGCAATACGCTCGTGGCCGGCAGCGGACCGGCGATCGCGGACTATGTCGGCATCGCCAATCTGACGGTCAACCTCGCGACCGGCAAGGCGGCCGTCAATGGTGCGAGCGCCAGCGACACCCTCATCGGCATTGCGAGCGCAATGGCGTCGGGGGCGGGCGATACGCTGATCGCGGGAGCGGTCGCCGGTACGCTGGTTGCCACCGGTGCGAGCGATACCCTGGTGGGCAACGCCCTGGGATCGTCCCTCCAGGCAAGCCAGTCCTCGAGCGTTGCCTGGTACACCGGCAACTATGAGACGATCAACCTTGGCACCGGCACCGCCAGGATGGCGGGCGCGACCGTCGGAGATACCTTGATCGGGTTGACCAACGCCAAGGTGTCGGGAGTGGGCAGCACGCTGATCGCCGGCAGCGGAGTCAATACGCTGATCGCGTCGGGAACATCTGACGTTTATCAGTTCGCGCGCGGCAACGGCCAGGCGATCATTGTCAACGGCGCCAGCACCAACGTGTCTGCCTCGAACGAGCTCGATTTTGCTGCCGGCATCACCGATCAGCAGCTCTGGTTCGTCCGGTCGAACAATGATCTGCAGATCGATCTGATGGGTACGTCGAGCCAGGTCATGGTCGCCGGTTGGTTCAATGCGTCCTCCAGCCAGCTCTCCGAGATCACGGCAGGTGGGCTGAAGCTCGACAGCCAGGTCTCCCAGCTCGTGCAGGCGATGGCGACATATTCTGCCAACAATGCCGCCTTCAATCCGACGGCGGTTGCCCAGGCGCCCAACGATGCGGCCCTGCAAACGGCCATCGCCGCGGCCTGGCACAGCTAGGGCGGGTGCATGTCGGCCTTGCCGGGCCTGGACGCGTTTCATCCTAACGAGGTGCGACACGGTCGCGCCTCGTCAGATGACGTCGTGCGATCGCTGGTTGTGGAGGAAACAGCGAGGAAAGGTACGCCGGTGGCGGCCATGCCGGCTTCAATCGCAGCATTTCGGCAGGCTCAGGCGCTCCACGACAGCAAGCGGTTCGCCGAGGCGGAAGAACTGCTGCGGCAAGCGATCGGGCAGGATCCAAACAATCCCGATCTCCGCAATGCCCGGGGCGTGATGTTCGCGGCCATGGGGCGCCATCTCGATGCGCTCTGGTGTTACCGTGACGCCATCGCTTCAAGTCCCCAGAGCGCCGGGATCTGGACCAACCTCGGAAATTCACTGACGCAGCTGCGCTATCTCAAGGGCGCCATTGCCTGCCATCGGCGGGCGCTCGCCTTGTCGGATGGCCGGGAGCCGTTGTTCCATCAGAATATTGGGACGACGTTGGCCGAGGCGGGGCAGCACGGTGAGGCGGTTGCTGCCTTCACCCGCGCGCTCGAACTCGATGCAGGGCGTCAGTTGGCGCGCTGGGATCGTGCGCGCAGCTATCTCTATCTCGGCAACTACCAGCAGGCCTGGCCCGACTATGAAGCCCGGCGCTTCACCGGGCTGTTGCCATCGAAGCGGTTGCCGGGTGAGCCATGGGCGGGGCAATCCTATGCGGGCAGGCGCCTTGTGCTGCTGGTCGAGCAAGGCTTTGGCGACACGCTCTGGGTGGCGCGCTACCTCGCGCGCGTCAAGGCGCTTGGCGGCGAACTGGTGATGGAGTGTCAGCCAGAGCTTATTCCGCTGATCTCGACATTGGGCGTCGTCGATCAGTTCGTTGTGCGTGACCGGCGGCTACCAGACGCGGACTACCACTGTTATCTTTGCAGCCTGCCGGGTTTATTCACACAGGATTTTGCGTCGATTCCGACGGCACCGGTCTTCCAGGCGCCTCGGGCGCGGATGGCGAAATTCGGGCCGCTGTTCGAGAACGCTGCGCAGCGGCTCAAGGTGGGTATCGTGTGGTCGGGCAGCGTCACCTTCAAACGCAATTCCGAGCGCGCCCGATCGCTGTTGAGCTTCTTTCAGGCTTTCGCACTGCCGGGCGTGCAGCTCTTCAGTCTGCAGAAGGGCTCTCCCGAGCAGGAGTTGCAGGTGCTGCCGCGCGGTGGCCCCATCATCGATCTTGCGCCGATGATCGGGGATTTCGCCGACACGGCGGCGGCGATTGCGCATCTCGACCTGATCATCATGACGGACAGTGCTGTCGCGCACCTGGCCGGCTCGATGGGAAAGCCCGTTTGGGTTCTCCTCGGACATTGGGCCCATTGGCTCTGGTTGCTCGATCGCTCGGATAGCCCCTGGTACCCATCCATGCGCCTGTTTCGGCCGCGGGGAGAAGGTGATTGGGACTACGTCTTTGACACCGCCTCGACGGAGCTGCTGGCGCTGACGGGGCTATAACGGCTTTCTTGTCAACATCATCGGGGGGGGGGCATACCGTCACAATTGTCCTGCGACGATGGCGTCGTTGGTTGACGCAAAAAAAAAACGCCCAAGAAGTGTCTTATCCAGCGTCCGCGGCATCTCGTTCTTCCCTCAGACGTTCGAGGGTGAGGCGGGCGATAGCGGCCGGTGCCTCATCCGGGATCGCGAAAACACTGCTTACGTTGGTTTCGCAGAGCACGTAGCTGTCTTCA
Source organism: Bradyrhizobium sp. 2TAF24 (assembly GCF_052115025.1). Classification (NCBI taxonomy): domain Bacteria; kingdom Pseudomonadati; phylum Pseudomonadota; class Alphaproteobacteria; order Hyphomicrobiales; family Nitrobacteraceae; genus Bradyrhizobium; species Bradyrhizobium sp. 2TAF24. Next base: position 150,074 of record NZ_JBFRFW010000006.1, on the reverse strand, counting down.
CCCGCAGCGCTCTTTGGTCCGTATAAAGAGTCCGCATCCCAGATGATGGGCAGCGAGTTTCTCTGCAGCCCGAGGACCTTTATCATCTGCGGCGTCCACTCCGCCTCCATCCTCGTCCGCAAGGTCTGAAATTGCGCAGCGTCAGGTCCGTACATATTGCGTGGCCCAGGCTGCGCAGCAAGCGCATCCGGCCCTTCGAGCGGAGGGGGGATCAGCGCCTTTATCTTTTGATGTCCGAAGCCGACGACCTTGTCGATGCCCATGTAACAGCGGATCATCCCGTCGGGCCGCCGCGGTTGAAAGGGTTGCTCGATGATGCATCCGCCCCAGCCGAAATATGCTTCACAGCGTGACATGAAATTGTCGAGCGGCAAAGTCTCGGGCATGCTGCCGCGGCGCGCTTCCAGTACCGTAACAACGGGCGCGGCACCGGCCGGCTGCTCGCGCCATTCGACCTTCCAGACGCCCTGACCGGCGTTGCCGCGCTTCTGCTTGATGACACGCGGCAGAGCTCGGAGGAAAGAACCAGTTCTGCGCCGGCCTTGGGTGTCGGCACGAGGATCTGCCTGATGGCGAGGGGTGGGGCGCGGAGCGGCTCAGCGACATGTCGTTCCATTGCGGCACGCGTGTCGATGCGCCGCTGCACAGCGGGTCGCGAAGCGGCGGCGCGCCGGCGCGAGCGATCGATCACGATCGAGATGCTCGATCGCGCGATCGCGGCGGTCGGTCGGCCCATCGCTCCGGGCGATGCGGTCCTGATCCGGACAGGGCAGGAGCGCTACGGCATCACGGATCCCAAATATTTCAATCAGCCGGGCATGTCGCGGGAAAGCACGCTGCATCTGACGTCGCTCGGTGCGACCATCCTGGGGACCGATGCGGTCGGCTGGGATCTGCCTTTCCCGGTCATGGCGGCGCGCTTCCGCGCAACAGGCGTGAAGGAAACGCTCCGGGACGGCCACGAGGCGATCACGCAGCGCGAGGCTTTCATCGTGCAGCAGCTCACCAACCTGAAGGCGCTGCCGCCGAACGGATTCGACGTCGGCTTCTTTCCGATCAAGCTGGCGAACTGCAGCGCCGCGCCGGCGCGTGTCGTCGCATTCGTTCCGGACGATGTTGGATAGCGTTGCCGAAGACGAGGGGGGGATCACAGGGGTGTGGCGGCCGTGCGGGCCGCCGCACCCTTTGGCATGCGCTGGCGCAGATCGTCGATGATGAGCTGCGCGTTCTTCAGGAGCATCGCGCCGTAGTCGGCGCGGCTGAACAGCTCGGCCTCGATGGTGTAGGACCCGTGCACGCCCATTAGCATGCACACGATCGATCCGGCGGCCTGCAACGCGTCCTTGGCGGAGGCAGCGGTTTAACGCACGATTTCGTCGCGGATCATGTTGCGGATATGGGCGCGATACGAGGCGTAAATGGGCCGGAACGTGCTGCTCGTGCGGTTCTCGATCATCAGTTTCGAGAAGAAGGCGGCGATCACCGGATCCTCGAAACGGTCGTCTAGTCGCGTGACGAGATCGAGCACGCCGAGGTGGGCGGTGTCGGGCAGGGAGCCCCAGGCCCTTGTGCGGGCTTCATCGAGGCACGCCTTGAGCAGGCCCGCCTTGGTCTTGAAGTGAAAGAAGATGGTGGCCTGGCTATAGCTTGCGACGTTGGCGTCATCGTATCGATTGGCGGCGAGCGCCGCGAGCGCGCCTGGCGGGCAGGGACGACAGGGGCATGGCGCAGGCGCCGATCCACGAACACATCCCGCGCTTTGCAGAACTGCTTGCGATCGAAGCCGATGCTGAGACCGACATGTCGGCGCACCTGCGCGCCGCTGGGAGCATGGCGCGGCCGTTGGGAGACGACGGGTTTCCGTCCCGCATCAAGCTCGCGGAAGAGCAGATCTTCGGGAGTTTGAAGGAGCATCAGGCCCCCGTTCGCTCAGCAAAATCCGCGCAGGATACGGTCGATATAGGTCTGGCTGCTTGCCCAGCGATATTCCGGCATCCCGACGAGCAGGTGGGTGACGCCGATGAGCGCGCAGAACAGGGCTTCACCGGCCGCGGCGGGGTCCGCGGCCGTGTCGTCTTGGAGCGCGGCCAACAGGCGCGAAAACCGTCGGAGTTCGGGCACGACGTCGGTTTCTTCGATGAACCAGCGGTCTTCCTCTGACTCCCGGCGGTCCTCGATCAGGAAGACGACCTTGTAGCGGGCGGGAAATCTCAGCCAGTAGTCGACGAAGGTCTGGGCGACCCTGCGCAGGCGCGCCCTTGGCTCCGTCTCTGCGGCCTCCGCTGCGTCCAGCTCGACAAACAAAGGTGCGAAGGCCTCCGACCAGAGGGCGCGAACAATCGCCGTCTTGTGGGGAAAATAGCGGTAGAGGGTCATGGCCGGCATGCCGGCGCGCTTGGCGATCATCCGGATGCTGAGTCCGGCCACGCCATCGGTTTCAAAAAGCTGCCGCGCCGCCTCCAGGATCCGGGCTTGCCCCTCCTTTCGACGGCGTTCCCTCAGGCCCACCCCGTGATCTGCTCCGCTCATCGAATCCTCCGGACGCGCACAACCTCCTGCGAGGCCACTTGACGATGCGTACGCGTACGCATATCGATTTGCGTACAAGTACCCGTTTGCAGTGATTAGCGGCTCGAACCTCTCGGGTCCAGTCGAAGCGAGGCAGACAGATGAGCGATCAAACAGGCCGCGAGGCGGCGCGGATGTCCCGCAGAAGCGCGATAGGTATTGGGGTGGGGGTTGCGGGGTTGGCCGCCGTGCGAGGGGCTGCGCGGGCGGAAGCGCCGGGCGGTGATGCCGCCTCCGTCGCCTCGGTGGACGTCGTGGTCGTCGGGGCGGGGTTTGCGGGGCTGACCGCGGCACGGGCGCTTCGTGCTGCCGGCCACAGCGTGGTGGTGCTGGAGGCGGATGACCGCGTGGGCGGGCGCACCAAGCCCGGAAGCATCGTCGGCGAAACCGTCGACCTCGGCGGCCAGTGGGTCGGCCCGGCGCAGGACAGGCTGCTGGCGCTCGCCAGGGAATACGGGGTCGCCGTCTATCCTCAATTCACCTCGGGAAAGAATATCGTCGACCTCGCCGGACACCGCGCGACCTACGAGGGCGAGACGCCGGCCCTCGGCCCGATGGCTCTGGCCGAGTTCGCCCTGGTGATCGGCAAGTTCGAGGCGCTTGCCCGCCAGGTTCCGGTCTTGCGTCCCTGGGAGGCGCCCGGCGTCGAAGCGATCGACGCTCAGACCATGGAGACCTGGATTCTCGCCAATGCGCGGTCGTCCGCCGTGCGGTCGGCGATGCGGCTCCTCATCCGCACCCTGGCCTGCGCCGAAGCAGGCGAGGTCTCGCTTCTTGCCATGCTGGCCATGGCGTCTTCCGCGGGCGGATTCAACGAGATGGTTTCCACGCGGGGCGGCGCGCAGGATGCAATGCTGGAGGGCGGGGTCTGGCAGCTCGCGGCCAGGATGGCCAGGGAGCTCGATCCTGCGGTGGTTCTGGAGGCGCCCGTGACCGCCATCGCCCAGGACGAGACCGGCGTCTCTGTCTGGGCAGGCCGGCGCAAATGGCGCGGAAAATATGTCATCGTCACCGCGCCGCCTTCGCTGGCGGCGCGGATCGCGTATCGGCCGGCCTTGCCGGCGTTGCGGGACGGACTCATGCAGCGCATGCCAATGGGCTGCGTGATCAAGGCGCACATCGCTTATGCCCGGCCGTTCTGGCGCACGCAGGGCCTGACAGGCATGGTGCTCTCCGACAGCACGGAGTTCGGGCCATGGTTCGATCACTCACCCGTGCGAGGCGCGACGGGCGGTCTGGTCGGTCTTTTTACAGGGAAGAGCGCCCGGCGCTGGGCGGAGCGATCGCCGCAGGCCCGACGCGATCAGGTCCTCAAGGATGTTGCCGCCTATCTTGGCGACGAGGCCTTGAAGCCCATCGACTACATCGAGGAAGTCTGGGCCGCGGCGACATGGCAGCGCGGGGGGTACAGCTCGGCGCCGGCGCCTGGGGTGCTCAGCGCGTTCGGTCCGGCGCTGCGGGAGCCGGTCGGCCGCCTCCATTGGGCGGGGACGGAGACCGCCGAGGCTTTCTCTGGCTATATCGAGGGGGCCATCCGGTCCGGCGAGCATAGCGCCCAGGAGGTTGCTCGACGTCTGTGAGCGATCGTCGCGTGGAATGGCGTCGCACGACCAAGCCAGAACGTGCAGCCCTCGTCGTGCAATGGAGGCCGTCGGGAGCGTGCCGCCCCGCCGCTATCCCTTGACGCAGAAAACCTCTCAAATCGCGCAAATCGATCGGGTTTTGCTATCGCAGCATAAGACCCGCACCCTTGATCGATTCCAGGTTTTTATTCAGCGTCCGCCCCAACTTGATCAAGCCGGGTGGATGCGCGGATGGGACTTCAGCAGTCGTTTGGCGGCAGGGCGGAACCTGTAAGCGAGCCTTGGAACGAGCCTTGGAACGAGGAGCGCGCGCGGGAAATCATCGCCGGGCACCGGCACCTCGACGGGCCGACCTTGCCCATTCTCCACGCCCTGCAGGAGGCATTCGGCTTCGTTCCGGAAGCCGCCATCCCGCTGGTCGCCGAGGCGCTGAACCTGTCCCGCGCCGAGGTCCACGGCGTCGCCACCTTCTACCACGATTTCCGCCGTGCTCCGGCCGGCCGTCATGTCGTCAAGCTGTGCGGTGCGGAGGCCTGCCAGGCCATGGGCGCCGATCATCTCGCCGCCTGCGCCGAGAAGACGCTCGGCGTGAAGCTGGGCGAAACCACGGGCGACCGCCGGGTGACGCTGGAGCATGTCTACTGTCTCGGCCTGTGCGCGGTCGCGCCGTCGGCGATGATCGACGGCCGCCTCGTTGGCCGGCTGGACGAAACGCGCCTCGATGCGCTGCTGGCGGAGACGCGGTCATGAGCCTCAAGATATTCCTGTCGCGGGATGCCGCCTCCATCGCCGTCGGCGCCGACGGCGTCGCGGACGCCCTTGTCCGTGCGGCCGAAGGTCGCGGCCTTGCCCTCGATCTCGTCCGCACCGGCTCGCGCGGCCTGTGCTGGCTGGAGCCGCTGGTCGAGGTCGCGACCCCGGCCGGCCGCGTGGCCTATGGGCCGGTGACCGCCGCCGATGTGCCGGCGTTGCTCGACGCGCTCGCCGCCGATGGCGCCCATCCGCTGCGCCAGGGGGCGACCGACGACATTCCCTGGCTCAAGCGCCAGACCCGCCTGACCTTCGCGCGCTGCGGCGTGATCGATCCGCGCTCGCTCGACGACTACCGCGCTCATGGTGGCTACCAGGGCCTTGCGAAGGCACTGACGTTCGATGGCGCCGGCATCGTCGCCGAGGTGCTGGCGTCCGGCCTGCGCGGCCGCGGCGGCGCAGGCTTCCCCACCGGGATCAAGTGGCGGACCGTGGCCGAGGCGGCCGGGCCGCAGAAGTACGTCGTCTGCAACGCGGACGAGGGCGATTCCGGCACCTTCGCCGACCGCATGATCATGGAAGGCGATCCCTTCCTGCTCATTGAAGGCATGACCATCGCCGGCATTGCCGTCGGCGCCACCAAGGGCTTCATCTACATCCGCTCCGAATACCCGCACGCGATCGCGGCGATGGAAGCGGCGATCGTCGCCGCGCGCCAGGGCGGCATGCTCGGCGCCTCCGTCGCCGGCTCGGCCCATGCTTTCGACATCGAGGTGCGCACGGGCGCTGGCGCCTATGTCTGCGGCGAGGAGACCTCGCTGCTGGAGAGCCTGGAGGGCAAGCGCGGCCTCGTGCGCGCCAAGCCGCCGCTGCCGGCCCACAAGGGCCTGTTCGGCAAGCCCACGGTGATCAACAACGTGCTGTCGTTCACGGCGGTGCCGTTCGTTCTGGCCGAAGGCGCCAAGGCCTATGCCGACTACGGCATGGGCCGCTCGCGCGGCACCATGCCGATCCAGCTCGCCGGCAACATCCGCCATGGCGGCCTGTTCGAGACCGCGTTCGGCGTCACGCTCGGTGAACTGATCGATGACATCGGCGGCGGCACCGCCACGGGACGGCCAGTGCGCGCGGTGCAGGTCGGCGGCCCGCTCGGCGCTTACTTTCCGCGCGCGCTGTTCGACACGCCGTTCGACTACGAGGCGTTCGCCGCGCGCGACGGTCTGATCGGCCATGGCGGCATCGTGGTGTTCGATGACACCGTCGACATGTCGAAGCAGGCGCGCTTCGCCATGGAGTTCTGCGCCATCGAGTCCTGCGGCAAGTGCACGCCCTGCCGCATCGGCTCGACCAGGGGCGTCGAGACCGTCGACAAGATCCGCGCCGGCTACAACGTCGCGGCCAACCTGACGGTGCTGACCGATCTCTGCAACACCATGAAGTTCGGCTCGCTGTGCGCGCTCGGCGGCTTCACGCCGTATCCGGTGATGAGCGCGCTCAAGCATTTCCCCGAGGATTTCGGCCCAGCGCAAGCGCCGCTGCAGGCCGCGGAATGAGGAAGGCACGTCATGTCGCTGGTGCATGAGATCGATTACGGCACGCCGCGGTCCAAAGCCGAGAAGATGGTCAACCTGACCATCGACGGCCGCCAGGTCACGGTGCCTGAGGGCACCTCGATCATGCGGGCGGCGATGGAGTCGGGCACGCAGATCCCCAAGCTCTGTGCCACCGACATGGTCGATGCGTTCGGCTCCTGCCGCCTGTGCCTGGTGGAGATCGAGGGCCGCGCCGGCACGCCGGCGTCCTGCACCACGCCGGCCACCGAGGGCCTCGTGGTCAAGACCCAGACCGACCGGCTCAAGCAGCTGCGCAAGGGCGTGATGGAGCTCTACATCTCCGACCATCCGCTCGACTGCCTGACCTGCGCCGCCAACGGCGACTGCGAACTGCAGGACATGGCCGGCGCGGTCGGCCTGCGCGACGTGCGCTATGGCTATGACGGCGAGAACCACGTGTCCGCCACCTGTCATGGCGAGGACAACGCCAACTGGTTGCCCAAGGACGAGTCCAACCCGTACTTCACCTATGACCCCTCGAAGTGCATCGTGTGCTCGCGCTGCGTGCGGGCCTGTGAAGAAGTGCAGGGCACCTTCGCGCTGACCATCGCCGGCCGCGGCTTCGACAGCCGCGTGTCGCCGGGCATGAGCGAGAGCTTCCTCGGCTCCGAGTGCGTGTCGTGCGGCGCCTGCGTGCAGGCATGCCCGACCGCGACGCTGACCGAGAAGTCGGTGATCGAGATCGGCCAGCCCGAGCATTCCGAAGTCACCACCTGCGCCTATTGCGGCGTCGGCTGCACCTTCAAGGCCGAGATGCGCGGCGAGGAAGTGGTGCGCATGGTGCCCTACAAGGACGGCAAGGCCAACCGCGGCCACTCCTGCGTCAAGGGGCGCTTCGCCTGGGGCTATGCCACGCACCGCGAGCGCATTCTGAAACCGATGATCCGCAAGAATATCTCTGATCCCTGGCAGGAGGTGAGCTGGGAGGAGGCGTTCAGCTACGCTGCGTCCGAGTTCGCCCGGATCCAGAAGACCTACGGCCGGGACTCGGTCGGCGGCATCACCTCGTCGCGCTGCACCAACGAAGAGACCTATCTGGTGCAGAAGCTGATCCGTGCCGGCTTCGGCAACAACAACGTCGACACCTGCGCCCGCGTCTGCCATTCGCCCACCGGTTACGGCCTGTCGCAGGCGTTCGGCACCTCGGCCGGTACCCAGGACTTCGACTCCGTCGAGCAGACCGACGTGGTCATCGTGATCGGCGCCAACCCGACCGATGGCCATCCGGTGTTCGGCTCGCGGCTGAAGAAGCGGCTGCGCCAGGGCGCCAAGCTGATCGTGATCGATCCGCGCCGTACCGATCTCGTGCGCTCGCCGCATATCGAAGCGGCGTATCACCTGCCGCTGATGCCGGGCACCAACGTCGCCGTGCTGACCGCGCTGGCCCATGTCATCGTCACCGAGGGCCTCGTCGACGAGCCTTTCGTGCGCGAGCGCTGCGACTGGAGCGAGTTCGAGGACTGGGCGGCATTCGTGTCGCTGCCGCAGAACAGCCCGGAGGCCACCGCACTCGCGACTGGCGTCGATCCCATCGCGCTGCGCGGCGCCGCGCGGCTGTTCGCCACCGGCGGCAACGGCGCGATCTATTATGGCCTCGGCGTCACCGAGCACAGCCAGGGCTCGACCACGGTGATGGCGATCGCCAATCTGGCGATGGCGACCGGCAACATTGGCCGTCCGGGCGTCGGCGTCAATCCGCTGCGCGGCCAGAACAATGTGCAGGGCTCCTGCGACATGGGCTCGTTCCCGCACGAACTGCCGGGCTACCGCCACATCTCCACGGATGCCGTGCGAGAGACCTTTGAATCGCTGTGGGGCGTCAAGCTCAACAACGAGCCGGGCCTGCGCATCCCGAACATGCTGGATGCCGCCGTCGACGGCAGCTTCAAGGCGCTCTACGTGCAGGGCGAGGACATCCTGCAGTCCGATCCCAACACCAAACATGTCGCCGCCGGCCTTGCCGCCATGGAGTGCGTCATCGTTCACGACCTCTTCCTGAACGAGACGGCGAATTACGCACACGTGTTCCTGCCGGGCTCGACCTTCCTGGAAAAGAACGGTACCTTTACCAATGCGGAACGCCGGATCCAGCGGGTGCGAAAGGTGATGTCGCCACGCAACGGCATGGAGGACTGGGAAGTCACGATCGCTCTGGCCAAGGCGATGGGTTACGAGATGCACTACGAGCATCCCTCAGAGATCATGGACGAGATCGCGGCGCTGACGCCGACCTTCACAGGCGTGTCCTATGCCAAGCTCGACGAACTGGGATCGGTGCAATGGCCGTGCAACGAGAAAGCGCCGGAAGGCACGCCAGTGATGCACATCGGCGGCTTCGTCCGCGGCAAGGGCAAGTTCGTCATCACCGAATACATCCCGACCGACGAGCGCACCGGTCCGCGCTTCCCGCTGCTGCTGACCACCGGCCGCATTCTCAGCCAGTACAATGTCGGCGCGCAGACCCGCCGCACCGCCAACGTGGTCTGGCATGAGGAGGATCGCCTCGAGATCCATCCGCACGACGCCGAGCAGCGCGGCGTCCGCGACGGCGACTGGGTGACGCTGACCAGCCGCGCCGGCGAGACGACGCTGCGCGCGCTGATCACTGAACGCGTCGCCCCAGGCGTGGTCTACACCACGTTCCACCATCCCGACACGCAGGCCAACGTGGTCACCACCGACTTCTCGGACTGGGCCACCAACTGCCCCGAGTATAAGGTGACGGCGGTGCAGATCCGGCCCTCGAACGGGCCCAGCGACTGGCAGAAGCGTTATGACGAGCAGGCGCGGCAGTCGCGTCGGATATCTCCCATGGAAGCTGCGGAGTAGATATTGCCCAAACCCGTCCACATCGCCCATCGCGGGATCTGGCGCGACAACAGCGGCTTCAGTGCCGGCGATCGCGCGATCCCGGAGGAGACCGCGATCGCGCTGTCCTATGACGGCGGCACCTATGCGGTGATGATGGGAACGCCGACCGATCTCGAGGATTTTGCCGTCGGCTTCAGCCTGTCGGAAGGCGTGATCGACACCAAGGACGACATTGTCTCGCTCGACGTCGTCGAACTCGACGATGGTATCGACGTGCGCATGTGGCTGGAGACGTCGCGCGCGACGCGTCTCGGCGAGCGGCGGCGCCATATCGCGGGGCCGACCGGCTGCGGTCTGTGCGGCATCGACTCGATCGCGGAGGCGATGCGCCCGGCCGCCGTCGTCGATCCCGGCATCCAGGTGTCACCGCAGCAGGTCATGGCGGCGATGCAGGCGCTGGCGCCGCTGCAGAAGCTCAACATGAAAACCCGCGCAGTGCACGCAGCGGCGTTCTGGCTGCCCGAGCGCGGCATCGTCGAGTTGCGGGAGGACGTCGGTCGCCACAATGCGCTCGACAAGTTGGCGGGCACGGTGGCGCGCCAGGGGCTGTCGGCCATTGAGGGGATCGTGCTGTTGACCAGCCGCGTTTCGGTCGAAATGGTACAGAAGACCGCGGCGATGGGCGCCTCGATGATCGTCTCGGTGTCGGCGCCGACGGCGCTCGCGGTGCGGATGGCGGAGGCCGCCAACATCACCTTGTGTGCCATCGCCCGGGCCGACGGCTTCGAGCTATTCAGCCATTCGCATCGTGTGTCGACGGGAGTTTCGATCGATGTCGCCTGACAGATTGGTCCACATGGCCAACCAGATCGGCAGTTTTTTCAGAAGCCAGGGCGATGCCAGGGCGGCTCCCGGAATCGCCGAGCACATCAACAAGTTCTGGGACCCCCGTATGCGTTCCGCGATCCTGGCGCATTGGGAGGCCGGCGGCGAGGGGCTCGATCCGCTCGTGCGCAGCGCGATGGAGGGGGTAAGGCGACCAGGAGCGCAATAGTCGCTTGGGACGACAGACCGCCTCGCCAATGAAGGCGGCTGCCATGGGGAGAAAACGAATGGCTACTCTGGACAATGCGGGGGCAGTGCCCGCAACGGGCGCCGGCATCCTCGACCGCGAACGCATCATCGCGACGGCGGGCTTCAATCGCTGGCTGGTGCCGCCGGCGGCACTCTGCATCCATCTGTGCATCGGCATGGCCTACGGCTTCAGCGTGTTCTGGCTGCCGCTGTCGCGCGCCATCGGGCTGGCGGCGCCCAAAGCCTGCCCGGACATGTCGATCGTGCAGGAGCTGTTCACCACCACCTGCGACTGGCGCGTGTCCAGTCTCGGCTGGATGTACACCCTGTTCTTCGTCCTGCTCGGCGTGTCCGCGGCGCTGTGGGGCGGCTGGCTCGAGCGGGCGGGACCGCGCAAGGCCGGTGTCGTTGCGGCGTTCTGCTGGGCCGGCGGCCTCGTGCTCGGCGCGATCGGCGTTTTCACCCATCAGCTCTGGATCCTGTGGCTCGGCTCCGGCGTGATCGGCGGCGTCGGGCTTGGCCTTGGCTACATCTCACCGGTCTCGACCCTGGTGAAGTGGTTTCCGGATCGCCGCGGCATGGCCACCGGCATGGCGATCATGGGGTTTGGCGGCGGCGCCATGATCGGCGCGCCGCTTGCCGACCTCTTGATGAACAACTTCAAGACCACGACCTCGGTCGGCGTCTGGGAGACCTTCCTTGCCATGGGCGCGATCTATTTCGTGTTCATGATGATCGGCGCGTTCCGCTATCGCCTGCCGCCGTCCGGCTGGCGGCCCGACGGCTGGACGCCGCCGGCCGAAACCAAGTCGATGATCACCCAGCACCACGTGCATCTCGACAACGCGCACAAGACGCCGCAGTTCTGGCTGATCTGGTGGGTGCTGTGCCTCAACGTCTCGGCCGGCATCGGCGTGATCGGCATGGCGTCGCCGATGCTGCAGGAGATCTTTGCCGGCTCGCTGATCGGCCTGCCGGACGTCAAGTTCAACGCCCTCAGCGCTGAACAGAAGGTGGCGATTGCGGCGGTCGCGGCCGGCTTCACCGGGCTGTTGTCGCTGTTCAACATCGGTGGCCGATTTTTCTGGGCGTCGCTGTCCGATCACATCGGACGCAAGCGTACCTACTACACATTCTTCCTGCTCGGCATCGCGCTCTATGCGTTGGCGCCGTCATTCGCCGCGCTCGGCAGCAAGGCGCTGTTCGTGCTGGCGTTCGGCATCATCCTGTCGATGTATGGCGGCGGCTTCGCCACCGTGCCGGCCTATCTCGCCGACATGTTCGGCACCCAGTTCGTCGGCGCGATCCACGGCCGGTTGCTCACGGCCTGGTCGACCGCCGGCATCATCGGACCGGTGGTGGTGAACTACATCCGTGAGGCGCAGCTCGCCGCCGGCGTGCCGCGCGACCAGCTCTACAACACCACCATGTACATCCTCTGCGCCATGCTGGTCGCCGGTCTGATCTGCAACTACCTGATCAAGCCGGTCGATCCGAAGTGGTACATGAGCCAGGAGGAGGTCGCGAAGCTGCAGGCGGCGACCAAGGGCGCGTCGTCAGGGCCGACGGGTTCGTTCGGCATCGGCAAGGGCGGCCTCGACCTGCCGGCGCTGGCGTTCTGGGCGTTCGTCGGCATTCCGCTGGCCTGGGGCGTCTGGATCACGCTGAAGAACGCGGTCAGGATCTTCTGATCGCCGGCACACGACGGGGCGAGGCGGCAGGGCGACCTGCTGCCTCGCCCGTGTGTTCTGCGGGATTCGTGGTTGGGGCTCGACCTTCGGACTTGGCTTTGTGGCGCTGGCGGTCGATAAGCGCGATCATGTCTTGCGACGCGCGCCCGTGACCGTCTCCCCGTCTTCCCAGATTTCCGAGCGGACCGTCGCCGTGATCGGCGCGGGCCCCGCCGGCCTGATGGCCGCGGAGACCATCGCGGCCGGCGGTGGCCGTGTCACCCTTTATGACCGCATGCCGTCCGCCGGGCGCAAGTTCCTGATGGCCGGCCGCGGCGGGCTCAACATCACCCACGGCGAGCCGCTGTCGGCCTTCATGGCGCGCTATGGCGCTGCCGAGCCGCTGCTGCGCGCGGCGATCGACGCGTTCTCGCCGGCGGACTTGCGGGCCTGGTGCGCGGCGCTTGGCCAGCCGACCTTCGTCGGCAGCAGCGGCCGGGTATTTCCCGAGGCGCTGAAGGCGTCGCCGCTGCTGCGCGCCTGGTTGCGCCGCCTGGAGGGGCAGGGCGTGACGCTGGCGCTGCGCCACCATTGGACCGGGTGGGCGGAAGACGGCCATTTGCGGTTCGAGACCCCCCATGGCCTGGTGCATACCGCGGCGGACATGGTCGTGCTCGCGCTCGGTGGTGCGAGCTGGCCGCGCCTCGGCTCCGATGGCTCCTGGCAGGCGATCCTCGCGGAACTCGGTATTGCGATCACGCCGCTGCGGCCCGCCAACAGCGGCTTCCAGGTCGCCTGGTCCGCGCTGTTCCGCGACCGCTTCGAGGGCACGCCGCTGAAAGGCATCGCGCTGACCTTCGGTGCCGCGACCAGCCGCGCCGAGCTGGTGGTGACGCGCGAGGGGCTCGAAGGTGGCGGTGTGTACGCGCTGTCGGCGGTGCTGCGCGAGGCGATCGCGCGGGATGGGTTCGCCGATCTCGTCATCGCGCTGCGTCCGGATGCGACCGCGGCGGAGTTGGCCGAGCGCCTCGCGGCGCCGCGCCGCAAGCAGTCGCTGTCGACCTTCCTGCGAAAGGCGCTGGGACTGTCGCCGGTCGCGGTGGCGCTGCTGCAGGAGAGCGCCATCGCGCGCGGGGGGAACCTCGCTGCGCTGTCGCCTGCCGATCTCGCCGCGGCAATCAACGCAGTGACGGTGCGGCTCACCGGCACCGCGCCGCTCGACCGCGCCATCTCGACCGCGGGCGGTGTTGCCTGGGACGAAGTCGATGCATCGTTCATGCTGCGGCGGCTGCCCGGCGTGTTCGTCGCCGGCGAGATGCTGGACTGGGAGGCGCCGACCGGCGGCTACCTGCTGCAGGCCTCTTTCGCCACCGGCGCGGCGGCTGGGCGCGGCGTGCTCGACCGGCTGCGCGGGGAGGCTGTGCAGTGACGGGCGGTTACGACGATCCGGTCCGGGTGACGAGATCGGTGATGAGTGCGAGCAGCCCGAACAATCCGGCGACGGCGCACACCGCGCTCCAGCCGCCGAGCGACCACGCCGTCGCGGCTGCGGCGGCGCCGATCGCGCCGCCGATGAAGAACAATCCGACGAACAGCCCGTTGAGGCGGCCGCGCGCTTCCGGCCGCAGCAGGTTGACCGCGCGGCGGCCGAGCGTCTGGTCGACCGTGACGCCCATGTCGAGCACCACCGTGCCGATCACCAGCAGCGCCAGCGCCGCGACCTGCGAGTCGATCATCGCGGCCGCGGCGCAGAGCGCACAGGACAGGATGATGGCGAGATGCGAGGCGATCAGCAGCGGACGCGCGTAGCCGCGGTCGCCGAGCCGGCCGGCGAGCGGCGTTGCCACGGCGCCCGCGGCGCCGACGAGGGCGAAGGCGGCGATGCCGCGGGCGTCGAGTTGGAACGGCGCGGCCGCCAGCCGCAGCGCCGCGGCCGCCCAGTACGCCGTGAAGGAGGCCATCACCAGCGCCGCGGTCCACGCCCGCACCCGCAGCACCGGCTCCTCGCGCCACAGCGTCCAGAACGAGCCGAGAAGATGGAGGTAGCCGACCTCAGCGGCGGGGCGCAGCGACGGCAGGCGGGCGCCGAGCGCCACGCCCAGCAGGGCGACGGACGCCGCGGAAAGCGCGTAGTAGCCGCGCCAGCTCCACAGGTCGGCGATGAAGCTCGCCAGCGGCCGCGACAACAGGATGCCGACCATCAGCCCGCCCATCACCTCGCCGATGACCCGGCCGCGGTCGGCTGGCGGGGCCATCGCGGCGATCAGCGGCACCAGCATCTGGATCGCAGCGCACGAGCCGCCGAGCACGAACACCGCGACCAGCAGCAGTGTCGGCGTGGGGGCGAGCGCGGTGCACAGCGCGGCGACGACCGTGCCGCACAGCGTCGTCAGGATCAGGCGCTTGTTCTCGATGCGGTCGGCGAGCGGCACCAGCAGGAACAGGCCGAGTGCGTAGCCGAGCAGGGTGAGGGTGCTGATCAGGCCCGCCTGGGCCGCGGTCATGTGCAGTGCCGGGCCGATCTGGCCGACGAGGATCTGCGGCGCGAACAGGTTGGTGACGATGACGCCGGTCGCGATCGCGCCGAGCCAGATGAAGGAGCGCGTCACGGTTGTCGTGACGGGTGCGGTGGTGGTGTCGCTGGCGCTCATGAAACCCTCGAAGTCGTTGCGGAAGGGCCTTTAAGCAGCCGCGGGATTATGCGACAATTGAAATGGTTTGATATTCAATATGCGAGATATTTATGAATACCAACGACCTCCTGGCGTTCGTCGCGGTGGTGGAAACCGGATCGATCGTGGCGGCGTCGGCGCGGCTCAATCTCACCCAGCCCGGCGTGACGCGGCGGGTGCAGAACCTCGAGCAACTGCTGGGCGCTGAACTCCTCGACCGGCAGTCGAAACCGCTGCGGCCGACGGTGGCGGGGCGGGAAGCCTACGAGCACGGGCGGCGGGTGCTGCGCTCGCTGGAGGACCTGAAATCGGGCGTCGCGCACGATGGTGTGGTGCGCGGCGAGTTCCGGCTCGGCATCACGCCCTATCTGTCGGAAAGCGGGCTGACCGGCCCGCTCGATGCGCTGCGCGGCGCGTTTCCGTCACTCGCGGTGCGGGTGGTGTCCGGCTGGTCGCCGGAGCATATGGCGCGGGTCGGTCGCAACGAGCTCGACGCCGCGGCGGT
Organism: Bradyrhizobium sp. 2TAF24; assembly: GCF_052115025.1. Taxonomy (NCBI): domain Bacteria; kingdom Pseudomonadati; phylum Pseudomonadota; class Alphaproteobacteria; order Hyphomicrobiales; family Nitrobacteraceae; genus Bradyrhizobium; species Bradyrhizobium sp. 2TAF24. Next base: position 134,828 of record NZ_JBFRFW010000006.1, on the reverse strand, counting down.
GTGCCTGCCCGATGGCATGGCGCCGGCGGCGGATCTTGCGGCGGATGATCTCGGCGCGCAGCCAGTGCTGTTCGTGGTGGCCCGCGATATGAAGATCGGCAAGTCGGTTGATTTGGAAACGCTGTCGCAGATGACCTGGGTGATCAACCAGGACGGCTGCGGCTTTCGCCAGGTGCTCAAGCGCCACTTCGATGTCGCGCATCTGCCGTTCAACGTGGCCGTCGAGGCACTGGATTCGGAGTTGCGGCTGTCGCTGGTGGCGCGTGGGCTCGGCGTCGGCATCGCGACGCCGGTGGCGCTGAAGCGCAGCGCGTATCGCGGCAAGCTCAAGGCGATCAAGGTGCCGGGCTTCACGCCGGCGGTGCGCGCCTGGGTGGTGCACCGTCCGCCGGCCGGGCGGCTGGAGCGGCCGATCGCCGTGTTTCACGACGCGCTCGACCGCGAGCTCCGGGCTCTGGTCGGCGGTTGAGCGAGGGCGGTGGCTGACGGATCGTCGTTCTTGTCGCGGTGGCTGGATATGCGTACCCTGCCATTATGCCCGCTCGTCGCGATGTCCTGAAAGCAACAGCCTCTATGGGGCTTGTCCTGATGGCCGGCGACACTTCGTCTGCGACCCCGGACGGCACCACGGCCCGCCGCCTTGGCTATCGGATGCCGCTGGAATCCGAACCGCATACTCGCACTTTCATGCAATGGCCGTCGCGTGCGGCGATCTATGGCGGCGCGAAGGAGCTGGAAGCCGTTCGCAGTCGCATCGCATCGATCGCGCAAGCGATCGTGCGTTTCGAGCCCCTCGTGATGTTGGCGCCAGCCACACAGGTTGCTGCGGTCCATCAGCGGCTCGGCACGCAGATCGAGGTCTGGCCGATCGAAACCGATGATCTCTGGTGTCGTGATGCCGGACCGACCTTCGTGCGTTCGGCGGACGGCGGGTTGGCCGTCGCGGAGCTGAATTTCAATGGGTGGGGCAACAAGCAGCCCCATGCCGCCGATGGGCAGGTTGCGAAGCGCGTCGCTCAGAAGCTTGGGCTTCGCGTGTTCGACAGTGGTGTTGTCGGGGAAGGCGGCGGGATCGAGACCGATGGTGCCGGAACGCTACTGGCCCATGAGAGCTCGTGGGTGAACGCCAACCGCAATCGGCGCGCGAAGGCGGAGATCGAGCGGTTGTTGCTGGACGCCCTCGGGGGCGAGCGCATGATCTGGGCGCCGGGCGTCAAGGGCGCTGACATCACCGACTATCACATTGATGCCCTTGCACGGTTCGTAAAGCCAGGGCAGGTCGTCATCCAGTTGCCGCGGAAGAAGGATAGCAATGATCCCTGGAGTGTCGCGGCGTTCGAGACCTGTGAGATCCTCACGCGGGCGACGGACGCGGCCGGTCGACGTCTCGACGTCGTCGTGATGCCCGAGCCGGATCCCGAGCGTATCCGGTCTTCCTCGGACGACTTCGTGTCAAGCTACGTCAATTACTATGTCTGCAACGGCGCCGTCATCGGAGCGGAGTTCGGTGACGACAAGGCCGATGCGGCCGCACAGGACTTGCTGCGCCAGCTCTATCCGGGCCGCGAGGTCGTCAGCCTCGACATCGATCCGATCGGGGAGGCCGGAGGCGGCATCCATTGTGCCACCCAGCAGCAGCCGGCCGGAGCGGCGTAGCGGCAGAGGCGCGCGCGTCGCCGGGAAGGCCCGCGCTCAGCCCTGCTCGATCTCCTCGCGCAGGATTTCGAGCTCCAGCCACTTCTCCTCGGCCTCGTGCAGCTTGGCATGCGCCGCCGCGAGCGCGGCCGAGCTGTCGTCGAATGCCTTGCGGTCGCGGCTGTACAGCGCCGGATCGTCGAGCCGCTTCTGGTGCGTGGCGATGTCGGCCTGCAGCTTCGCCATGGTCTTCGGCAGCGTTTCCAGCGCATGCTTCTCGTTGAAGCTGAGGCGGCGCTTGGGGGCGGCGGCAGGAGCGGAGGTCTTCTGCTCCTTCGGTTCTTTCGCGGCCTTTGCGGCCTTCGGCGCGTCGCGTCGCAGATCCTCGCCGCGTTGCGTGAGCATGTCGCTGTAGCCGCCGGCATATTCGAGCCAGCGGCCGAGGCCGTCGGGGGCGATCACGGACGTCACGACACGGTCGAGGAAGTCGCGATCGTGGCTGATCAGGATGACGGTGCCTTCGTAGTCGCCGAGCAGCTCCTCGAGCACGTCGAGGGTTTCGAGGTCGAGGTCGTTGGTCGGCTCGTCCAGCACCAGCAGATTGGAGGGTTTGGCCAGCGCGCGGGCCAGCATCAGCCGGCCGCGCTCACCGCCTGACAGCACCTCAAGCGGCGTGCGCGCCTGCTCCTGGGCGAACAAAAAGTCCTTCATGTAGCCGATGACATGCCTGGGCTTGCCGCCGACCATGACATGGTCGCCGCGGCCACCGGTCAGCGCCTCCGACAGCGTCGTCCTGGGATCGAGACTCTCGCGATGCTGGTCGAGGGTCGCCATCTCGATGTTGGCGCCGAGACGGATGCTGCCGCTGTCCGGGGCGAGCCCGCCGGTCAGGATGTTGATGAGGGTGGTCTTGCCGGCGCCGTTCGGCCCGATGATGCCAAGGCGGTCGCCGCGCTGGATGCGAATGGAGAAATCGCTGACCACGGGGCGGTCGCCCCAGGCCTTGGTGACATTCTTGGCCTCGACCACCAGCGTGCCGGAGGTCTCGCCGGTAGCGGCCGTCAGAGTCGCCTTGCCGGCAGCGCCGCGGTAGTCGCGGCGCTGGTCGCGCAGCGAATGCAGGTTGGCGAGGCGCTTGACGTTGCGCTTGCGCCGGCCGGACACGCCGTAGCGCAGCCAGTGCTCCTCGGCGACGATCTTGCGGTCGAGCTTGTGCTGGTCGCGTTCCTCGTCTGCCAGCACCTCGTCGCGCCATTCCTCGAAGGCGCCGAAGCCGCGCTCGATGCGCCGGGTCTGGCCGCGGTCGAGCCACACCGTGCTGCGCGACAGGTTGGAGAGGAAGCGCCGGTCGTGGCTGATCAGCACCAGCGCGCAGCGGCGGCTCAAGAGCTCGCTTTCCAGCCACTCGATCGTCGTCAGGTCGAGATGGTTGGTCGGCTCGTCGAGCAGCAGGATGTCGGGCGAGGGGGCGAGCACGCGCGCGAGCGCGGCGCGGCGCGCCTCGCCGCCGGAGAGGTTCGTGGGATCTTCCTCGCCGGTCAGGCCGAGCTGTTCGAGCAGGTAGCGCGCCGGGTGGACGTCGTCGCCCGGGCCGAGGCCGGCCTCGACATAGGCGAGCGTGGTGGCGACGCCGGAGAAGTCCGGCTCCTGCGGCAGATAGCGGATGGTGGCGCCCGGCTGCACGAAACGCTCACCGCGGTCGGCCTCGATGAGCCCCGCGGCGATCTTCAGCAGCGTCGACTTGCCCGAGCCGTTGCGGCCGATCAGGCAGACCCGCTCGCCGGCGGACACGTTGAGCTCGGCCGACTGCAGCAACGGCGTGCCGCCGAAGGTCAGCGCGATATCCTTCATCTGGATCAGGGGAGGAGCCATGATACGGTCTTCAGGTCTGTTGGGCGCGCTGCAGGCGCCGGATGGTCTGGTCGAGCGCGGACAGGAACGTCGAGCGGTCGCGCGGCGAGAACGCGCGCGGGCCGCCGGTGACGTCACCCGCCGAGCGCAGGTCGGTCATCAGGTTGCGCACGGCGAGGGCCATGCCGATCGAATCCTCGGTGAAGGCCTTGCCGTTCGGCGCCAGCACGGCGGCGCCGGTCTTCACACAGCGGCTGGCGAGCGGGATGTCGGCGGTGACGACGATGTCACCCGGACCGGTACGCTCGGCGATCCAGTCGTCGGCGGCGTCCATGCCGTCGCCCGCCGCCACCCGCTCGATGAGCGGATGCTGCGGCACCCGCAGGAAGCCGCCGGCCACCACGGTCACCCGCAGGTGATGCCGTTCGGCGACCCGGTAGATCTCGTCTTTCACCGGGCAGGCATCGGCATCGACATAGATGCGGCCAGTTGGTGGCGGGGTGGTCATGCGGTGGTTGCGGATGCCTTTGGTTCGGTCGCGACGGGGTAGCCCAGCGGCGGCCGGATTGCGAGTAAAAACCACGCCTTAGACAGGGTTGCGGATGCGGTTTGTTGGCGTACCATCGTGTCATCAACAACAGCGGACCTGCGATCCGCGGGAGGAACCATGGAATTGACGCCGTACCGGGTCGTGGCCTGCAATCTCGCCAAAAGCTCAGAAAACAAGATGCACGACGACACAGTGGCCCGGCAGTTCGGCTTTGTCGGTGGCCTCGTGCCCGGCGTCGACGTTTTCGCCTACATGAGCCATGTTCCGGCGCAGGTATGGGGCCGAGCCTTTATCGAGCGCGGCTGGATGCAGGGGCGCTTCCTCAAGCCGGTGTACGATGGCGAGACGGTCGAGGTCTCGGCGCGCGAGGCGGACGGTGGTCTTGCGATCGAACTGCGCAGCCGTGGCGAGCTCTGCGGCACGGCCATCGCGACGCTGCCGGATGCGCCACCGCCGCTGCGGCTCGACGATTTCGTGGCCATGGGCCCTGTGGCCCGGCGCCCGCCGGTGGGCGAAGACACCTACCGGACGGGGGCGTGGCTTGGCATTGCGGCGTATCGCCAGGATGCGGTCGAACGGCGCGACTACCTCCGCGACATCCACGAGGCGGCGCCGGTCTACGCCACCGAGGCGATTCTTCACCCGGGCACGCTGCTGCGTACGCTGAATTCGGCCCTGAAGGAGAATGTCGTCCTCGGCCCCTGGATTCATGTCAGCAGCGCGCTGCAGCACCTTGCGCCGGCCTTCGCTGGCGACGAACTGACGGTGCGGGCTCAGGTCGCCGACAACTACGAGCGCAAGGGGCACCGGTTCGTCGAGCTTGACGGCGTCGTCGTCGCCAATGGCAGCCGCGCGGTTGCCCGCTGCCGCCACGTCGCGATCTACCAGCCCCGGGAGGCCGCCGTCGCCTGACGGGCGGCGAAGGCCCTGCGTCCCCAGCGAGGTGGCCGGGCTACACCCTGCCGAGCAGGGCGAGGGCGGTGACCGGCAGGCGCGAGCCGCGTTGCGCGGTGCGCACGATGGCGTCGGCGATGCGCGGCTCGACCGCGGCCGGCAGGTCGTGGCCCATGCCGTCGATCACCATGAACTCCGCTCCGGGGATTGCGGCAGCGGTATCCGCACCGCAGGCCGGGGGAATGAGTGGGTCGTCGGCGCCGTGGATCACAAGCGTCGGTGCGGTGATCGCCGCCAGTGCGGCGCGACGGTCCCCGGTGATGGCGATGGCTGCGATCTGGCGGGCGAAGCCGGCCGGATCATAAGCGCGCCGCACTTCCTCACGGACGAGCGCGCGGTATGCCGCCACATCAATGGGATAGTCCAGTCCGGTGATGCGTTGCGCGAACGTCTGCGCGCGGTCGAGATAGCCCTCAATGTCGACGGACGGATCGGGCATCGGCCGCGTCAGCATCGCCATGACGTCCGGCGCCGCCTGCGGCAACTGCGGATTGCCGGTGCTCGACATGATCGAGGTCAGCGACAGCGCGCGGTCGGGATGGGCGCTCGCCACGACCTGGGCGATCATGCCGCCCATCGAGCGGCCGACGAGATGGGCGCGCGGGATCGCCAGCGCATCCATCAGGCCGACGGTATCGCCGGCCATGTCATGCAGTGTGTAGGGCACGTCCGGTCGACCGCCGGCCATCAGCGCGGTGGCGAGGGCGCCGAAGTCCGGCGCCGGATGCGTGCTGAAATGTGTCGAGCCACCGGCGTCGCGGTTGTCGAACCGGATCACGCGATAGCCGCGCGCGACGAGGGCGGCGCAGAACGGCGACGTCCAGCGGATCATCTGGGTGCCGAGGCCGGCGATCAGCAGGATGGGCTCGGCGCGCATGTCGCCGAAGTCGTCATAGGCGATGGTGATGCCGTTGGCGGTCAGGGTCTTCATGGTGGCGTCCGACGGTTGTGCGGTGGCCCGCGCGATGTGGTCTGTCGGACGATTTATTACCCGGGTGATATCTGACGATCAATATCACCCGGATAATATTTATACGAAGCCGGGCAGGAAGACTCAGGCGGCCGCGGTTCCCGCCTTCACCGCCTTGGCGTCCTGGATCGCCCGCCACACCCGTTCCGGGGTCAGCGGCATGTCGATGTGGCTGATGCCGTATTCCGACAGCGCGTCCACCACCGCGTTGACGATGGTCGAGAGGCTGCCGGCGCAGCCGGCTTCGCCGCATCCCTTGGTGCCGAGCGGGTTGGACGTCGCCGGAGCCGGGTGGTCGCCGAGGGTGATCGGCGGAATGTCGCCGGCGCGCGGCAGGGCGTAGTCCATGAACGAGCCGGTCACCGGCTGGCCATTGCTGTCGTAGCGCACACACTCCATCAGCGCCTGGCCGATGCCCTGCACCACGCCGCCATGGACCTGGCCGGCGACGATCATCGGATTGACCACGGTGCCGAAGTCGTTGACGCCGCTGTAGCCGACGATCTCGACAACGCCGGTGTCGGGATCGACCTCGACCTCCGCGACATGGCAGCCATTGGGGAAGGTGGAGGGCACTTCCTTGGTGGTGTGATCGACGTCGAGCGAGGTCGGCGCGCCCTCGGGCAGGCCGCCTGTGCGCAGGCGTTGCGCGAGGTCCATGATGCCGATGCTGCGGTCGGTGCCCGTGATGGTGAAGCGCCCGCCGCTGAACTCGATGTCACCGGGCGCAGCTTCCAGCACGAAGGAGGCCGCGGACTTGCCCTTCTCGATGACGAGATCGGCAGCCTCGACGATCGCCATGCCGCTCGCGGTGATCGAGCGCGAGCCGCCGGTGCCGTTGCCGGTGTGGACGATGTCGCTGTCGCCCTGCATCAGCGTCACCGCGTCGAACGGCACGCCGAGCCGCTCGCACAGCACCTGGGCATACGGCGTGGCGTGGCCCTGGCCGTAGTCGAGCGTGCCGGTCGCGATCTCGACATGGCCGTCCGGCTTGAAGGCGATCTTGCCGAGCTCGACGCCGGGAGGCGCGGTGATCTCCAGATACGAGCCTACGGCGATGCCGCGCAGCTTGCCGCGCTTGCGGCTGTCGCGCTTGCGCCTGGCGAAGCCGGCATGGTCGGACAGCTTCAGCGCGTCGTTGAACACGCCCTGGAAGTCGCCGCTGTCGTAGGTCAGGCCGTTGGCGGCGGCGTAGGGAATCTGCGCCGGCTTGATGAAGTTGCGCCGGCGCAGCGCCAGGCGGTCGATGCCCATCTGGTCGGCGGCGAGGTCGATCAACCGCTCCAGGAAGTAGTTGGCCTCGGGGCGGCCGGCGCCGCGATAGGCGCCCATCAGCGTGGTGTTGGTGACCGCGCACTTGATCGCCACCTCGATCAGCGGCGTGCGATAGACGCTGGCGATGTTCTTGGCGATGTTGATCGACAGCGGCACCGGCGCGACGCCCATGATGTAGGCGCCGAGATTGCCGTAGCCCGACACACGCACCGCGAGGAAGCTGCCGTCGGCGGCGAGCGCAAGCTCCGCGACAATGTCCTGGGCACGGCCGTGGCTGTCCGAGAGGAAGCTGGTCGAGCGCTCGTCCGTCCACTTCACCGGGCGATTGAGCTCCCGCGCCGCGTGCAGGATGCACATGTATTCCGGATAGTTGACGTTCTTCATGCCGAAGGAGCCGCCGACATTGTGGGTCAGCAGGCGGACCTTGTCCTTCGGCAGGTTGAGATTCTTCGCGAGCATGGTGCGGTTGCCGGCAACGCCTTGCGTTGGCGCGTGCAGGGTGAAGTGGCCGTCCGCCTTGTCGTAGACGGCAAGGCCCGAGCGTGGTTCCATCGGCACCACCGCGAGGCGGGTGTTGGCGATGTCGAGCTTCACCACATGGGCGGCCTTGGCGAAGGCGGCGTCGACCGCGGCGGTGTCGCCGGAATGGAAGTCGAGCGCCACGTTGTTCGCGATGTCGTCATAGAGTTGCGGTGCGCCCGGTTTGGTCGCAGCCTCGGCATCGGTCACCGCCGGCAGCGGATCGATGTCGACGGAGACGGCTTCTGCGGCATCGCGGGCCTGGGCTTGCGTTTCGGCCACCACGAAGGCCACGGGATCACCGACGAAGCGCACCTTGTCGCGGGCGAGTGGCGGGCGGCGGGTCTGGCGGACCGGCGAGCCGTCACGGCTCTTGAGCGGCACCGCGGTGCCGAACGTGCCATAGCCCGCCGGTTCCAGATCCGCCGCTGTCCATACCCCGAGCACGCCGGGCATGGCACGGGCAGCCTCGGTATCGATGCCGCGGATCACGCCATGGGCATGGGCGCTGCGGACGATCCAGGCGTAGGCCTGCTTGGGCAGGCTGAGGTCGTCGGTGTAGGTTCCCTTGCCGCGGACCAGGGTATCGTCCTCCTTGCGGCGGACGGGCTGGCCGACCCCGAATTTTTGCGTTGCAATAGCGTTCTCGAAGGTGCTGCCGAGGGGGCGGTCCTGCATGGAGACATGTCCGGTCTGGAGGCGTGCATCAGCGGCGTGGAGGCGCGCGAACCGCGTTTCAGAAGGCCGCTCGACCAGAGATAGTGCAGCTTTCGCTCCTGCACAACGCCACCTGGAACATGCCGTATCTGCACGATGGTTGCACCAGATCGTCCGGCTGATACACTTCGTGCGAGCAAAGATTTGACCCGTCGCCGCAGGCCGGTGCCGGAGAACGGACTTGTATGATGGAAGAGACACGGCTCCGTGACAGCCGTGAGCTGCGCGGAGAGCCGGACATCTCGGGCGTCGCCATCGGCGCGGGCGGGGCGGTGCCTCTGACCCATGGCGTCGGGGGGACGCAGGCCGCGTCCGGGGCCGTTTATGCGGCACTCGACCTCGGCACCAACAACTGCCGTCTGCTGATCGCGCGTCCGGCGGGCGAGAGCTTTCGCGTGGTCGATTCTTTCTCGCGGATCATCCGTCTCGGGGAAGGTGTGTCCACCACCGGGCGGATCAGCGAGGCGGCGATCGAGCGTGCGATGGCGGCGCTTGCGGTATGTCGGGACAAGATGGTTGCCCGCAACGCGCGCCGGCTGCGCCTGATCGCGACGGAAGCCTGCCGCGCCGCCGAGAATGGCGACGCGTTCCGGTCCCGCGTGGCCGACGAGCTTGGCATCCGCCTGGAGGTGATCGACCGCGAGACGGAGGCGGGGCTCGCGGTGACCGGCTGCTTGCCGCTGGTGGATGCGGCCGCCTCCGGCGCCATCCTGTTCGACATCGGCGGCGGTTCCACCGAACTGGTCCGGCTCGACCGGCCCGGTGGCCAGCGCCATGGCAGTCCGGCAATGGCCGGTTGGGCCTCGATCCCGCTCGGCGTGGTGACGCTGGCGGAGCGGTTCGGCGGCAGGGCGGTGACGCGGCAATCCTACGACGCCATGGTCGCCGAGGTTGCGCGGCATCTCGCGGCCTTTGCCGCGGCCCATGGCAAAGATCTTGCGGGCATGCACCTGCTCGGCACGTCCGGCACGGTCACCACCATCGCCGGCGTCTACCAGAATCTCGCGCGCTACGACCGTCGCCGCATCGACGGTATCTGGATGAACGACGCCGACGTCAGCCATGTCATCCAGAGCCTGCTTGCCACGAGCTACACCGACCGCGCCGGCAATGCCTGCATCGGGCCGGACCGGGCTGATCTCGTGCTCGCCGGCTGCGCCATCCTCGACGCCATCCGCAACGCTTTTCCGCTGCCGCGGCTGCGGGTCGCCGATCGCGGCCTGCGCGAAGGCATGCTGATCGAGATGATGCGCGAGGACCACGCCATCGCCGCGGCGTGAGCTGACGGCACAACTCGCTCAAGCTTTGCCAATCGACCGAGCTAAGTCAGCGCCAACCTTAACCCTCATCCTGAGGAGCCCGCGCAGCGGGCGTCTCGAAGGATGAGGCCCGTACGGCTCATTGGCCTCATGGTTCGAGACGCGCGGCCTTGCCGCGCTCCTCCCCATGAGGGGATAGAATGCGATGGAGCGAACGATTTTGACCCTCGTTCGTGKTTTTGACCCTCGTCCGCCGCTCTGGCCAGGGCGGCGCGGCTCTGTTAGAGGCATCCCATCATGGCCAAGGATGACACCGGACGGCTGCACGTCACCGTCAAGACCGGCGGCAAGCGCAAGCTGTCCTCAAAGCTCTGGCTCGAACGCCAGCTCAACGATCCGTACGTCGCGCAAGCCAAGCGCGACGGCTATCGCTCGCGCGCGGCGTACAAGCTCAAGGAGATGGACGACAAGTACAAGCTGCTCAAGAGCGGCCAGGCGGTCATCGACCTCGGCGCCGCCCCGGGCGGCTGGAGCCAGATCGCCGCGCGCAAGGTCGGCTCCGTCGAGGGCCGCGGCAAGGTGGTGGCGATCGACCTGCTGGAGATGCCCGAAATTCCGGGCGTGGACTTCGCCCAGCTCGACTTCATGGCCGAGGAGGCGCCGGCGCGGCTGCGCGAGATGCTCGGCGGCGGCGCCGACGTCGTAATGTCGGACATGGCGCCCAACACCACCGGCCATCGCAAGACCGACCAGCTGCGCATCCTCGGCATTGTCGAGAGCGCCGCGGCGTTCGCGCTGGAGGTGCTCAACCCCGGCGGCACATTCCTGGCGAAGGTGTTCCAGAGCGGCGCGGATGCCTCGCTGCTGGCGGAGCTCAAGCGCGACTTCGCCGTGATCCGCCATGTCAAGCCGGCGGCGAGCCGGCAGGATTCCTCCGAGCGCTACCTGCTGGCGACCGGCTTTCGCGGCCGGGCCGAGTAGCCTGTTTCCGCCGGGATCAGGGCGGGCCTCCGACACGATCGTTCGATAACGGTTAGGCAGAGATTCCGGGTTTACGCCTGCGGCGTGCCCCGGAATGACATCTCTTTGCAGCCGTCATTCCGGGATGGCCCGAAGGGCCAGACCCGGAATCTCGACCGACATCTCAAACGCTGTGCTCGGGGGACGTGGAGAGCGGTCAATCGCCCTACAGGAGGCCCGTGCGTTGCAGCTCATGGGCCTCATGGTTCGAGACGCGCGGCTTTGCCGCGCTCCTTGCCATGAGGAGATAGAATGCGACGCAGTTTGAGCGAGCTTCGGCTTCAATCACCTCACAACTTGTGGTCGCGGGCATCCGCAGTGCCTTCGCTGGCTTTCTTCTCGACACCCTTGGTTGCGCCCTTTCGGCTGGAGATCTCGGCGGCCTTGCGGCCGGAGATCTCGTGGCCGGCGTCCGGCGGCAGCTGGTAGAAGATGATCGACGACAGCGCGGTGATGGCGGCGACCACCAGGAACGCCGGCCAGAAGTCCTCCGCCGACAGCGTCGTGGCATGGCGTAGCAGCATGGTGCTCTCGACCGAGAACGCGCCGATGGCGACGCCGGCGGAGATGGCGAGCTGCTGGTTGACGCTGACGATAGTGGTGGCGCGGCTGAGCTGCGCCTGGTCGATCTCGGCATAGGCGATGGTGTTGATCGCGGTGAACTGCAGCGAGCGGAAGAAGCCACCGACGATCAGGATGATCAGGATCAAGAGCAGCGGCGTTGCCGGCGTGAAGATGGCGCAGGCGGCGAGGAAGGCGGCGCTGACCACGGCGTTGACCGTCATGATGTTGCGGAAGCCGAAGGCGCGGATGATGCGCGCCGCCAGCGTCTTCATGCCCATGGCGCCGACCGCTGAGCCGAACGTCACCATGCCGGACTTGAACGGCGACAGGCCGAAGCCGATCTGCATCAAGAGCGGCAGGAGGAACGGCAGTGCGCCGATGCCGACGCGGAACATGAAGCCGCCGATCAGGCTGGCGCGCATGGTAGAGAGGCGCATCAGCGAGAAGTCGAGCACCGGCGAGGAGGTCGCGCGGGCGTGCTTGACGTAGAGCGTCATCGAGATGGCGCCGCAGACGATCAGCAGCATCACCACCTCCCACGGCAGCAGGTTGAGGCCGGCGACCGACAGGCCGAAGGCGAGGCCGGCGAGCCCGATGCCGGCAAGCATCAGCCCCTTGAGGTCGAACGGCTCGGGATGGTCGCTGCGGATCGGGTCGATGTAGCGCTGCGCCATGAAAATGCCGAGCAGCCCGATCGGGATGTTGATCAGGAAGATCCAGTGCCAGGAGAAGTAGGTGGTGATGAAGCCGCCGAGCGGCGGGCCGATCACCGGGCCGATCAGCGCCGGCGTCGTCAGCCAGGCCATGGCGTTGACAAGGGCGCTCTTGTCGATCGAGCGCACCAGCACGAGGCGGCCAACCGGGGTCATCATCGCGCCGCCGATGCCCTGCAGGATGCGGGCGAACACGAACTGGGTGATGGAGGAGGAGAGCGCGCAGCCGATCGAGCCCAGCATGAACACCGCGATCGCGGTGCTGAACACCGTGCGGGCGCCAAAGCGGTCCGCGGTCCAGCCGCTCGCGGGAATGAACACTGCCAGCGAGAGGAGATAGGAGGTGATGGCGAGCTTCAGCGTCAGGGGGCTCGTTCCGATGTCGGCGGCGATCGCCGGCAGCGAGGTGGCGATCACCGTGGAGTCCATGTTCTCCATGAACAGCGCGGTGGCCACGATGAGGGGGATGAGGCGTTCCTTCTGCATGCGTGACGTCGAACCCCGGTTGGCTGCTGCAAGATGGCCGAAAACGGCAAGGACTCCATTGTCCGTCTGATAGGCCACCGCCCGGATTGGTCAATCAAATCCTTGGGGCGTCGCGGGCCGCGGGGCGGCTTGCGCCCCCGAGGCGTAGTCCGGTGCCCAGCAGTATTTGGAAGCCGTTGAAATCATGGCGTTTTGCGCTTTGCCGCAACCGTCGCGGGAGGCCTGGCCCGGCCGCAGACGAGCCATACCCAAAAAGCGCCTGTGAACGGGGGATGAGGCTCTTTGAATCGTCATGCTGCCATGCTATCGACCACCGCCAACCCCAAAGAAGGGCGACGATTCGAGCGCGGTGCCAGGTGCCGGCGATCAATCCGTCTTTCCCGAAGGATTTTTGCGGCGTGCGCCGCCAGAGGAGTTGGCAATGGCTGTCATTCAAAGACCGGGTTTCCAGGAAGCATTCACGTTCGACGACGTGCTGCTCAAGCCTGGCCTGTCGGAAATCCTGCCGTCGGAGGCGGATGTCCGCACTTTCCTGACCAAGGCCGTTCCGCTCAACATCCCGGTGATGGCGTCCGCCATGGATACGGTGACCGAGGCGCGCATGGCGATCGCCATGGCGCAGGCCGGCGGCATCGGTGTCATCCATCGCAACTTCGACATCGAGGGCCAGGCCGCCCAGGTCCGGCAGGTCAAGAAGTTCGAGTCCGGCATGGTGGTCAACCCGCTGACCATCGGCCCCGACGAGACGCTCGCCGACGCGCTGACCTTGATGAAGGACAACGGCATCTCCGGCATTCCGGTGGTGACTGGCAGCGGCCCGGGCCGTCCCGGCAAGCTGGTCGGCATTCTCACCAACCGTGACGTGCGCTTCGCCACCGACCCGCGCCAGAAGGTGTCGGAGCTGATGACCCATGAGAACCTCGTCACCGTGCGCGAGGGCGTCGGCCAGGCGGAAGCCAAGAAGATGCTGCACCAGCACCGCATCGAGAAGCTGCTGGTGGTTGACGACCAGTACCGCTGCGTTGGCCTCATCACCGTGAAGGACATGGAAAAGGCGGTGGCCTATCCGCTGGCGTCCAAGGACGAGCAGGGCCGTCTGCGCGTCGCCGCCGCCACCACCGTCGGCGAGAGCGGCTTCGAGCGCACCGAGAAGCTGATCGAGGCCGGTGTCGACGTCGTCGTCGTCGACACCGCCCATGGCCACTCGGCCCATGTGCTCGCCGCTGTCAGCCGCATCAAGAAGCTGTCCAACGCGGTGCAGGTCGTGGCCGGCAATGTCGCCACCACGGAGGCGGCGCAGGCGCTGATCGACTCCGGCGCGGACTCGATCAAGGTCGGCATCGGCCCGGGCTCGATCTGCACCACCCGCATCGTTGCCGGCGTCGGCGTGCCGCAGCTCACCGCCATCATGGACGCGGTCGAGGCGGCGCATAAGGCCGGCATCCCGGTGATCGCCGACGGCGGCATCAAGTTCTCCGGCGACATGGCCAAGGCGCTCGCCGCCGGCGCCAGCGTCGTCATGGTCGGTTCGCTGCTCGCCGGCACCGACGAGACGCCGGGCGAAGTGTTCCTGTGGCAGGGCCGCTCCTACAAGGCCTATCGCGGCATGGGCTCGGTGGGCGCCATGGCCCGCGGCTCCGCCGACCGCTACTTCCAGCAGGACATCAAGGACACGCTCAAGCTCGTGCCGGAAGGCATCGAGGGCCAGGTGCCGTACAAGGGCCCGGCCGGCAATGTCGTGCACCAGCTCGTCGGCGGCCTGCGCGCCGCGATGGGCTATGTCGGCGCCAAGACCATTGACGACTTCCACCAGAAGGCCCAGTTCGTCCGCATCACCGGCGCGGGCCTGCGCGAGAGCCACGTCCACGACGTCACCATCACCCGCGAAGCGCCGAACTATCCGGGTGGGGCGTAAGGGCGGCGGGTGGCGACGCCATCGTCAGGCTTTCACGTCACGTACACACCTTGCAATCTTCTCCGTCATGCCCGGCCTTGTGCCGGGCATGCTCGTTTTCAGGCGATCTCGGGCTCGACCCGCGCATCCAGCTTGCTGCGTGGTGCCTTTCTCTTCATCCTGAGGAGCCCGCATTAGCGGGCGTCTCGAAGGGCGAGGCCACGGCGTCTCAACGTGTAGCGGATCAGCACGGCCTGGGCTGAGGCGATGGCCTCATGGTTCGAGACGCACGGCGTTGCCGTGCTCCTCACCATGAGGGGATGGTATGGCAATTGCTGGAAGACGTGGATGGCCGGGAGACCCGCGTCCTGGCGATCCGTCGAAGACGGATCGCGCTGCCCGGCCATGACGCTGAATGAAGTGATGCGTTTCCGCTTGTATCGCCGTCATGCGCGGGTTTGACCCGCGCAAGCTTGCCACGCGCTGTGCCTTTCCCCCACCCTGAGGAGCCCGCGCAGCGGGCGTCTCGAAGGGCGAGGCCACCGCGCTTCAACGCGTGACGACCAGCATGGCCTGAACCGAGGCGGGGCCTCATGGTTCGAGACGCGCGGCGTTGCCGCGCTTCTCACCCTGAGGGCTAACATCCGCGTTTCGTTCTGACGAAGCCGCTCAGGCCTCGCCGTCACCTTTCGGCCTGTACCGTAGCCCGGCCGCCGGCGTGCAGCCGCAGTCGTCGCCGCAGGTGAAATGGCGGCCCTCGCGCGGCAGGTCGGCGGCGGACATCACGCGCCAGGTGGATTGTCGAGGGGATTGGCGCTTGGGCTCCTGCTGCGCTTGCGGCGTGTAGTCGGGCGCACGCAGCAGGGCGGCGAGCAGTTCGCCGAGCAGATTGTTGGTCATGCGTCCCCCATTATGCGTCCTCAATACCGCCGCGCGTGCTGATGATAGCACAGTGAGCGGATGAAAGCGGCGAATGCGCGGCGCCAGCGCGAGGCCGGCGCCCCGGATGCGATCGTGCCCCGTTGCCCGCCAGTTCATCCGGCATTTGCCGCCATGTCATCATGGCGGCTCCATCTGGTTGTCAGGGACAGCCAAGCCGCGAGCCACACGGCCGGTGCGCGACGTCTGTGCAGGTGCGTCGAGATGCATGGAAGTCCGCGCCCACGATCACGCCGCGCCGGCGCCGCGACGCCAGCCGGGGAAGGGGTCGCGGAGGCCCGTCCAGCGCTTGGGCCCGAGCGCCATCTCGGCGCCGGTGAGCAGGCAGGCGTCGAGGGCGGCGATGGTCTCGTCCTTCTCCATCTGCGGCGTGCCGATGAACACCAGCTCCTGGCGGCGGTCGCCGTAGGGTTCGGTCCAGTTGGCGAGCACGCCGGCGCGCCAGTCGGCGTCCGCGGGCCAACGCTCGCGCGGCGTCGCCGACCACCACACGCCGGCGGGCTCGTGCCGCACGATCTGGCCGGCGCGCGACATCGAGCCGGCGAAGTCCATGCGCGACGCCAGCCAGAAGAAGCCCTTGGCGCGGATCACGCCCTGCCACTGCGCGGTGAGGAAGCGGTGGAAGCGCTCGGGGTGGAACGGGCGGCGGCTGCGGTAGACAAAACTCCAGAAGCCGTAGTCCTCGGTCTCCGGCGTGTGGCCTTGTCCCTGCAACTCCTTGAGCCAGCCGGCGGACTGGCTTGCCTTGTCGTAGGAGAAGCGGTGGGTGTTGAGGATGCGGTCGAGCGGCGCCTTGCCGAACTCCGTGAACACCAGCTCGGCCGAAGGATTGAGGCGCGTCAGCACGTTGACCAGAAACGCGCGTTCGACCGAGGTGACGAGATCGGTCTTGTTGACGACGATGACGTCGGCGAACTCGACCTGCTCGGCGAGCAGCTCGGCCACTGCGCGGGTGTCGCTCTCGCCGGCGACCTCGTTGCGGTCGGCGAGCATGTCCGCCGAGATGTAGTCGCGGGTGAAGTTGAGGGCGTCGACCACCGTCACCATGGTGTCGAGGCGCGCGAGGGTGGACAGTGTCTTGCCGGCCTCGTCCTCGAACGCGAAGGTCGCCGCCACCGGCATCGGCTCGGAGATCCCGGTGGACTCGATCAGCAGGTAGTCGAAGCGGTCCTCGCGCGCGAGACGCTCGACCTCGACCAGAAGATCGTCGCGCAGGCTGCAGCAGATGCAGCCGTTCGACATCTCGACCAGCCGTTCTTCCTGGTGCCTGAGCTCGGCGCCGCCATCGCGCACCAGCGCGGCGTCGATGTTGACCTCGCTCATGTCGTTGACGATGACGGCGACGCGCAAGCCCTCGCGGTTGAGCAGGACATGGTTGAGCAGGCTGGTCTTGCCGGCGCCGAGAAAGCCGGAGAGCACCGTGACGGGCAGACGCTTCATGGGATGGCCTTAATATGTTATGTTATAACATAACAAGTGTAAATTGAGGCAGCAACAGGGCGGGGCAGGGAAATGGGCGGCGGATGTCCCCCACACATTCCGGCGCGCGGCAGGCCGGCGTCGCGCCGGCCGCGGAAAGATCCGGCATGGGTCGCATGACCCCCGTGACCTCTTGCCCCGCGGCGGCGCGCGCCCCTAATCAGGGAGCGAAGCGGCATCGTCGCCGCCCGCGCGCCAAGCGCAGCCAACCAGGAGGAAGACATCCGATGTCCAGCGAATCCCAGCGCATCGTCCTTGCCGCCCGTCCCGTCGGAGAACCGAAGGCCACGGACTTCCGCCTCGAAAGCGGACCGCTGCCGACGCCGGGCGAGGGCCAGGTGCTGCTGCGCACGATCTGGCTGTCGCTCGATCCCTACATGCGCGGGCGCATGAGCGAGGGGCCCTCCTATGCCGCGCCGGTCGAGATCGGCGGCGTGATGGAGGGTGGCACGGTGGCGGAGGTCATCGCCTCCAACAGCGACAAGTTCAGCAAGGGCGACATCGTGCTGGCGCACAGCGGCTGGCAGACCCACGCCGTCGTCGACGCCAGGGGGCTGCGCAAGATCGATCCGGCGCTGGCGCCGATCTCGACCGCCGTCGGCGTGCTCGGCATGCCCGGCATGACCGCCTACACGGGCCTTCTGGAAATCGGCAAGCCACAGCCCGGCGAGACGGTGGTGGTGGCCGCGGCGTCCGGCGCGGTCGGCTCGGCGGTCGGCCAGATCGCCAGGATCAAGGGCGCTCGGGCGATCGGCATCGCCGGCGGCGCCGACAAGTGCCGCTATGTCACCGAGGAGCTCGGCTTCGATGCCTGCCTCGATCATCGTGATCCCGATCTTGCGGCGAAGCTCAAGGAAGCCTGTCCGAAGGGCATCGACGTCTATTTCGAGAACGTCGGCGGCAAGGTGTGGGACGCGGTGCTGCCGCGCCTCAACCCGTTCGCGCGTGTGCCGGTGTGCGGCCTGATCGCCGACTATAACGCGCTGACCGGCGATGCCCCGGGGCCGAACCGGGCGCCGGCCCTGATGCGCGCCGTGCTGGTGAAGCGGCTGACGCTGCGCGGCTTCATCGTCCGCGACTTCGCAGCGCTCCATGGCGATTTCCTGCGCGACATGTCGCAGTGGGTGCGCGAGGGCAAGATCAAGTATCGCGAGTTCGTCACCGAGGGTCTCGCCAGCGCGCCGGAGGCTTTCATCGGGCTCCTGAAGGGCAAGAACTTCGGCAAGCAGCTGGTGCGGATCGGACCGGATAAGGTGTGACGATTACGACGCAAAAGCGGGGCGAGTTCAGGTTGAACTATCATCCGTCATCTTTGAGCGTCTGACTCGAAAAGCAACGACAGGTCTCCCGGCGACCCCGATAAGGAGGGCAGTGCGTCCCTGAGCGGGGTGGCCGGGACAAGCCCGGCCACGACAGAGAAAGTCGTGATGGATGACATAACTCTCAATCATCATGCGCTGGCTTGCGTGGCGGAGAGGTCGACTGTCGCCAGATCAATATCGACCTGGCCCGCCGCGCGCAGGTGGTGCACCTCGACGTGATCGGGCGTGAAGGCGTATTCGACCAGGCCGACCTCCTTGACGCCGATCGGCTCCTGTTTTTCGTCGGAGCGGATGATGAAGGCGGCTGATGGCGCCCAGATGTGGCGCACGCCGGCGAGCATGACGTCGCGGCGCTGGTGGACATGGCCGCAGGCGACGAGGCGCAGGTCGACACTGTTCAGCATCGCGATGAGATCGCTGCGCGCCGGCAACGGCACATAGCGGAACGAGGTCTCCGCAAGCTCCGGATCGTCCGGCGTATCGCGAAACAGCGGTTTGTGCAGGAACAGCGCCAGTGGCCGGCCGCGCACGGTGGCGAGCTCGCCGGCGAGCCAGTCGCGCTGCTCCGCTTCGCTCGCAAGGCCCGTGTTGAGGATCAGCGAATTCAGCCCGATGAAGCTCCAGCCGGCAGCGTCGAAGCGCCAGCGATCGGCGCCGCAGGTCGCGATGAAGCGCTGCCGCGCCTCCTCGGTCGCCTGCTGCAGCAGCGGTGCGCCGACCAGGGTCGGGTTGTCGCCGATGTCGTGATTGCCCGGCAGCACGCGCACCTCCACCGGCAGCGTGTCATGGCGCGCGCGGGCGAAGGCGAGATCGTCGGGACGGTCGGGGCCGTCGAAGGCGAGGTCGCCGGTGTTGATCACGAGGTCCGGCCGCGTCGCATCGAGATGTGCGGCGACACGGTCGAAGTTCTGTGTGAACGCGGGAAAGCGCGGGCTGAGATGGGTGTCGGTGATCTGGGTCAGGCGGAACACGGACATGGTGGGCTCCCGGGCTGCTGAGGTTTGGGCTAGAAAGTGTTCCGCGGCTGAATTCGGCGAGCGTTTTCATGTCTTCCGCGTGCCCGGCAATGACGCAGGGGGCGGGACGAGATTCGAAGTTGGATCGAACAGCCATGGCCCGGTGCCGCGCATCTCCTTGCCTTCGGCGCACGCGCTTTTCTACCGCCGCCGCATGTCAGTGCGATGGCGCGAGCCTGGACGAACGGCCGTTTGAAACGGGCGAGCGCTGATTGTCGATCGGGAGGCCGGCGCCTCTCGTCAGAACCAGCCTTCGGGATCGTCGATCGGGCGGCTGTCGAGGGCGCGGATGAGGCCGCGGATGACGCGGAACAGCTGCCAGATCGCGGCGGCGCCGAGGATGATGAAGCCGATGCCGACGAACAGCAGGATGACGCCGATGATGCCGACGACGAGGCTGATCCAGAAGGTCCGGATCGCCGAGGTCATGTGCGAGGCGAACGGCGTACCGGCGAGGTCGCCGCGCTTCACATAGGCGATGATGACAGCGACGATCAGCGTCAGCGTGAAGGTAAAATACGAGGCGATGAAAAGGCCCCAGACGACGAGCGCCCAGGTGCGTGGTGATGTGGTGTTGTCGGTGGTCTGCAGTGACATGATGCTCCCTCGTGCACGGCGATCCGGCGCGTGCCTGTCCCCGCGCACGAAGCTATCGGCGAGGGGATCGGCTGTCCAGCGCGTGCCGTGGCGCGCGGCCTGGCGGCCGGTGCCGGTGGGGTGGGAACCTGTGGCGCGATCCGGCGGCGGAGGCGTCGCGAGCCCGGCGGGCCGCCCCATGGCGGCGAGCGCCCTTGTGCTGCTGGCGCCGGGGAGCTATGCCGCGCGG
Source organism: Bradyrhizobium sp. 2TAF24 (assembly GCF_052115025.1). NCBI lineage: Bacteria > Pseudomonadati > Pseudomonadota > Alphaproteobacteria > Hyphomicrobiales > Nitrobacteraceae > Bradyrhizobium > Bradyrhizobium sp. 2TAF24. The sequence goes on along the minus strand of NZ_JBFRFW010000006.1, from coordinate 114,839 downwards.
GAGAGTCCGGTGGTGCCCGTGCGGCGCCTGCACGGCCTGAAACATCCATCTGAAAGACCGCCATGACACCCGCCGCCCGGCTGTCCGCCGCCATCGAGGTTTTGAGCGCGATCGACGCGCAGCGCATTCCCGCCGCCAATGCGCTGAAGGACTGGGGCACCGCGCACCGTTTTGCCGGCTCCGGCGATCGTGCGGCGATCGCAGGGCTGGTGTTCGACGTGCTGCGCCGCCGCGCCTCCAGCGCGTGGCTGCTCGATGCCGACACGCCGCGCGCCCGCGCGCTCGGCATGCTGCGGCTCGAGCGCGGCCTCGATGATGCGGCGATCTCAGCGCTGTGCGATGGCGCACGCTTTGCGCCGGAGCCGCTGACCGAAGCCGAGCGCACGGCGCTGGCGACGCGCTCGCTCGATGGCGCGCCGGCGCATGTCGCCGGCGATTATCCGGAGTGGCTCGATGCCTCGCTCGTGCGGGTGTTCGGCGAGGCGCGAACTGAGGAGGCCGCCGCGATGGCGCGGCGAGCGCCGCTCGACCTGCGCGTCAACACGCTGAAGTCGACGCCGGAGAAGGCGCTGGCGGCGCTCAAGCATCTGGGGGCCGCGCCGACGCCATGGTCGCCGCTGGGCCTGCGCATCGCGCTCGGCGCCGACGCCCGCAATCCCGGCGTGCAGGCCGAGGAAATCTTCATCAAGGGCGGTGTCGAGGTCCAGGACGAGGGCTCGCAGATCGCGGCGCTGCTGACAGGCGCCAAGCCCGGCGAGCAGGTGATTGATCTGTGCGCCGGCGCCGGCGGCAAGACGCTGGCGCTGGCGGCGATGATGCAGGGCCGGGGACGGCTGATCGCCACCGACCATGACAAGCGCCAGCTCGCGCCGATCCATGAGCGGCTGTCGCGCGCCGGCGTGCACAACGCAGAGGTGCGCGCGCCCAGGGGCGCCGCCGATCCGCTCGCCGACATCAGCGCCTCCGCCGACCTCGTGGTGATCGATGCGCCGTGCACCGGCACCGGCACCTGGCGGCGCAACCCCGACGCCAAGTGGCGGATGCGCCCGGGCGCGCTCGACGTGCGGCTCAAGGGGCAAGCCGAGGTGCTCGACCGCGCCGCCGCGCTGGTGCGTCCCGGCGGGCGGATCGTCTACATCACGTGCTCGGTGCTCACTGAGGAGAACGGTGACCAGGTGCGCGCGTTCGTTGCGCGGCAGCCGTCGTTCACGGTGATGCCGCCGAAGCAGGTGGCGTCCGTGCTCGGCGACCGCGCTGATGCCTTCCTCGCCGCAACAGAAGCTTCCGCCGAAGGCCTCCTGATGACCCCGCGCCGCACGGGGACGGACGGCTTCTTCGTCTCGGTGCTGCGGGCGGCGTGAAGCGGCCGGGCGCGAGGGCGCTCCACATTCGGCGTCATTCCGGGACGTCGCCAAAGGGTCCGCGCAAGGCGAGGCCCGATGACAGGCTCCGCGACGGACCCGGAATCTCGATCGCCATTTCCTGCTGCGGCTTTGAGATTCCGGATGGCCGCTTCGCGGCTTCCGGAATGACGGTTGACTATTTGCGGTGCTTGAAGCTGGATCACCGGGTCACGGCGCTGCGCGCCGGCCCGGTGATGACGCAGAGAGGATGAAGGCGCTGTCCGTGGTGTCGTGCTCTCCTGGCTGATCCCTCAACCCTCTTGGTGAGGAAGCGCACTTGCGCCGTCTCGAACCATGGCGATGGCGCCGGAAGCGCCCGGGCCTCGTCCTTCGAGACGCCCGCTTCGCGCGCTCCTCAGGACGAGGGGAGAGACTGCGTTGATGCTACGCCCCTCAATGCCCCAGATGGTTCGCCGAGCCCTGGACGATCTTACCCGCCGCATTCAGCCGCAGGTATTCGCAGATCTTCTGACCGCGCTCGTTGGCGTAGAATACGACGAGGCTGTCCGGGCTGACGAAGGTGTCGATCAGGGTGAAATGCAGCCCGGTGATCATGGCGAGGGCATGGGCCCAGTAGCGCCGCAGCGCCTCCTTGCCGCGGACGATGCCGTCCGGCGCGGCACCGAGGCGGATGGCGACCGTCGAGCTCATCTCGCAGTCGTCGGCGTAGAGTTTCAGCACCCGCTCGAGGTCGCCGGCGTTCCAGGCGGCGACCCAGTCGCGGCCGAGGGCTTCGAGGTCGGCGGTGGGGAAGGGCGATGGCATGGGGTTTCCTCCCTGGTTGCGGTTCTAATTATGTCAGTATTACTTACCTATATGGCGCTGTCCATCACGCTTCCGCAGGCATCCACGGCCCGGGCGCTCCGCTGCCTGCCGTATCGTTCCTGCAGCCCGAATCCGTAAGTCTTTGCCGAAGCAAGAAAATAATCCGCTTTCTCTGTCATGGCCGGGGCAAGCCCGGCCATGACGAACTCAGAACAGAGGCTCTGTTTCATCGGCTTCTTGTCGAGGCGCCCTCAAGGGGAGCGCGGAGTCCCTCCATCGAGAAACGCCCTGCCCGACATGAGAGCAGGTCCGGCCGCCAAAGAGTGTGGGCACCGCATTTGCCCGGTTGCCGGATCGCCGCGGGTCGCGTATTTGCTGTCCATGACAGCACACAGCCAGACCTCCCGCCCGGCAGCCTTCACGGCGCCGGAACATGACAAGATTCTGATTGTCGATTTCGGCAGCCAGGTGACGCAGCTCATCGCGCGGCGTGTCCGCGAGGAGGGCGTGTATTCGGAGATCGTGCCGTTCCAGAAGGCGGAATCCGCTTTCCAGGAGATGAAGCCCAAGGCCGTGATCCTGTCCGGCGGGCCGGCGTCCGTGCTCGACGACAACGCCCCATCCGCACCGATGTCGATTCTGACCGCGGGCATCCCGGTGCTCGGCATCTGCTATGGCGAGCAGACCATGGCGCAGCAGCTCGGCGGCACGGTGGAGGCGGGGCATCACCGCGAATTCGGCCGTGCCACCATCGAGGTCACCGACGACTGCGCGCTGTTCGACGGCGTCTGGCACAAGGGCGGTCAGTACGAGGTGTGGATGAGCCATGGCGACCGCGTCACCAAGCTCCCCGAAGGTTTTCGCGGCGTCGCCAAGGCGGCGGGTTCGCCGATCTCGGTGATCGCCGACGATGCCCGCAAGTTCTACGCCATGCAGTTCCACCCCGAGGTGGTGCACACGCCGGACGGCGCAAAACTGCTGCGCAACTTCGTGCGCAAGGTCGCGGGGCTGACCGGCGACTGGACCATGCGCGCCTTCCGCGAGGAAGCGATCGAGAAGATCCGTGCGCAGGTCGGCAAGGGCCGGGTGATCTGCGGCCTGTCCGGCGGCGTCGATTCCGCGGTGGCGGCGGTGCTGATCCACGAGGCGATCGGCGACCAGCTCACCTGCGTGTTCGTCGACCATGGCCTCTTGCGTCTCGCTGAAGCCGAGACGGTGGTGGACATGTTCCGCGACCACTACAACATCCCGCTGGTGCATGTGGATGCGTCGAAGCAATTCCTCGGCGAGCTGGAAGGCGTCACCGATCCCGAGGTGAAGCGCAAGACCATCGGCAAGCTGTTCATCGACGTGTTCGAGGCGGAAGCCAAGAAGATCGGCGGCGCCGATTTCCTGGCGCAGGGCACGCTCTATCCCGACGTCATCGAGAGCGTGTCGTTCACTGGCGGCCCGTCGGTGACCATCAAGTCGCACCACAATGTCGGCGGCTTGCCAGCGCGCATGAACATGAAGCTGGTGGAGCCGCTGCGCGAGCTGTTCAAGGACGAGGTACGCGCGCTCGGCCGCGAGCTCGGCCTGCCGGACGTGTTCGTCGGCCGCCACCCGTTCCCGGGTCCGGGCCTCGCCATCCGCTGCCCCGGCGAGATCACCCGCGACAAGCTCGACATCCTGCGCAAGGCCGATGCGATCTACATCGAGGAGATCCGCCGCGCCGGGCTCTACGACACCATCTGGCAGGCGTTTGCCGTGCTGCTGCCGGTGAAGACCGTGGGCGTGATGGGCGACGGCCGCACCTACGACTATGTCGTGGGCCTGCGCGCCGTGACCTCGACCGACGGCATGACCGCCGACTTCTATCCCTTCGATATGCGCTTCCTGGGCGCCACCGCGACGCGCATCATCAACGAGGTGAAGGGCGTCAACCGCGTGGTCTACGACGTGACGTCCAAGCCGCCGGGGACGATTGAGTGGGAATGATTTTGGCCCTGCCGGGAGTATCCGGCGACACGCCAGAATACGACGTAACACGCTGATAACCAAAACATAATCATCCATAGACGTTCAGGGTCTATCGGCCGGCAGAGATGGCGGCTGACGTACTCGCTGACGGTACGCCTCTCTCTTGCGAAAGCGGAATTTGTCCGATACCGTCAGGGTCTGAGCGCCCTTGACGGTCTTTTTTTTTGATCTAACTAGCTGTATAAAAAAGAGATTTTGTTCAGATGGCGCCCGAAAACAGCCTGACGGTCTTTTTTCGCGGAGGCGGCTCAAATGCTGACGGATGCAGCCCTTAAACACCTGAAACCAAAAGACAAAATTTACAAGGTGACGGACCGGGACGGCATGTATGTGCTTGTGAAGCCATCGGGGACCCTCACTTTTCGGCTGGATTACCGGATGAACGGGCGGCGTGAGACCGTCACGTTCGGCAAGTACGGCCCGGCCGGCCTGTCGCTCGCTCGCGCTCGCGAGCTATGCATCGACGCCAAGCGAGCCATCAGCGAAGGGCGGTCGCCGGCGATCGAAAAGCAGCGGGAGAAGCGCCGGCTTCTGGAAGCGAAGAGCTTTGGCGAGTTCGGCGAGAAATGGCTGACCGCGGCGCCGATGGCGGAAAGCACGCGGGCGATGCGCCGATCGATCTTCGAGCGCGATCTGCTACCCAAATGGCGTAATAGGCTTCTGACCGAGATCACGCCCGACGATCTTCGAGCGCATTGCGGCGCCATCGTCGAGCGCGGAGCGCCGGCGACGGCAATTCACGTCCGCGACATCGTCAAGCAGATCTACGGCTTCGCGATCTTGCACGGCGAGAAGGTCGCCAACCCCGCTGACGATGTGGGGCCGTCTTCCATCGCGACCTTCGTGCCGAAGGACCGGTCGCTCTCGCCGACCGAGATCAGGATCATGCTCAAGCTGCTCGAGAAGGTGGCGACGCTGCCGACTATCCGGCTCGGCATGCGTCTCTACCTGCAGACGATGGTGCGCAAGAGCGAACTGCAGGACGCGACCTGGGATGAGGTCGATTTCGAGAACGCCGTCTGGACGATCCCGAAGGAGCGGATGAAGCGCTCGAAAGCACATAACGTCTACCTGTCGCGCCAGGTCCTCGACATCATGATCGCGCTGAAGACCTGCGCCGGGAATTCGAGATACCTGTTGCCGTCGCGCTATGACGCAGACGCCCCGATGTCGCGCGCGACCTTCAATCGCGTTACGTATGCGGTGGTCGAGCAGGCGAAGAAGGAAGGTCTGCCTCTGGAGCCGTTCACGGTTCACGATCTTCGAAGGACGGGATCCACGCTGCTCAATGAACTGGGCTTCAACAGCGATTGGATCGAGAAATGCCTGGCGCATGAGGACGGCCGTTCATCACGCGGAGTCTACAACAAGGCGGAGTACGAAGTGCAGCGCCGCCATATGATGCAGGAGTGGTCGGATATCATCGACGCCTGGGCCGAAGGCAAGAAGCGCATGCCAGTACTCATCCCGCCTTCGATGCCGCTGTTTGAGCCCGACCCAGCTCTCGAACAGGCCGCGACCGCCGGTGCCTGACATCGGGCGATTGCGCGCGGGCAATAGGAGTTGATCGGCGCGAGGCCAGCCAGGCTTCGACCTCCGCCAGATCCCATACGACGCAGCGCGGCGAGAGAGCGAAGCGCCGGGGAAACTCCCCGCGCTGTTCCATCTCGTAAATGGTGCTGTCAGCGAGCGGCACCATTTCGTGTAGTTGGTGTCGACGGATAGTCCGCTTGATCGGGCCGTCATTCCGCTGAGCCATCTTCGTCTCCTCAACTCCTCCTATTGAGGAAATGAGCGCGATAGGCCCCGAAAGGGAAGGGCAGAAATTCAGACGTCGGATAGCAGGATACTGTGGCGTACAGAAAGAAGGTTGTCTGGCCGGTGATCGATGCACTCATCTCCTAAAAGATGCGGCTCCGAAGGTAAGGTCACAAGTTCGAATCGTGTCGGGCGCGGCGCTTCGTGGGAAGACGACTGGATGCAGATGCGCACGGTATCGCATCGTAGGGTTAGCGGTCGCAGCCTAGCGTAGATGGCGCCCCAGCGTAGATGAAAGTGATAACTACGTTTCCGCTGGAGCACTCTGAAAATCTAGCCGTCAATCTGCGAGCCCCGCCGAAAGCATCCGAGACTCACCAAAGCTACTACGACTGATGATACCGGCAAATTCGCCCTTCGGCTGGGCGGATTAGATGAAGGTCGGTCGAACCCAACCCATGGTGTTTACGCCTGCAACTATATCAGCTATATCAGCGGAAAACGTAACCTTTGCTGATCCGCGATGGGCGAGATGTAGGTGGAGACCAGTAGTTGGTGGTGGGGCACTGAGCGGCGATGTTGCGGACGAGAGCGGCCGCTGTGTGATTGCGTGACATTACTTATGCGTTCTCGCCGTCGCTGCTGTTGGGCCTCCACCACCTCCGATCTTACCACCTTGACTCGGCGTCCGTGAAACTGGCAGCAGGCCAGATCGCCGAACTAATTGAGACGGTGTCGCGAGGCCGCACAAACTTCCTGCACCTGCAAGGAAAAGCTCGCCGTGACCGCACCCCCGCTCCTTTAGAGCCGGATTCGAAACTCATGAAGCTCTGGCGATGTGTCGAACAAGGAGCATGATGGAGGCAGCGTAGAGAAAAGCCCTGGCGGAATCGACAGCACAAGGAAATCGACCATGTGGCAGGATATCTGGACAACTATCGCCAGCGAATTTTCCGACATTCCCGATCTGTCCACCATGACCCGCATCACGCTGCGCCTGTTGATGGCCGCGATCCTGGGCGCAATCCTCGGATACGAACGCGAACTGAAGGCAAAAAGCGCCGGCGTGCGGACCCATATGCTGGTGGCCGTCGGCACCGCGCTTTTCGTCATCGGCCCATTGCAGAGCGGCATGCTGCTGTCGGACATGTCGCGGGTCCTGCAAGGTGTGGTCCAGGGCATTGGGTTTCTTGGGGCCGGTGCGATCATCATCGGCACCGTGCAGCAAAGAACCCAAGGGCTGACCACGGCGGCAAGCATCTGGGCAACAGCGGGAATCGGTATGGCCGCGGGGCTTGGGCTGGAGGCCACCGCAGCCCTGTCGACGGTGATCGTGCTGATCGTCCTGGCGGTGATGCCCTACATCTTGCCGTCTACCAAACGGACCAATACCGATCAAAATGGTCCGACACCGTGACCGGGTCTGCCGCACCGGGCAAGACGCGGTCGCAGCTTGGCGAACGCGGACGGACGTCCGGGCGACGGGAACGGGTTTGCATTGACCATGTCGGGGGATGTGCTGGCAACCATTCCAGAACAAGCGCGAAGGATCAAGATTAGTGACCGCAACCAACAAGAAGAAGCGCAGCCAGGAAACCTACCTGCGCCACATTGAGCCGCGCCAGGGCGGATTTCTTGGCAAGATGCAGGGGGTGCTGGAATCGGCGCAGTTCCAGCGTGCCATCATCGCGCTGATTGTGCTCAACGCCATCACGCTGGGCCTCGAGACAAGCTCCAGGGTCATGGCTACGGTCGGACCGCTGTTGCTGTTGTTGGACCGGCTCATCCTTGGGGTATTCGTCGCAGAACTGCTGGCTAAGCTGGTTGTCTACCGCTTGCGGTTCCACAAGGATCCGTGGAACCTGTTCGATCTGGGCATCGTGACAATTGCGCTACTGCCGACGACCGGGGGCCTTGCAGTGCTGCGGGCGCTGCGGATTCTGCGAGTGCTGCGGCTGGTGTCTGCGGTGCCTTCGATGCGGCGGGTGGTCGGGGCCCTCTTGGCCGCCGTGCCCGGAATCGCCTCGATCCTAGGGCTGTTGTCGCTGGTCTATTACGTATTTTCGGTGATGGCGACCAAGCTGTTCGGGGCTGATTTTCCTGAATGGTTTGGCACGATCGGCGCATCGGCCTATTCGCTGTTCCAGATCATGACGCTGGAAAGCTGGTCGATGGGCATCGTCCGCCCGGTGATGCAAACCTATCCCCTGGCATGGGCGTTTTTCGTGCCGTTCATTCTGATCACCTCGTTCACGGTGCTGAATCTGTTCATCGGAATCGTGGTCGATGCGATGCAGCGTCAGCATGAGGCGGGAGAGCCGGATGCGCAGGAAACCACGGCCGAGGAACTCCGGAGCGAACGGTCGGAAATCATGAGCGAATTGCGTGCGCTTCGGCTGGAAGTCGCGCAGCTTGGCGACAAGCCCGGAGCCGATCCGCGCCGATGATGACGGCGCGCGGCCTAGGCGAGATCGAACGCTAAAGTTTGCCACGCGCGTCATCTTTGTAGCCGAAAATTTTCCTTGATCCTAGTCCGATTTAACAAGAAACAACTTTAATCTGTAGGCATTAAAAGGAAGTTGTGCGTCAGCTCAAATTGTTGCGTATTCGAAATTTCCCATTGTTATTGGCGGCAGGTAGTTGCGCGGGGGATATGCCCTCCTATGGATGTCTGATCTTGAGGCCGCTCCTCGCCGTATTTGCTGGCGAGGACAAGCATGTGCCGGTAAACCTAAATCGCCTCGCAGCGACCGAAGCAGCGCTCGTGCTCGGCGCCACTTCCAGCTTTCGGAATTGAACGGCGGAAGATCGGATGGCGTATGCTCAACTCGACTGTTCCCGAGAAGGGTGCTCGCCTTGACGGGCAGCACTCACCTTCGTCTTCGCGATGACGATCGCGAAGATCAGCCCCCTGCTGGGAGCGGAACTCTGTCGTCGACGAACAGGTCCGTCTTCGCTGCTTCGCTGATCGCAACGACGGCAGGATGGGTCAGTTTGCGTTCAACCGAGATGGCGTAATACCTCGCTGCGACGCTGTCGGCACGGCCGATGATCTCGGCTCCGTACTGTTCTCGGATCTCGTCGGCCAATATCGCGGGTGCAGGGAAAATGCCTGCGCCCGCCTTGCCGAAGGCCTTCATCAGCGCGGTGTCGTCGAATTCGCCGACAATGCGCGGCTCGATCTGATGTTCGCTAAACCACCGCGTGAGCGCCCCCCGCATTGTTGCGCCGTCGCTTGGGATCAGCATGGGTGCGCCGTCCAGCGATCGCGGAAAGCCCTCCTGGTACCGCGCGGCAAGTCCGGGCACGGCATAGAAGGCGATAGGTGTGCGCCCGAGAGAGTGGCTGTAGCCTTTCACGCCCAATTCGGAGGGCAGCGGCCGGTCGGCGATCACGAGATCCACCTTGTGAATGGCGAGTTCCGCGAACAGCCGTTCCAGCTTGTCCTCCCGGCAGATAAGCCGCACGCGCCCGGCACTACCCAGTGCCGGGGCCAGCAGCCGATAGGCTACCGACTTGGGAACCACATCGGCCACCCCCACCCGAAACAGCATGTCGCTGCTGCCGGGGCGATTGCGCACAGTTTCTTCCAGCTCTCTGCCGATCTGGAAGATCTCGTCGGCGTAGGAGAGGGTCAACTGCCCCGCCGCGGTCAGTTCCAGTCGCCGCCCGGCGCGGCGGAACAGCTCTGTTCCGAGCGCTTCCTCCAGCGTGCCGATTTGCGCGCTGATGGTCTGTGGCGCGAGGCGTAGTTGCTCGGCGGCTCGCGCGATGCTGCCCGCCTTCGCGACCCTCAAGAAATAGTGCAGCTGCTTGTAGTTCAACACGACTGGTTATCCAATCCGCAGGTTTTTTCGATCAAAGCACACTTAATAATCTGATTTTTTAGGTGATCAATCAAGCCCATATTCTGCACACGCTCAGGATCCGGGTCGGTGGAGGATTGATGAAGATCGATATTCAGGCGCATGGCGTCGAACTCACCGACGGCCTGCGCGGGCATGTCGAGCATCGGCTGGGCTTCGAATTGTCCCAATTTCAGGACCGCATTCGCGGCGTGGTCGTGCGCCTGTCGGATGTCAACGGACCGAAGGGCGGCATAGACCAACGCTGCAATCTGCGAGTTCGTCTGAACGGGCTGCCCGATATCGTCGTCGAGGAAACCGAAGCGGACTTCCATGTCGCGGTAAATCGCGCCGCGGCTCGGGCCAAGCGGACTCTGGCCCGACGCCTGCTGCGCGTGCGCGAAACCTTTAATGACCGGGCTCCGTGAGGTAGTGATGCGCAGACCCCTCCATGAGCACCAGTTCTCGGCGCGGGCCGCCTCGGCTCTGCGCAAGGTGCGTGCGCGCACCTGGCTGATCCTTGGTGCGGCCGTTCTCGGAATCCTCGGTGTGTTTACCTGGGCCGGGATCGCGCTCCTATCCTGGTTGTGGGGGCAGTTTCCGACGGCGACCGAGGCGGGCAAGCGCCTTGCCGGCGAGGCTATGACGCAGATCGAACAGATGGCGCCCGGCGTGAAAGAACAGGTCGGCCAGTGGGTGCCGGGTCTCGTCGGAGAACCGCCGGCGAGCGACGTGAGTGGCGCCGATGTTGGGCCGGTACCGCGCTTTCCCGGTTTGGTGCGCAGCCATTTTGCGCGGGGGGAGAAGACGGTGGAGGTCCGCTACGCGGGGCGCGGGGCGTTCGACTCCGTGCGCGCGCATTACGTTCAAGGCTTCGCTGCGGCGGGATACGCCCAGGAGGTAACGGATGCAACGCTGGAAGCTGAACATCACAGCTTCAGGGCCGGCCAAGAGTCGATCGAGCTCTCGCTGCTGCGCCAAGCGGAAGGGCGCGTGGAAGTTCGATTGAAGGTTCTGGCTCAGTAGGAATTCGGCGAGGAGTACCGCGTAAAACGCACAGCGCTTTTTCTAGCAGCAAACTTGGCCGTGGTGCTGGTGCTGTCGGTCACCCTGCGCTTGCTGGGGGTCGAGCCCTACCTCAATGAACAGGGCCTCAATCTCAACGCTTTGTTCATCTTCGCTGCCGTCTTCGGCTTCGGCGGCGCCTTCATTTCCGTGGCCCTCTCGAAATGGACTGCCAAGAGGGCAGTCGGCGCCCAAGTCATCACCCAGCCGAGCACGCCGACGGAACAATGGCTGGTGCGAACCGTCGCCCGCCAGGCCCAGGCCGCCGGCATCAGGATGCCGGAGGTTGCCGTCTACGAGTCGCCGGAGGTCAACGCTTTCGCCACCGGCATGAACAAGAACGCCTCCCTCATCGCGGTGTCCACCGGGCTGCTGCAGCAGATGAGCCGGGAAGAGGCCGAGGCGGTGCTGGGGCACGAGGTGTCGCACGCCGCCAACGGCGACATGGTGACAATGGCGCTGATCCAAGGCGTGGTGAACACCTTCGTCATGTTCCTGTCCCGGGTCATCGGCCACATGGTGGATCGGGTGGTGTTCAAGACCGAACGCGGCCACGGCCCGGCTTTTTTCGTCACCATGATCGTCGCTGAACTGATGCTGGGCATCCTCGCATCCATCATCGTCGTGTGGTTCTCCCGCCACCGAAAATTCCGCGCCGACCGGGGCGGCGCCGAGCTCGCCGGCCGGCGGCACATGATCGCCGCTCTTCATCGCCTGGCGGCGCTGCACCCGGGCCCTCTTCCCTCGATGAGGTGGTCGTAGGTATCGAATCGAAGACTCGGTTCAAGAGCCAATTGGCCCAGCACGGTCAGCTCCAGTCGTCGCCTCGCGCGGCGGAATAACGCGGTTCCGAGCGCTTCTTTGAGCGTTCCGATCTGGACGCTGATGGTTGGCTGCGCGCGCGACGCTGCCAGTTTTAATGACCCTCCAGAGATAATGCAGCTACCTGTAATTCAACACGACCGGCCATTCCCACCCGCAGTTTTTTTGGATCAAAGCACTACGAATAATCTGCTTTTTTTGATGATCAATTGAGCCCACATTCCGCACATGCTCAGCAATCCGCGCATGGCCAAAGGGACGGGGAGGAACAGACACCATGCGGGCTGACGAACAACGACGGCACAACAGGGCGGTGCCGTCCCGAACCATCAGGACACCCCGCTGGGAGTTGAGAGAATGGCTTTCACCGACGTCATGCTTCCATTGAGCAGCTATCCCGAACCCACCGCAGTTGCGGCGGTCGAGCAAGCGGTCGACTTTGCTGGGGCGCTGGGCGCGAGTATCTCGGCGCTGACTTTCAAAATAGAGATTCCGAATGTCGGCAACGTGCTGGCGAACAAGCTGCTCGACATCCCGGGGATGATTGCGGCCGAGCGGCAGAAAAGTGTGGCGAATGCCCGGGATCTGATCGGTGCGTTCGAAGGCATGGCGACGAAGCGCGGCATTGTACACCCGCCGATCATGGTGTCATGCACCACCTTGCAGATCCCGGGCATCGTGACTGCACGCGCCAGAATGCACGACGTCACGATGATCCCGATCGGCGAGCAGGCAGAGCAACAGCAATATGTCGCCGAGTGCGTGATCTTCGGCTCCGGACGACCGACGATCGTCTTCCCGGAAGTGCCCAAACGTAGCAACTCCCTTTCCCTCGATATCGTCGGCGTGGCGTGGGATTTCAGCCGGCCCGCGGCACGGGCTGTGGCGGATGCCCTCCCGATCCTGCAGCGCGCCAAAACCGTGCGGGTGGTGACGATCACCCCAATAAAAACGATGGACACGAAGAGCTCAGGCGCGGAACTGACGAAGCATCTCGCCTGTCATGGCATCGAAATTGTTCTCGAGGAAGAAGAGGCCGCCGGCCGGACAATCGGGCAGGCTCTCGAAGACTATGCAACCGCGCGCAGCCTCGACCTGCTCGTGATGGGAGCCTACGGGCACTCGCGCATGCGCGACTTCATCCTGGGCGGCGCGACAAAGACCATTGTCGCCAACCCGCCGCTGCCAGTGCTGCTCTCGCATTGAGATGCTGCCTTCACCGCTGCGCAACGGCGAGAACCAGGACGACAACGCCAACAAGAGCCATTGGCGCAATCGCAATTGGGGCCGCTCGCCACCGTCTCAGGCGCTCCCGAAAGGTTCGGGCCCTGCTGGCAATTGAGCATGGACGCAATCTTAGGCCTGTGACGCATTCAACGGGTGCTCCTAAACACCCGAAAAGTAAGGATTACCATGGAACTGCTCGCCGACTTCCTGATCAGCGATTTCCTCGGCAAGTCTGTCTGGCTCTGGTTCGCCTTCCTCGGCATCGTCGGCGCGTTGCTCGCCTTCGACCTCGGCGTTCTTCACAAGCAAGACAAAGAACTCGGTGTCGGCGAAAGCTTGATCTTGTCCGCGTTCTACATCGCGATCGCGCTGGTGTTCGGCGCTTGGCTGTGGTGGTCCATGGGCCCGACCTCGGGCATGGAGTATTTCACGGGCTATGCCCTCGAGAAGGCGCTCTCGATCGACAACGTCTTCGTAATCTCGCTCATCTTCAGCTACTTCGCCATTCCCGCAAAGTACCAATACCGCGCGCTGCTCTGGGGTATCCTCGCGGTGCTGGTCTTGCGCGGCATCATGATCGGGCTCGGCGCGGCGCTCGTGCAGCAGTACGAGTGGGTGCTCTATATCTTCGGCGCCTTCCTGATCGCCACGGGGATCAAGATGCTCGTCATGGGAGAGAGCGAGCAGGACGTGTCGAAGAATCCGATCGTGCGCTTCCTGTCCAAGCGCATGCGTGTCTCGGCCGAGTTGCACGGTTCGCACTTCTTCGTCCGCAAGCTCGATCCGGAGACGGGTAAGCTCGCGCGCTTCGCGACGCCCGTGTTCCTGGCGCTCGTCGTGATCAACATCGCCGACCTCGTGTTCGCGGTCGACTCGGTGCCGGCGATCTTCGCCATCACGACCGACACTTACATCGTGTTCACGGCCAATATCATGGCGATCCTCGGGCTGCGCGCCCTCTATTTCGCCCTCGCCGCCATGGTGCACCGCTTCGAGTATCTGAAATACGCGCTCGCCATCGTCCTCGTCTTCATCGGCGCCAAGATTTTCTGGAACCAGATCGTCGGCAAGGCCGACCCCGCGATCTCGCTCGGCGTGACCTTGTCCCTCATCGCGGGCGGCGTCCTGTTCTCGCTATGGAAAACCCGCACGGCCGCGACAGACGAAGCCGCCATCCACGGCCCGACGTCTCCGCTCCCGGATACCATTGGAACACGGCCCTCCACTCGCCCTGCAGGAGACGATTAATGACCATTGATGTTCCGCCTGCTCTGTCGCGCACATCATTGCACCCTTCGCCGCCCCCGCCTGGTGCATCGATGCCGACACTCATGAAACGTCATCGCCCGCCGCAGCGCGCTCGACGGTAACCCGCAGGATGCCGATAGGCGCGAACCTGCCAGTCCATCACAGGAGAACGATATGATCGATGTGAACAAGCTGTTGACCACCGTGCTGTCGGGAAGCCCGACGACAGGTCAAAGCGGCGTGGAAGGTGCTCAACCGGCCGATCGAGGCGGACGAGCGGGCCTCGGCGATTTCTTCGGTGCCAATGTGGGTGCGCTCGGCACCGGCGCGCTCGCAGGCGGTTTGGCCGGTACGCTCTTGACCTCGAAGCACGCGCGGAAGTTTGCCGGCGGCGCTATGCAAATCGGCGGTGCTGCCCTGCTCGGTGGGCTCGCCTACAAGGCGTACAGCAATTACCGTGCCGGCAAGCCGCTGATACCGCAAAGCGTCAGCGACATGCTTGGTGGCCTCATTCCGGGTCAGGCCGATGCGCCGCAAGAAGCTTCGCGCGGCTTTCTCTCACCTCCGGATGCGATGCCACGGGATGGCACCGTCACTCTCTTGCTACGCGCGATGATCGCTTCGGCTATGGCCGACGGTCGCTTTGACGAAACCGAGCGCGCCCGTCTGGTCGAGCGCGTCGAAGCCAGCGGCCTCTCAAGCGAGGAACGAAGTTATCTTGAGTCCCTGATCGCGCGCCCCGACACACCGGACCAGCTCGCGGCGACCGCGAGAGGTCCAGAGGCGGCCGCACAAGTCTACCTGGCGGCGTTTGTCGCCATCGATGCCGATACACCGACAGAGAGGGCATGGCTCGATGATCTTGCCAGCAAGCTTGAACTTGATCCGGCCCTGCGCAGGAACATCGAGGCCGTCGGCCGCGGATAACTCGAGCAGGCGGCTTGAGCCGCGCGATCGGAGAACTGATGACGCTGAATGCGAACCAACGTTCGAGCTTGAAAGGTCCTTCTGCGCGCCGCTCCCGTGAGGCAGACCGGAAGGTATCCGCGAAGCGCCTCCTGTCCACGATGGTTCGCATCCGAGCTGTCGTCATTCGGGAGAGCCAAACCATTGTGGAGGACTGGACCCCCAAGGTGGCGCGGCGGAGCTTTCTGCCCGGAGCGATCAATCTCGCGCAGTATCTGGCGTTTCGGCGCCATGATTTGAGCGGTCTACAGCATCAGCTCTCGGCGCTTGGACTGACGTCGCTCGGACGGAGTGAGGGACGCGTTATGGCAACACTTGACGCCGTCTGCGCGAGGCTGGCCGAGTTGGCCGGTCAGCCCGCGGTGTCCGATCCCACCCCCTTAGACTTCCTGAACGGAAAGCGAATTTTGAGGCGAGAGCAAGCTAGGATTTTCGGAGACGATCCGCACGGTCCCGGCACGCGGATCATGGTGACCTTGCCGACCAGGGCCGGTCAAGATCGCGCCCTGGTCGCCGATATCATTCGCGCCGGGGCAGATTGCCTGCGCATCAACTGCGCGCATGATGGGCCAGAGATCTGGGCGGCCATGATCGAGAACAGCCGCGCTGCGGCGACCGATCAAGATAGGGGCTGCCGGATCCTCATGGATGTAGCCGGCCCCAAATGCCGGATCGCTGAAGTCTTCGCGCCGAAGAAGACGCGGCTCTACCGCGGTGACCTTCTCCTGTTGGTAGGTCGAATGCCGGCTCAGGTGGAGACTGGCGCCGTCGTCATCCGGATGACGTTCCCGGCGATTCTTGATCAACTTGAGGTCGGAGCACGGATCTTCATCGACGATGGCCGCATCGCAACGCGTGTCGAAAGGCTCGAGCCGGACGGCGCGATGCTTCGCGTCGAGCAGACGCGCAGCAAGGGAGTGAAGCTCAGGCTCAACAAGGGACTGAACTTCCCGGATACCGCGCTCGATCTTCCACCTCTGACCGAGAAGGATTTCCGCGATCTCGATTTCGTTGCAGAGAATGCCGACCTCGTCGGGTTCTCTTTCGTTCAGCGTCCGTCGGACATCACACTTATTCAGCGAGAATTGGCAGCACGACGCGGCGGACGTCCCGTGCAGCCCTTAGTGATCAAGATCGAAACCGCGCTTGCCGTTAGGAGCCTTCCGGGTCTGGTCGTGCAGGGCGCCGGGCAACAGCCACTGGCGGTCATGATCGCGCGAGGAGATCTGGCGGTCGAACTTGGTTTCGAGCGAATCAGCGAAGTCCAAGAGAATATCTTATGGCTCTGCGAGGCAGCCCATGTGCCGGTCATCTGGGCGACCCAGGTCTTGGCCGGCATGGTTGAAGAAGGAGCACCCAGCCGGGCGGAAGTAACCGATGCGGCGATGGCGCAGCGCGCTGAATGCGTGATGCTCAACAAAGGACCATTCATCGTCGAGGCAGTGCGTTTTCTCGACAATGTGCTCCATCGCATGGATCGCCACCATTCGAAGAAGACGGCGAGACTCGAGCCGCTGGCGCTCTGGATCGGACCGAAAGGTGCGCGTTAAACTCGTGAAGCGGGGCGAACGTGACCCTGGTGTGAATGAGATAACGCTCCGTCGACCCGACGACTGGCACGTACACCTTCGGGATGATGCGATGCTGCACATGGCGCTGCCCTGGACGGCGCGCACGTTCGGACGCGCCATCGTCATGCCGAACCTCGATCCACCGTTGAGGACGGCCGCGCGGGCGGCTGCCTATTGCGATCGTATCCGGCGCGTCTTGCCAAGTGGATCCGGATTCGAACCGCTCATGACATGTTTCCTGACCGATGAGACGGAGCCGAAGGACATAGCTCAAGGCTTTGCCGACGGGATCGTCACGGCGGTCAAGATGTACCCGGCGCGCAGCACCACGAAGTCTGCCGCCGGCGTGACAGACGTTCGCCGGGTCTGCCGGGTATTGGGCAGGATGCAGGCCATTGGCATGCTGCTCCTGATACAGGCGGCCGACCAGGAACACAGACGTTTTCGACAGGGAGAAGGCATTATAGACAGGGGTCTTGTTCAGTTGCGAGTGGCGCGCGAGGTCGACCCAAGCGACCCTCGAGCCCAGGCACAACTGGGCGCGACACATTCAATCCGGGACGGTCGCTGCGGCCCGAAGGCCGGCGCAAGTGGAATGACGATGACCACGATTATCGGCGCAAGAAGCGGCGCTCAAGCATGTTCGACCATCCTTGACTAATCCGGCGGACCTAAGCCGAGCCACGAAGACCCCAAAATGAAAGGACAAACCGTGCCCTATCGTCGTTCCCTTCGCCGCTTCTCCAAACGCTCCTGGGAAGACTTCGCAGACGAGGTTCACCGCGCTCAGAACGAGCACCTTATGGAAGGTATCATCGCGGGCTGCGCGCTCGTCGCTTACGCCGATGGCTGGGTGACGGCGGAGGAGCATGATCGGATGCTCGGATTGATCCGCGGCTTCGATCCGATCGCCGCGTTCGGGCTCGACGATGTCATCGCGACCTTCGAAGCGTTGACCAAGCGGTTCGCTACCGACCAGAGGGATGGCGAGGCGGCTGCGTTCGAGGCCGTCGCACGGCTCAAGGGCGCGGCGCGCTACCCCGCGCTGCTGGTCGAGGCCTGCTGCGCGATCGCCGCCGCCGATGGCGGCTTCGATGCCGAGGAGCGCAGAACGGCTATCCGCATCTGCGAGGTGCTTGAGCTCGATCCGGCCGAATTCGATATCGCTGACGCGCCTTAGATCGGCTGTGTCGGCATCAAACGGGTGCTCAACGTCTGAAGGGGCTGACCGGCCGAGCTTTGACGATCACATAAACAGAACGATGCCTTGCAATCTTTGTATTCAACAGAAGGCACGAATTTGTCTACCCTCGGCGCAGATCAGGCTACGAGCTGATTTGGCCTGCTCCGGCATGGATTGCTCGCACCTCAAGACGTTCGGGCTGGTCGTTTTCGGCACACAATCAAGCCGCAGGACCCCTGGGCGTACCTAACGCAGGGGTAAAATCGTGGACGATCATTCTGAAGGAGCTGGAAAGAGCCGAAAAGGACTGCCGAGCCGGCATACGACGGTAGGTCCCGAGCGCGCGCCGCATCGCTCGTTTCTGTACGCCATGGGCCTGTCCCAGCGCGAGATTTCCCAACCGTTCGTTGGCGTCGTAACGACCTGGAATGAGGCGGCTCCCTGCAACATCTCGCTGTCCCGCCAGGCGCAGGCGGTCAAGAAGGGCGTAGCGGCGGCCGGCGGCACGCCGCGCGAGTTCACCACAATCACCGTGACCGACGGCATCGCGATGGGCCATGCCGGCATGAAGGCGTCGCTGGTCAGCCGGGAAGTCATCGCCGACTCGGTCGAACTCTCCGTTCGCGGTCATTGCTACGACGCCCTCGTCGGGGTCGCCGGCTGCGACAAGACCCTGCCGGGACTTATGATGGCGATGCTGCGCCTCAACGTCCCCTCGGTATTCCTCTACGGCGGCTCGATCCTGCCGGGACGGTTCCGCGGAAAGGACGTGACGGTGCTCGACGTGTTTGAGGCGGTCGGAGCCAACGCCGCTGGAACTATGAGTGATGCGGACCTCGCCGAGCTGGAGATGGTCGCATGCCCATCAGCAGGTTCGTGCGGTGGTCAGTATACCGCCAACAGCATGGCCTATGTGTCGGAGGCGATCGGTCTCGCCCTGCCGGGTTCGGCCAGCACGCCTGCGCCTTACGAGTCGCGTGACCGCTTCGCGGACGCGTCCGGTCGCGCGGTGATGGCACTCCTCGAACGGGGCCTCAGGCCGCGCGACATCGTCACGCGCCAGTCACTCGAGAATGCAGCGGCGGTCGTGGCGGCGACGGGGGGATCGACCAACACCGCGCTGCACCTGCCCGCCATGGCGCACGAGGCCGGCATCGCCTTTGATATTTTCGATGTCGCCGCGGTGTTCCGGCGCACGCCGCTGATCGCCGATCTGAAACCCGGCGGACGCTATCTCGCCAAGGACGTGCACGACATTGGCGGCGTGCCGGTGGTGCTGAAAGCCCTCCTCGACGGCGGCTTCCTGCACGGGGATTGTCTGACCGTGACCGGCCGCACCCTGGCCGAGAATTTGGAAGGCGTGCGTGTGCCTGACAATCAGGACGTCGTCCGCCTGGCAACGCAGCCGCTGTCGCCGACCGGCGGCCTGGTCGGCCTTTCCGGAAATCTTGCGCCTGAAGGGGCGATCGTAAAGGTGGCGGGCCTGCGCACGCTTGTCTTCAGCGGTCCGGCGCGCGTGTTTGACCGGGAGGAGGACGCCTTCGCAGCTGTCATGCAGCGGCGCTACCAGGCGGGCGAGGTGCTGGTGATCCGCTATGAGGGGCCGCGGGGCGGGCCCGGCATGCGCGAGATGCTGTCCACCACCTCGGCCATTTATGGCCAGGGCATGGGCGAGGACGTGGCCTTGATCACCGATGGCCGCTTCTCGGGCGCGACGCGCGGCCTATGCGTCGGTCATGTCGGCCCGGAAGCCGCGGTCGGCGGTCCAATCGCGCTAATCGAGGATGGCGATGTGATTGACATCGACGCGGAGCGAGGGACGCTCTCGCTCCGCCTCGATCCCGACGCGCTGGCGGCGCGCCGCGAGCGGTGGCAGCCGCGCCGGCATGCCTTCCAGTCGGGGGCGCTGTGGCGTTACGCTCAGACGGTCGGACCGGCGGGCAAGGGGGCGGTGACCCATCCCGGCGCGGCGGCGGAAGAGCATGTCTATGCGGATATCTGATCCAGGCGCCGGAGCCACGACTAGGGAATCGTCGACCGCGCAACGCCTGGTCCTTCGCCAGCCCGACGATTGGCACGTGCATCTGCGCGACGGCGCGATGCTCGCGGCCGTGGTCAACGAGACCGCCCGTCAGTTCGCCAGGGCAATCATCATGCCGAACCTCGATCCGCCGGTGACGACGGTGGCCGCGGCGCAAGCGTATCGCACCCGCATTCAGGCAGCCGTCGCGCCGGGCCTCGCCTTCACGCCGTTGATGACGGCCTATCTGACCGACGACATCGACCCGGCGGAAATCGAGCGCGGCTTCAAGTCGGGCGTATTCACCGCGGCCAAGCTCTACCCTGCGCATGCGACCACCAACGCCGCGCACGGTGTGACGGACGTGGCTCGCATCGCCCCTGTGCTGAAGGTGATGCAGCGCCTGGGGATGCCGTTGCTGCTGCACGGCGAAGTTACGGACCACGACGTCGATGTTTTCGACCGCGAAGCCGTCTTCATCGACCGTGTGCTTGCGAAGGTCGTCGCAGGCTTCCCCGCTCTCAAGATCGTCCTCGAACACATCACCACCGCCGAAGCCGTGGCCTTCGTCGAGGCCGCCGGGCCGAACGTCGGCGCCACGATCACGCCACACCACCTGATAATCAATCGCAACGCGATGTTCGAGGGCGGCATCAGACCGCATCTCTACTGCCTGCCGGTGGCGAAGCGGGAGCGGCATCGTCTGGCGCTGCGCCGCGCGGCGACCTCGGGAAATCCGAAGTTCTTCCTCGGCACCGATTCAGCGCCGCACGCGGTCCGTGACAAAGAGTCCGCCTGCGGCTGCGCCGGCATCTTCAACGCGCCCGTCGCCCTGCAGAGTTACGCAACGGTGTTTGATGAGGAAGGGGCGCTGGACCGGTTCGAAGGGTTCGCGTCCGAAAATGGCGCCCGCTTCTACGGCCTCCCGCTCAACGCAGGCTCGATCGTCCTTGAACGGACACAATGGCGGGCGCCATCGGTCTTCGCCGCTGCTGGCGACCAAGTCGTGCCGTTCCAGGCCGGCGCGTCCATGGCCTGGACGTATCGGGGATCGATCGATGCGCCGACATGAGCGAGCCGCGATTGATGAACGACGTCCTTACGCAGGTCGTAGCGCCGTTCTCGCTACCATGCATCGCAAGGAAGAGGCGATCGCGCCGGCCCTGAACGCGACCCTTGATCTGGCCGTAGTACCCGCGTCCGGTCTCGATACCGATCAACTCGGGACGTTCTCGGGCGAAATCGCCCGGCAGGGGACGATGCTCGAGGTTGCGGTGCGTAAGGCGAGGCTGGGCATGCGCGGCGCTGGATTACCGCTTGGGCTCGCCAGCGAAGGCTCGTTCGGTCCTCATCCGGCGATCCCGTTCTTCGCCGCGGGCATGGAGCTCCTGGTGTTCATCGATGACGAGAGGGGGATCGTCGTCAGCGAAAGCCTCATCGCCGACGCGACCAACTTCGGCCATCTCGTCGTCTCGCCAGGCGACGCCCTGGACGCGTTCCTCGAAAGGGTCGGCTTCCCGAGCCACGCCCTGATCGTGCGGGCGAATGAGGGTCCGGTGACAGCCGCTCTCGCCAAAGGCATCACCGACCGGGAAAGCCTCGCGCGCGCGATCGCGACGGCCGCTGCCGCATCCTCGGATCGCCGTGCCCGGCTCGAGACCGACATGCGCGCCCACCTCAATCCGACGCGAATGAAGAGCCTCGCGGCGCTGTCGGATCGCCTCGCTCGCCGGCTCGTGACACCGTGCCCTGCGTGTGCCGCGCCCGGCTTCGGCCGTACGGGGTCGCGGGTCGGATTGACGTGCGAGGCCTGCGGCACACCCACCGAGATGGTGCTCGCCGAGGAATACGGCTGTTCGGCGTGCGGTTGTCGTGAGGAACGGCCTCGGTCCGACGGGTTGCTTCGTGCGCCGGCGCAGTATTGCCCGGAGTGCAATCCATGAGGCAGCGGCCGGCTTGTTCCGATTCCAAATCGTCGTCGCGGCGTGATGCTGCTCGGACGGCGTGGTGCAAAGGGCGGACGTGGTGGCCGGCTTTGGTCAGGACTGCCGAAGCCCGAACTTCACCGCCGGTCCCGGTGGACTGTCCCTCGTGACCGACGGTCTGCGAGCTCACGACGCGGCGCTGGAGCGACTGCGCGCGCTGCACCCGCAGCTGATCGATTTGTCGCTTGTTCGCATGGAACGTCTCTGCGCGAAATTGGGAGGCCCTGAGCGTCGTCTGCCACCGGTGATTCATGTGGCGGGGACCAACGGCAAAGGCTCGACCATCGCGTTCCTGCGCGCCATCGCTGAAGCTGGCGGCTTGCGCACGCACGTCTACACCTCACCGCACCTCGTCCGTTTCGCGGAGCGGATCCGGCTGGCCGGGGAACTGATTTCGGAGGAGCATCTGGCCGAGGTGCTGGCGCGGATTGAAACGGCGAACGAGGGAGAGCCGATCACATTCTTCGAGATCACGACGGCGGCGGCGTTGCTGGCGTTCGCGGAGACCCCCGCTGATCTCTGCCTTGTCGAGGTGGGTCTGGGCGGGCGTTATGACGCAACGAACGTCATCGAGCGTCCGGCGATCACGGCCATCGCGCCGGTCGCCTTGGACCACTGCGAGTTTCTTGGCGAGACGATCGCGGAGATCGCTGGGGAAAAGGCCGGCATCATCAAACCCGGCGTTTCCTGCTTTTCCGCTCGCCAGGTCGAGGGCGCCTCGGTCGTCATCAGGCAAGCGGCGGAGAGCGCGCGAGCGCCGCTCATGCTGGCTGGCCGGGACTTCGATTCAAGGACGGAAGGCGACCGCATCCGCTATCAGGACTCTGCTGGCGTCATGGCCTTGCCCCGCGGTCGTCTGGTGGGCGCGCATCAGGTCGCCAACGCCGGGCTCGCGATCGCCGTGGCCCGCAAGTTCGGCCTGCCGGACGCCGCCTTGGAGGACGGACTGAGACGCGCCTCGTGGCCCGCCCGGATGCAGTCCTTGACGGCGGGGCCGCTGGCCACACGAGCGGCAGCACGAGGGGCCGATCTCTGGCTCGATGGCGCCCACAATCCGCATGCGTTTGAATCGCTAGCCCGATCGCTCCGCGACCTCAGAGCGAGCGACGGGCGGCCATTGGCGGTCATTCTCGGCGTCCTCGCCAACAAAGACCTTGAAGGCATCTTCGCGGCGTTGTGTTCGATCGCTCCCCTAAAGCTGTTCCTGGTGGGATTTGATGCGACCGCGGCGGCCGATCGGGCGATCCTGTTGGACGTGGCGCGGCGTGCGGGCCTTTACGCGGAGGTTCGGCCGGACGTTTCGTCGGCTCTCGATTTGGCGCTTTCGGACGCCGGACCGCCACCGCATGTGGTCATCTCCGGCTCGCTCTATCTCGCCGGAGAAGTCTTGGCGATGGACCTGGAAACCTGGCCGAGGTGAAAAGGCTGACGCCGCCGCAGCTGCACCGACCGAAACAGCGGAATCATTTTCCGTTCGCCGCCCGCGTGAGCAACTCCCCGAGCAAGGGATTCGGAAAGCGGCGTTTCTGGGTGATCGCGTAGAACGTCTCGCTGAGGTTCGGGACCGGACAGACCTCGACGAGCAGGCCGGCGGCGAGCTCGTCGCGCACCACGATCGGCGGCACGAGCGCCAGTCCATCGCTGTCGCGAGCCAGTAGCCGCAACATCGCCATGTCGTCCACTTCGGCAAAAACAATAGGGCGCACACCGGCGAGTTCGAGGATCCGATCGAAACCGATGCGGATCTCGCTGTCGAGACTCGGTAACAGGATGGGCTGCGACCGCAGGTCGTCCGGGAAACGGAATGCAAAAGGTTCAGCACTGGGTCGCCTGACAATCGCGACCGGCTGCTGAGCAAGCAGATGGCTGCGAAGATCGGACCGCGCATCGTGCTGTGGCGCGCTGTTGGCGAGCACGACATCGATCGTATGCGTTTCCAGCTGGGCGAGGAGGTCGCGCATGGCGCCCGAGCGGATGATCAGTTCGACGTCGGCCCGACCCACGAGCGGGCTCAGGAACTCCAGTTGGAAGTTGCGGGAGAGCGTGGTCAACGCGCCCACCCGGAACGCCTGCCGCCGATCCACCGGCCGCCCTTTCATCGTGCTCACCAGCTCGTCTCCGGCCTGGAAGACGGTGTCTGCATAGTCGAGGGCGATCCGACCGGCCTCCGTGAGCACGAGGCGCTTGCCGGTTCGGTCGAACAGCGGATGGCCGAGCTGCAGCTCGAGCTTGCCGAGCTGCACCGAGAGGGCCGATTGCGAGAGATTCAGCCGATCGGCAGCGCGGGTGAGGCTGCCCTCATGCGCGATGGCCCAGAAATAGCGCAGGTGGTGATAGTTGAGGGTTGCCATCGCATGGTTTTACAGAAACGAACTAAGTGCTGCAATCTTTGTATTATTAAGAACCCGCACGTGGCGGTAATTGATAGGTCGCTTCTCGCTGGAGACGACCATGACGCCGAACCTGACCTGGTGCCTCGCTCTCGGACCATTCGCGCTCGCCGTCGCCGGAATGGCGACCGGGAGCGTCAAGTCGGGTCAGCGACGGGTCGGCGGCGGCGCCGCCTGGATCGCCGGCTTCGCCCTGGCGCTGGCCGTCGCCGCGGGTGTCTGCGTCGCGGTCAATAGCCCCCTGGTGACCGGCACGGTCGGGGTCGCCGGTGTCGGCCTGGGATTCTACGTCGATACCTTGGCGGCGATCATGTTCGCGCTGGTCGCCTTCGTCGGCCTGATCGTCGTCCTGTATAGCCGCAATTATCTGGACGGCGACCGCGGGCAGGCCCGCTTCACGAAGTGGCTGTGTCTGACGCTCGCGGCGGTGCTGCTGCTGATCATCTCGGGCAATCTGTTCCAATTCGCGCTGGCCTGGATCGCGACCAGCCTCGGGCTCAACAAGCTGCTGTTGTTCTATCCGGAGCGTCAGGCAGCGGTGCTCGCGGCTCGCAAGAAATTCCTCGCGAGCCGGCTCGGCGATCTCTGCCTGATCGCGGCGACGGTGCTGCTCCATCAGGCTTTCGGCAGTCTCGACTATGCGGTCCTCTTCGCGGGCGCGGAGGCGATGCGCGTCGGCGGAGACATTCCCGCTGCGATCCACGCGGTCGCGGTGTTCCTGGTGATCGCAGCGCTGCTCAAGTCGGCGCAGTTCCCGCTGCATGGCTGGCTCACCGAGGTGATGGAGACACCGACGCCTGTGTCGGCGCTCCTCCACGCCGGCGTGATCAACGCTGGCGGCTTCCTCGTGCTGCGTTTCGCCGGCGTCATCTCGCTCTCGTCGCCATCGATGGAAATCTTGGTCATCGTTGGCGGCGTCACCGCGCTGTTCGGGTCGGTCGTCATGCTAACCCAGACCAGCGTCAAGGTTTCGCTGGCCTATTCGACCATCGCCCAGATGGGCTTCATGATGCTGCAATGCGGCCTCGGCGCGTTCGCCGCCGCGCTGCTGCACATCGTCGCCCACTCGCTCTACAAGGCTCACGCCTTCCTCTCGTCGGGCAGCGTCATCGACCTGGCGCGGGCGTCGTGGTCGCCGAGCCCCGGCGGTCAGCCGCACCCGGCCCGGATGGCGATGATCGTCGGCCTGGTCCTGGCCGCGGCTTTGGTCGTGGGGACGCTGTTCGGCGCGACGATCACCGCGCAACCCGGCGTGTTCGCGCTCGGCGCGGTGGTAATGCTGGGTCTCGCGCACCTCATCACCCAGGCCTTCGACGAACGGCCGAGTCTCTATGTCGTCGGCCGGACGGTCGCGCTCGCACTCGTGGTGTCGCTCGCCTATTTCGGACTCCAGTGGGCGGTGGAGCATGTGCTCGCCGGGTCCTTGCCCCCGGTGCAGGCGCTTCGCGGCCCCCTCGACCTCGTCATCGTCGTCCTGGTCGTCCTAGCGTTCGCGGCGGTGACCGTCTTCCAGAGCGTCTTGCCGGGCAAGGCGGACGCGCCGCGCTGGCAGGCGGCCTACGTCCACCTTGCCAACGGCCTCTACGTCAACACGCTCGCCAACCGGCTGGTGCTGCGGTTCTGGCCAAGCCCGCCGCCGCCCCCCGCGATCGTTCCTTCGACCCCTGTCAGCGGAGTTCCCTCATGAGCCATGCCGTCGCCGTCGCGATCGACCCGCCGAGACGGGCGCAAGATGCGGAGCCATTGGCCAACCCGCCACGCCCGGCGATCGACGCCGCCATCGACCGGGCGTGCAATAAGATCGCGCCGCTTTGGCCGCTCAAGCACTTCGTCGCGGTCAATCCGTTTCTCGGCTTCAGCGACCAGAGCTTTTCGGCGACGTGCGCGACGCTGCGCCGGGTCGCCGGCGTCGACATGCTGATGCCGCGTACATTCTACCGCGAAGCGCTGGCGGCCGGAAGGATCGAGGATCGCGATCTGGAGGCGGCGATCGCCGCGACGTCCGGTCATGCGGCGCTGGCGAGCGATGCCGCCGCGCTGCGCCAGTCAGCCACGCGAGATCGGGTGACAAAGAGGCCGACGGCGGTGGTCGCGACCGTCGCCGAGGTTCTCGACGGCCTAGCGGCTGGGGACCGTCAGGCCTCGCGCACGGCCTTCATGATCGACGAGATCTCGAAGTGGTGCGCCGCCTATTTCGACGAAGGTCAGGCCGCCTGGAAACTGCCGTCGCGGGTGCTGCCGCCCTACGCTGCCTGGCGCGCGGCGATGCGCTTCGACCGCAACCCCGAAACGATGGGGATCAAGGGTTTCCGCAAGGCCGTCGCGGCCATGCCGGACGACCCCCGCGAGGCGATCGCCGCGGTCGTCAGCGCGCTCGGCATCCCCGAGCGCGCGGTCGAGGATTATCTGCACCGCGCGCTGATCGATATCGGCGGCTGGGCCGCTTATGCGCGCTACCGCGTCCGGGACAACGCGCTCTACGGGCGCGATGACGACACGCTGGTGCAGCTGCTGGCGATCCGGGTGGTGTGGGGCTATGCGCTGTTCCTCGAACGCGCCGACCCGGATTTTAGGGCGGCATGGTCGAAGGCGATGGCAGAGGCCACCGCGCTGCCGGAGGACGAGCGCCTTGGCGACGATCCGGAGCTGGTCGTCGATCTGATGCTGCACGAAGCCTATGAGGCCGGGTATCAGCGCCAGTTACTGGCGCGGCTCGGGCAGCACCTCGCATCCCCCGTGCCCTCAAAGGCTGTGCGCAAGGCGTTCCAGGCGGCGTTCTGCATCGACGTGCGCTCCGAGGTCTATCGGCGCGCGCTCGAGACGGTCTGCCCCGACGCCGAGACGATCGGCTTCGCCGGCTTCTTCGGCTTCCCAATCGAATATGTGCCGATCGGCCGCGACACCGGCGGCGCGCAATGCCCGGTGCTGCTGAAGCCCGCCTTCGTCGTCTGCGAGGCGGTCGCCGGCGCTTCCGAGCCCGAGGAGGCGGAGATCCTCAACCGGCGCCTGCTGCGCCGCCGCGCGGCGAAGGCGTGGAAGGCGTTCAAGCTCTCGGCGGTGTCTTCCTTCACCTATGTCGAGACGGCGGGGTTGCTGTTCGCCGGCAAGCTCGTCGGCGACAGCGCGCGCCTGACCCGGACGGTCAGCGACCCCAATACCGATGGCCTCGACGAGAGCGTCATCGATCGGGTGGGCCCGCGTCTGGATCCCCGCGCGGTGGCTGGCCGGCTCACCGGCTTCGACGACGCGCAGCGTGTCGCCATGGCCGAGGCCGTCCTGCGCGCGATGTCGATGACGCAAGACTTTGCGCGCCTGGTCCTGCTCACCGGGCACGGCAGCACGACCGTCAACAATCCCCATGCCTCGGGGCTCGATTGCGGCGCGTGCGGCGGCCACACCGGCGAGGCGAACGCACGGGTCGCCGCCGCCATCCTCAACGATCCGGGCGTGCGCAGAGGTCTCGCCGGCAAGGGAATCGATATCCCCGAGGACACCTGGTTCCTGGGCTGCCTGCACGACACCACAACCGACGAGGTCCGCATCTTCGACGCGGACGATCTCCCCGCGTCCCACGCCGCCGATCTCGCCGCTCTGCGCAGGGCGCTGGCGAAGGCTTCGTCGCTGGCGCGCGCCGAACGCGCGCTGGGGCTCGGAATCGACAAGACCAGGGACGTTGATCGTGCGGTGAAGGCGCGTAGCCGCGACTGGGCGCAGGTCCGTCCCGAATGGGGGCTCGCGGGCAACGCCGCCTTCATCGCCGCGCCGCGGTCACGGACGCGCGGGCTCGATCTCGGCGGTCGCGCCTTCCTGCACGACTATGACTGGCGCAAGGACGACGGGTTCGGCGTGCTCGAGCTGATCATGACCGCGCCGATGGTCGTCGCGAGCTGGATCAACCTGCAATATTACGGCTCGACGGTGAACAACCGCGCCTTCGGCAGCGGCAACAAGGTGCTGCACAATGTGGTCGGGCAGCTGGGGGTGCTGGAGGGCAATTCCGGCGACCTCAAGGTGGGATTGCCGTGGCAGTCGGTTCACGACGGTGAGCGCTTCGTGCACGAGCCGCTGCGGCTCAACGTCTTCATCGCAGCCCCCGAGGACGCGATCAACGGCGTCATCGAGAAGCACGCGAGCGTTCGTCATCTCGTCGATAACGGCTGGGTTCACCTCTTCGTTCTTGCCGACGAAGGCCGGATGATCCGCCGCTACGTCGGCGGTCTTCAATGGGAAGCCGCCGCATGACCGCAAGGCTGTCCCACCTCGCTCGACTGGAATCGGAGGCGATCCACATCCTGCGAGAAGCCGTCGCCGAAGCGCGCAAGCCGGTGATGCTGTTCTCGGCCGGCAAGGACTCGACCGTGCTCGCCCACCTCGCCTTGCGCGCGTTCTTCCCAGGAAGGCCTCCGTTCCCGCTGCTCCACATCGACTCCACCTGGGAGTTCCGGTCGCTGCTCGACTTCCGCGACGGCTTCGCGCGCGAGCATGGGTTCGTGCTGATCGTCCATGCCAACGAGGCGGGTCGCGCCGCCGGCCTCAACCCCTTCGATCATGGCGACCGCTATACGCTGGAGATGCGCACCGAGCCGCTCAAAGCCGCGCTCGACCAGGGCGGCTATGACTTTATCTTCGGCGGGGCGCGCCGCGACGAAGAGAAGTCGCGGGCCAAGGAGCGGGTATTTTCAGTTCGGAGCGCCGGCCATGTCTGGGATCCGCGCCAACAGCGGCCCGAGCTCTGGAATCTCTACAACACCCGGCTCGGCAAGGATCAGTCGGCGCGGGTATTCCCGCTGTCGAACTGGACCGAGACGGACGTCTGGACCTATGCGCTCGTCCATGACATCGCGCTGGCGCCGCTGTATTTCGCCGCGCCCCGGCCGGTTGTCGAGAGGGGCGGCGGGCTGATCGTCGTCGATGACGAACCCCGCATCCGGCTGCTGGCCGGCGAAACCGTCCAAACCAAGACTGTGCGTTTTCGGACGCTTGGCTGCTGGCCGGTAACGGCTGCGGTCGAATCCGAAGCGGCGGACCTCCGCTCCGTCGTGCAGGAGACGATGGCGGCGACCGGGTCGGAACGGCAGGGCCGGATCAGCGACGGCGAGGACGGCGGCTCGCTCGAACAGAAAAAGCGCGAGGGGTATTTCTAGCCATGTCGGCTGCTCCACGCCCCTACGACCACGAACTGGCGGTGCTCGCGACGATGCACGCCAAGGAGCGGGTGATCGCGCCGTTGCTGGAGCGCGCGCTTGGCCTGCGGGTCAGGGTGAGCAATGGCATCGATACCGACCGCTTCGGCACCTTCAGCCGGGACGTCGAGCGGACCGGCTCGCAGCTCGATGCGGCGCGGGCCAAGATCGCGGCAGCGTTCGCGGACACGCCCGATGCCCAGGTGGCGTTGGCCAGCGAAGGCACTTTCGGTCCGCACCCGTATATTCCATTCCTCCCGCTTGCCCGTGAAATCGTCGTTCTCGCCGACCGCGCCTCCGGCCTCGAACTGATCGGGCATCATGCGAGTCCGACCACGAACTTCAGCCATGCGGTTGTGTCGGACGTGGGTGCGGCACGCGCTTTCGCGGAGCGCGCGCAGTTCCCTGAGCACGGCGTGATCGTCATGGGCGTCATCGACGGCCAGCCGGCGCCGGCCCGCGCCCTGATCAAGGATATCCGGAACACGGAAGACCTCGAATACGCCGTGACGAAGGTCATCGGGATGTGCGGCGCCGCTTTTGTCGAGACCGACATGCGCGCGCATCGTAATCCGACGCGCATGCGCGCCATCAAGCGCGCGACCCTCGATCTGGTCCGCCGGTTCCGCAGCCCGTGTCCAGTTTGCGCAGCGCCCGGGTTCGCCGTGACCGAACGCCTCGCCGGTCTGCCTTGTTCATGGTGCGGCGGGCCGACCTTGGCGATCAGGGCGGAGGTGCTGTCGTGCTCGGCCTGTGGCCACCGGATCGAGAATTTGGTGCCACCAACAACCGCGGATCCTGGGCAATGCAGCGACTGCAACCCGTGACGCATGGACCGGGGAAAGGAGGTTCGAATGGGCATATCCGAGCTGTCCGGTGATGAGCTGAGCGAGGCTGAGCGACAGATCGAATGGGTATTGGCGCACCCAGGCATGAGCGGGTGGCTTAAGGGCGCGTTGCGGACGGCCCTACATCAGGACCCGGTGCACCTTCTGAATGATCTGGAGATCCTAGGTTTGCTCTTAAGAGCGAGATCGCAAGCAGTCATCGACCAGGCGCTGCGCAATCCTCGACGTCCGTTTTGATCATGCTTCATGTCCAGGCGGAAATCTCAACAAGACGCCAATTGTCAGTTCGGCGCTTAACCGGTGCGCGCGGTAACTATGGCTATTGAGTTCAAGCATCTCCGTTATGCCGAAACGGCAGAACGCTGTGGCAGCTTTCGCAAAGCGGCGGATTTGCTCGGCCTCAAACAGTCGAATCTCAGTCGAAGGGTCAAGCATCTGGAGGAGCAACTTGGGATCAAGTTGTTCGAGCGGACCAATGGCGGAGTGGAGCCGACCGCGGCAGGCCGGGATTTTCTTTGCGGTGTTAGGCGGGTTCTCGATGAATTGCAGATTGTAATTGATGGAACCAAGGCCGTCGGCCGCGGCGAGGCCGGATATCTAACAGTCGGCTTCTACACCTCTCTCTCGGCCGGCAATCTCAGGGCGAGTCTCATCGAGTACGGGCGCCGCTTTCCTCAGGTCGAGATAAGCACAATCGAAGGATCACGTTCGCGCTTGTTTGATGGAATTCAGATTGGCACCATTGATATTGCTGTCGTCACAGGGGAGCCCGCCTCGGATTGCAATCGTTCGATGGTCTTGTGGAGTGAGCGCGTCATCGTCGCTTTACCCGAGGACCATCCGCTGGCCGCGAACGAGATTATCTATTGGACGGACCTGAAACGCGAACGCTTCTTGCTGAGCGAGCGCGATCCCGGCCCGGAGATCCAAGACATACTCGTGGCAAAGCTGTCTTCGCCCGGCGACCTGCCTGACGTCGTTCGGCATGATGTCAGTCCCGAGAATATCAAGAGCCTGGTCGGCACCGGTCGCGGCGTCAGCTTGATGTGTGAGGCCTGCATGGGCGCCAGCTATGCCGGGGTCGTCTACCGCGAAGCGCGCGACGGCAACGGCTCGACCCGGATCGGCTATCGCGCCTATTGGCGAGACGGCAACGAGAATCCGGCGCTCCGAAACTTCATTCGCCTTTTGGAGGAACGCTGCCCGCCGGTCGCGGGCGGGAACCCTGGCGCATCTTCGCAAACCCGCGATCCGTCGCCATGAAGCGCGCGACCATCGGCGCGACCAGTTTGGCGGGCTCAACATCTTGCCCAGTCTCGCGGCCCAGGATCTCCGCATAGGCAAGGAGATCGCGGTGGAGAGCAGCGGGCAGCTCCACCGAAATCTTTACGGGCTTGTCGTCTTCGAGCGGTCCGAGCTTTAGCTTGCCCATCGGTTAGCCTCCATAGGGTTCGAGCACCAGGTCACGCGTAACGATCACGCGCACGAGGAAGCCCGGCCGGATCGTGAGCGTCGGCGCGACGTTGAGCTGGCGGCGCACGATCTGCTGGCCCGCATCATTAATGGTGTCCTGCCCGCCGTTTCGGATCGCTTGGATCAGGCGGTTGTCGTCATTGGTGGCAAGCTCGGCGCCGACGCTCAGCAGTGTCGAGAGGCCCGCCGCCTTCGCGAGATCCCACCAATGGTAATCGACGCCATCTTTAAGGCCCGCATAGCCCTCGACGTCTGCGCCCGGCTGACGCTCGAGCACAACGGAGCGTCCGTTCGGGAAGATCAGCCGGTTCCAGACCAAGAGTACGCGGCTCTGACCGAACTGAACGCTGTTGTTGTATTGACCGATCACGCGTGTGCCTTGGGGCACCAGAAGAACGCGGCCCGTTGGGCTGTCGTAGATATTCTCCGTCACCTGCGCCGTGATCTGGCCTGGAAGATCCGAGTGGATGCCCGTGATGAGCGCCGCTGCGATCACGGCGCCTGCCTGAAGGATGTAAGGCGACGCGGGCGCGGCGACGCGATCCGGCGCGACTGTGCGCCGATCGGCGGCCGCATTGAGGAATGCGAGCTGCCGATCCTGGGCCGATGGCGTGGCGGGTGGCGGCGCGAGGCCGAGGCCAGTGAGGTCCGGCGCCGGTGGCGGCGCGATCGTCGCGCCGCCGGGGCTCGTCGAAGCCATAGGCCGATTCTCGGTACCGCTGAAAAGCCTGCTGACGCGGGCCGTTTCGATCTCCTGCAGGCGCCGTTGCTCCTCCGCGCTGAGGCCGGGATTGGGCTGGTTCGGCAACGGCTGGCCACGATTTTGTGCGCCTAGGATGGGTCGCCCAAGGTCGCCGGGAAGCGGCGGACCCAATTGGGGAACACTGCTGTAATCGCGCGGCAATCCGGCAAGGCCGTCAGCGGTCGAGCGATTGTCGGTCGAATAGAGTTCTTCGGCGGACTTGCCGCCGTCGCGTGATTGGAGCGCATAGATGAGCGCGCCGCCAATGCCCACGCTCGCGACGAGACCGATGCCGGCCAGCACCTTGCGTGAGAGCCGCGTAACGCGCGGCGCTTCGGCACGCAGCCGCATCGGGGCGGCCGCATCGCTGGCCGACCCGGTCAGCGGTGCCTCGTCTTCCTCTTTCCGGGGTTCGGGCTCACTCACGACGCCGGCCTCCCATCGGTGCGGACGATCCGGACGCGCTTCTGGCGGTCGCCGGCGCCGAAGCGCAGCTCGGCGGCGGCGAACAGCCGGTCGACGATCATGTAGTTGGCGCGGACGCGGTAATTCACGAGCTCGGAGGTGTTGCCCTCTGGACCGACGACGAACAGCGGCGGCATCTCGCCCTGGCCGATCCCGCGTGGGAACTCGATGAAGACCTGCCGGCCGTCATCGTAGGCGCGCAGTGGTCGCCACGGCGCACGGTCGCCTTCGATCGCATATCGGAAGTTGATGTTGGCGAGGTCGATGCCGGTGGCGACCGGGCTGGCGGCCTCGGCTTGTGCGTTCTGGCGCCGCAGGGCGATGAGCTGGTCCTGCGGATACTGCCAGGACACCGACGCCATATAGGTGCGTTCGGTCGAGCGCAGCTCCATGTGGTAGGTGCGCAGATTGGTGTTGATGATGAGATTGGTCATCAGCTCGGCGCGGGTCGGCTTCACCAGGATGTGGACTTGGCTGGTCGCGCCCGAGCCGCTCACCGTGTCGCCGATAATCCAGCGAACAGTGTCGCCGGCAGCGACCGGCCCGGAGCCGACCAGTTGCTCGCCCGGCTGAAGCGCGATGTCGGTGATCTGGCCGACCGCGGTGTAGACCTGATAGAGCGCGCCGCCCGTATAGGGATACACCTGCATGGCGTTGATGAAGCCGTCGCGGACCGGCTGCACGCGCGCGGCGGCGTTGGCCTGATTGACGCGCGCGGTCGGATCGGTGGGTTCGGGTGTGCCGCGGGATGGTTCGACAGGCTTCATCTGACCAGGAAGCGGCAGAGGTCGCGGCAGCTCGACCACCCGCACGGGAGCAGGAGGATCGGCGCTCAGGGCCGCCGGCACCGCATCATCATAAGAGATCTCCGGCGGCCTGTTCGCTGTGGCGCAGCCGGCGAGCGCCGATGTCCACAGGAGGAGAACCGCAAATGCGGAAGTGCGAGAAGCCGGGTTTCCAGCTTTACGGATAGACGGCTTCATTGCCCAAGCTCCCGTGACCAGTTGATGGCATTGACGTAGATTCCGAGCGGGTTGGCGCGCAGCCGATCGGCGTTGCGAGGCACCTGCACGACGATGGTGAGGATGGCGGTCCAACGGGTCGTCTCGGCGAGCTGGCCGTTCTCGTAGCGGCGTTCGACCCAGGCGACGCGGAAGCTGTCGGGCGACGCCCGGATAACGCTGGAGACGTCGACAGCGATCTGCTGTCGACCGACCTTGGCGAAAGGGTCGTTCGACCGCGCGTAGTCGTTGAGCGCCATCGCGCCGCGATCGGTCGTGAAATCGTATGCGCGTAGCCAATTCTGCCGGACGATGATGGCGTCGGACGGAATCGAGCGGACCTGCTCGATGAAGCGCGCGAGATGAAAGGCGATCTGGGGATCGGTCGGGCGATAATCGGCGACCGCTGGCGCCACGGCCTGCGCCTGGCCGAGCTTGTCGACCTGCACGACCCAGGGCACGATCGTGCCGCGGGCCGATTGCCAGACCAGCGCCGCCGCGAAGCTGGCGGACAGAAGCAGCGAACCGAACGCCATGAAGCGCCAGTTCTTCGCCTGGACGCGCGCGGTGCCGATGCGCTCGTCCCAGACCTGGGCGGCGCGCTGATAAGGTGTCTCGGGTTCTGGCGCTTTGCCGTAGTGAGTAGAAGGTCGTTTGAACATCAGCGGTCGCCTCCGGAGAGATTGATGGAAGAGCCGCCGCCGTGGCTGTCGCCGCTGCGCACGGCATGGGCGGCCGCGGTCACACCGTGGCTCAAGGCCTGAGAGCGCTTCATCCGCTGGGCCCACGCCGGCGGCCCGTCAGCCGCCGCGGACGGCGCAGCCTCGGACGCGCTCGCGCCGACCGAACCCATGGTCGATGTGCCGCCGGTCGCCGCGAACGCGGATTTGGCGCCTTCTGAGAAGCTCGACTTCATGCTGTCTGCTGCCTTGGAGGCCGTGCGGCGCAGCGGTGAGGTGGCGGCCGCGCCAGCGGCGCGAGCAACGCCACCGAGTCCGGACCCGACGGCGGACGCGCCCGACTGGCCGGCAGCGCCGAGGCTGTAGGCCGTCGAGGCGCCACCGGCCAGGGCCGCTCCCCCTCGAGCGGCAGCGGCAGTTCCGGAAAGCGCAGCGGCGCCGCCGCGCAGGGCCATTCCACCAGCCGCGCCGGCCGCGACCAGAGCCCCGCCCGCGGCGAGCCCGGTTCCGACCGCCGCGCCGGCGCCGAGCTGCGGACCGCCGGAGACGAGGCCGTTGGCGATGCCAGGGCCGAAGATCCCGAGTCCGAGCAGCGAGAGCGCGGCGAGCACGATCGCCATCGCCTGATCGATCGTCGGCGCCTCAGTGCCGAAGCCGGCGGTGAACTGGGAGAACAAGGTTGAGCCGATGCCGATGATGACGGCGAGGACCAGCACCTTGATGCCGCTTGAGATGACGTTGCCGAGAACGCGTTCGGCCATGAACGCCGATTTGCCGAACAGCCCGAACGGGATCAGCACGAAGCCGGCGAGCGTCGTCAGCTTGAACTCGATCAGGGTAACGAAGAGCTGGACGGCGAGAATGAAGAAGGCAAGCAGCACCAGAACCCAGGCGAACAGCAGGCAGACGATCTGGATGAAATTCTCGAAGAAGGCGATCCAGCCCATCAGATTCGAGATGGAATCGAGCAGCGGCCGACCGGCGTCGAGCCCGGTCTGCGCAACACGGCCGGGGCGCATGAGATCTTCGACGGTGAACCCCGTGCCCGAAGCTTTCAGGCCGAGCCCGGCGAAGCTCTCAAAGACGATGCGTGCAAGATTGTTCCAGTTGCCGATGATGTAGGCGAAGACGCCGACGAACAGCGTCTTCTTGACCAGTCGCGCCATGATGTCGTCGTCGGCGCCCCAGCTCCAAAACAGGGCGGCCAACGTCACGTCGATGACGATCAGCGTCGTGGCTATGAACGCCACCTCGCCGCCGAGCAGGCCGAAACCGCTGTCGATGTAGCGGGTGAAGACCTCTAGGAATTGGTCGATGACGCCGGTGCCGCCCATGGATCACCGCCCGTCGTCATGCTGCGGCGGCGTCCGCGTTGGTGCGGGCGCAATGCCGAGGAATCGGTCGCGTGTTTCGGCCCAGGTTCGCAGGCATTCGGCATCGCGCACGGCGGCCTCGCCAAGCAGTTGGCACCGCCGCTGCGCTTCGCGCAGAGGATCCACCGGCGTGTCTTCGCTTGGTCGCGACGCCTGGGCGGGCGGTTCTTCCTCTTTCCGGGTCATCTCGATCGCCGTCGCAGCGATGGCGACGGCGACGAAGACGACGGCGCCAAGGCGCGCCATGAGCTTGCCGTCCATGACACGATCCTCTTCAGGGGCCTTAGTTGTCATTCGGAAACATGCGGGCGTTGCCCGGCTGATAGCCGACGCCGGGCGTCAGGAAGCGGCGGCGTTGCTCGCGACCCTGCTCGGCAGCCGCCGCACGATCCGCTTCGGTCAGCGCTTGCGCCCGTCCGTTCGCAGCGACGACGGCCGTGAGGTCGGCGAGCTGCTGGGCCTGAAGCGCGAGAAGCTGATTTCCGGCCTGCGCCGCCTGCAAGGCGCCGGTCGCTCCCTGGCTTTGGCCGACGAGCGCCGACATCTCGGCGCGATTGGTGTCGATGTTGCCGACGACGCCGGCCTGCACCCGCATAGCGTCCTGCAAGCCGCCGACCGTGTTCTGCCAGCGCTCGCGCGCCTGCGCGACGAGCTGCTGATCGGAGGCAGACATCGACGCATTGCCGTAGGTGGAGGTGAAGGCCTGGTCGATCTGCTGGACGTCGTAGGCGATGCGCTGCGCCTGGCCGAGGAGTTGCTGCGTCCGCTGCACGGACTGTTGCAGGCGTTGAAGCGAAGAGTAAGGCAGGCTCGCGAGGTTTCGCGCCTGGTTGATCAGCATCGTCGCTTCATTCTGAAGCGAGGTGATCTGGTTGTTGATCTGCTCCAGGGCACGAGCGGCGGAGAGAACATTCTGCACGTAGTTCGTCGGGTCGTAGACGATCCATTGCGCGGACGCGGGCTGGACCATCAGGGGCGACATCGCCACGGGGACGGAAAGGATCGACGCGGCAAGAAGCGCCGCGCGTGAGCGACGGAAGATCATGGCTGGGTCTCCAGGTTATTGAGGTTGGGGATGAGGTCGGCGGCCCAGGCGACGCCGCGCAGACGCAGCCAGGCCGGCAGGAAACCTTCGCGGCCGTGCTCTGCGATGACGCGCTCGATCGCGGCCTGATCGGCTTTTGAGGAGGCGGCGCAGAGTGCCAACGCCACGTCGGACAGACCGAGTTCGAAGAGTCGGTTGCCCCGGCGGGATTTGCAGTAGTAGTCGCGCTTCGGCATCGCGCGGGCGAGGATCTCGATCTGGCGATCGTTGAGCCCGAAGCGGCGGTAGATCGCGGTGATCTGCGGTTCGATCGCGCGCTCGTTCGGTAACAGCAGCCGCGTCTGGCAGCTCTCGACAATGGCCGGCGCAATAGCGGAACTGTCGATGTCGGAGAGCGATTGGGTGGCGAAGACGACGGACGCGTTCTTCTTGCGGAGCGTCTTCAGCCACTCGCGGAGCTGGCCGGCGAAATCCTCGTCATCGAGCGCCAGCCAGCCTTCGTCGACGATGAGCAGCGTTGGGCTGCCGTCGAGGCGGTCCTCGATGCGGTGGAAGAGATAAGCGAGGACAGCGGGCGTGGCGGCGGTGCCGATCAGGCCCTCGGTCTCGAACGCCTGCACAACGGCTTCGCCAAGATGCTCGCTCTCAGCGTCGAGCAGCCGGCCATAGGCGCCCCCGACGCAATAGGGCCGCAGCGCCTGTTTGAGATCGTTCGATTGAAGGAGGACGGCGAGTCCGGTCAGGGTGCGCTCGCCGACGGGCGCGCTTGCCAGCGAGGTCAGCGCCGTCCAGATATATTCCTTCACCTCCGGCGCGATCGTCACGCCCTCGCGCTGCAGGATCGCGACGATCCAATCCGCGGCCCACGCGCGTTCCGGCACGTGGTGGATGCCGGCGAGCGGCTGCAGCGAAACGCTGTCAGTTGCGCCTTCGGTCAGGCCGCCGCCGAGATCGTGCCAGTCTCCGCCCATGGCGAGCGCCGCCGCGCGGATGCTTCCCCCGAAGTCGAAGGCGAAGACCTGTGAACCGGGATAGCGCCGGAACTGCAGCGCCATCAGCGCCAGGAGCACGGATTTTCCGGCGCCGGTCGGTCCGACGACAAGCGTGTGGCCGACATCG
This sequence comes from Bradyrhizobium sp. 2TAF24, assembly GCF_052115025.1. Classification (NCBI taxonomy): domain Bacteria; kingdom Pseudomonadati; phylum Pseudomonadota; class Alphaproteobacteria; order Hyphomicrobiales; family Nitrobacteraceae; genus Bradyrhizobium; species Bradyrhizobium sp. 2TAF24. The sequence continues at coordinate 76,643 of NZ_JBFRFW010000006.1, read as the reverse complement.
CCGACATGAAGGGAAAACCGGAACGGGGTCGAGCCTTCGGTCCTGCCGTAAAGCAAGGGGGGCTCACCAAAATGCTCGTCCCGTTCCGGCCCCGCCCACACCGCCGACAGCGGAATCATGTGGGCGAGATTGAGCGTCGAGATCGGCGGCTGCCGGACGTTGGCGTAGACATGGCCCGGCAGCGAGCCAAGCCAGGCGTCGGCGGCGTTGATCGTCTCGGCCATCGCGGTGAAGTCGCGGCCCTGAACGATCTTCTCGACCAGGCGCAGCTTCTCGGCCGCGATGCGAGGGTCGGCGTCCCAGACGGCGACCGTCGCGGTGACATAGGCCTGACCGGCATAGTCGGCGCCGAGCTCCTGCAGCGCGAGGTCGGCATCGGCCGCCTTGTTCGCCGCATCGGTGTCGACGAGCACCGACGCCTCGTTGGTCATCACCTCCTTCAGGATCGCCATGATGCTCTTGCGCTTGGCGAACCATTGCCGGCGGATCCTGGTGAGCAGCCTGGTGGCGTCGGTCTTGTCGAGCAGGATCGCGCGCGTCGACCAGCGATACGGAAAGGCGAGCCGGTTTAAATCGTCGAGCAGCCCGGGCGTAGTCGCGGTCGGAAAGCCGACGATGGTCAGGATGCGCAGATGCGCGTCGCCCAGGCGCGGCTCAAGCCCGCCCGTGAGCGGCTGGTCGGCTAGCAGCGCGTCGAGATACATCGGCGTCTCGGGCACCCGCACGCGGTGGCGCTTGGTCGAGACGGTCGAATGCAGATAAGTCAGCGTCTCGCCGTCATCGAGCCAGGCGCATTCCGGCATGAAGGTCTCGATGAGCTGGAGCACGCGGTCGGTACGATCGGCGAAGCCGCGCAGTACCTCATGCGGGTCGAGACTGTTGTCCGCTTTGCCTTCATAGAGCCAGCTCTCGGCGCGGGCGGCGTCTTCGGCCGGCGGCAGGTAGACGAAGGTCAGGAAGTAGCTGGACTCGAAGTGCGACGCCTCTTCCTCGAAGTCGGCCTTGCGCTCGGCGTCGACCAGCGCCGACGCCGCCTCGGGAAAGCGGCTCAGCGGATAGGCGCCGGCGCCATGGCGCTGTGCTTCGACGAAAATCGCCCAGCCCGACCCAAGGCGGCGGAAGGCGTTGTTGAGCCGGCCGGCGACGGCCACGAGTTCGGCCGGCACCGCGGAATCCAGGTCGGGACCACGAAACCTGGCGGTGCGCTGGAAGCTGCCGTCCTTATTGAGGACGATGCCCTCGCCCGCGAGCGCAGCCCAGGGCAGGAAATCGGCGAGGCGGGTTGAGGTCCGGCGATATTCGGCGAGGTTCATCATTGGGACCTCACGCGCCTAAGAAGCCGGGGATGCGCAGGTGGCGGCGCACCACGTCGACGAACTGCGGATCGCGTTTGGCCGCCCACACCGCCGCGAAATGCCCGATCGCCCAGAGCCCGAGGCCGACCAGCCAGAGGCGCAGGCCAAGGCCGAGCGCCGCCGCCAGCGTGCCGTTAAGGATAGCGATCGAGCGCGGCGCGCCGCCGAGCAGGATGTGCTCGGTGAGGGCGCGATGGACCGGGACGGCATAGCCTGGCACGTCGCCAGCGCTGTCGATCAGGCTCGCCATCAGACGAGCGCTCCGCCGCCGAATGAGAAGAACGACAGGAAGAAGCTTGACGCGGCGAAAGCGATGCTGAGCCCGAAGACGATCTGGATCAGCTTCCGCGCGCCGCCTGATGTGTCGCCGAAGGCAAGTGTCAGACCTGTGATGATGATGATCATCACGGCGATGATCTTGGCCACAGGTCCCTCGATGGATTCGAGAATGGACTGCAGCGGCGCTTCCCACGGCATCGAAGAGCCGGAGGCATGGGCTGCTGGGGCCAGCATCATGCTGACGACGGCGACGGACGCGGCGGTCACGATTTGACGGCGAATACGTAAGGCATAGAGGATCATGCGGAATCTCCTGAAGCAGGTTGGGTTGCGGGGATGACGCGGTAGTCGCCGTCAGACTGGAGGCCCTTGACGCGGGCGAGTTCGGCGAGGCGACGGGTCGAGCCGCGGCCGCTGAGCACGGCGACGAGATCGATGGTCTCGGCGATCAGCGCGCGCGGGACGGTGATGACGGCTTCCTGAATGAGCTGCTCGAGGCGGCGCAGCGCGCCGAGCGCGGTGCCGGCGTGGATCGTGCCGATGCCGCCCGGGTGGCCCGTCCCCCAGGCCTTGAGCAAATCCAGCGCCTCGGCGCCGCGCACCTCTCCGATCGGAATGCGATCGGGGCGCAAGCGAAGCGAGGAGCGGACGAGATCGGAGAGCGATGCGACGCCATCCTTCGTGCGCATGGCGACTAGGTTGGGCGCGGCGCATTGCAGCTCGCGCGTGTCCTCGATCAGCACGACGCGGTCGCAGGTCTTTGACACTTCGGCGAGCAAGGCGTTGATGAGCGTGGTTTTGCCGGTGGAGGTGCCCCCGGCGACGAGGATGTTGCGCCGGTCCGCGACGGCGCGGCTGAGGATCTCAGCCTGTCCGGCCGACATGATCTCGGCGGCGACGTAGTCAGCGAGTGTGAAGACGGCGACGGCAGGCTTGCGGATTGCGAACGCCGGGGCCGCCACGACCGGAGGCAGCAAGCCCTCGAACCGCTCCCCCGTCTCGGGAAGCTCCGCCGACACGCGCGGTGAACCGGAATGAACTTCTGCGCCGACATGATGCGCCACGAGGCGGACGATGCGCTCGCCGTCCGCGGGCGACAGGCGCGCTCCGGTATCAGAAAGTCCATCGGACAGCCGGTCGATCCAGAGCCGCCCGTCGGGATTGAGCATCACCTCGACGATCGACGGGTCTTCCAGGAATCCGGCGATGGCGGGGCCGAGGGCCGTGCGCAACATGCGCGCGCCTCGAAGGATCGCCTCTGATTGCTGGTGAGAAACCGCCATGTCGTCCCCGTTCTGCGCGGGACCGCAAACACGCGGCCCTGGATCGGGGATCAGTAGAAGAGGCAGAAATCAGGTCATGACAACAAGCAGGATGGGGTCGTAGTGCTCTGGCGTACAAAGACAGGGCGACGGCGGAACTGACAAACTCTTGCGATGCGGAGCGACGATTATTCCGCGCCGGGGACACCTGCGATGTCTTCGGAAATCTCCTCACGCACTTTCGGTCCCTTCGCGAGTCGCCGCCCGAGTGCTGCGACGAAGGCTTCGTACCGCTCGCCCGCCTGTGCGCGTGCGGCTGCCTGGGCTGGCTCCGGTAACGGCGGATTGGTGGTGAGCCAGTGGCGGACGAAAACCGCCAGCATTTCCACGGAAATGCCGAGGTCGCGTTCCATGCGCGTCATGCGCCGGTCAAGCTGGTCCAATCGCTTGGTGGTCGCGGCTTCCTGGCGCTCGGCGGCGTCGGGCGACAGGAAGGATGCGATCGCCGCTTCCGCGACCAGGGATCGCGATTGATCGCGACGCGCAGCATAAACGGCGAGCGCCTTCATGATGTCCGGATCGAGATAGACCGAGAGGCGCTGCTTCTTCAGAATCTTCATGACCGCCTCGCTCAGAGGTCCATCCCGTCATTGGGATCGAGCGACACCTGCCGCGCGACGCCCTGCATGACCTGGTTCAGCCTACCTGCGCGCGCAGCGTCGTCATCGGCGTCGTCGGGACCATCGAGGTCGAACTCGTTGTCGATCGGCGCCTTCCTCTCGACAGGCTTCACCGCAGTCAGCTCCGGTTGCTGACGCCGTTCGGAGCCAGTCGAGTCCTCGTCGCCGGTACCGTCCTGCTGCGCGGCTGCATCGAGTTGCGGCCGCGACGGCAATGGCAAGACGCTCCAATCGTCCGGCTTTCCCGCGGCTGGCTTCGCAAGCGCCGGCGACGGCAGCACGCGCTCCTGAAAACGGCGATCCTCGAAGTAGCGCGCCTTCTTCGCTCGGATCGGCGGCGTGCCGGCGACCATAACGATCTCGTCGGCGGGCGGGAGCTGCATCACCTCGCCTGGCGTCAGCAGCGGACGCGCGGTCTCCGATCGCGACACCATCAAATGGCCAAGCCATGGGCTGAGCCGGTGTCCGGCATAGTTGCGCATCGCGCGCATCTCGGTCGCGGTTCCCAGCGCATCGGACACGCGCTTGGCCGTCCGTTCGTCGTTGGTGGCGAAGCTGACGCGGACATGGCAGTTGTCGAGAATCGAATTGTTCGGCCCGTAGGCTTTCTCAATCTGATTCAGCGATTGGGCGATCAGGAAGCTCTTCAGGCCATAGCCAGCCATAAAGGCCAATGCGGATTCGAAGAAGTCGAGCCGCCCGAGCGCCGGAAATTCGTCGAGCATGAGGAGCAGGCGGTGCCGGCCGCCTTTCGCCTGCAGGTCCTCGGTCAGCCGGCGCCCGATCTGGTTGAGGATGAGCCGGATCAGCGGCTTGGTGCGCGCGATGTCGGACGGGGGGACAACGAGATAGAGGGTCGATGGTCGCGTCCCGCCGGCAATGTCGGTGATGCGCCAATCGCAGCGGCAAGTCACTTCGGCCACCACCGGATCGCGGTAGAGCCCGAGGAACGACATGGCGGTGGACAGCACGCCCGATCGCTCATTGTCCGATTTGTTGAGCAGTTCGCGCGCAGCCGATGCGATGACCGGGTGCGGCCCGGCTTCGCCGAGATGGGCGGTCTTCATCATGGCGGCGAGCGTCGACTCGATCGGCCGCCTGGGATCGGACAGGAAGGCGGCGACGCCGGCGAGCGTCTTGTCGGTCTCGGCATATAGGACGTGCAGGATTGCGCCGACCAGCAGCGCATGGCTTGTCTTTTCCCAATGGTTCCGCTTTTCCAGGCTCCCTTCGGGATCGACCAGGATATCGGCGATGTTCTGGACGTCGCGGACTTCCCATTCGCCGCGCCGGACTTCGAGCAACGGGTTATAAGCGGAGGACTTCGCATTGGTCGGATCGAACAGCAGCACGCGGCCGTGCTTCGCGCGGAAGCCGGCGGTGAGCTGCCAGTTCTCTCCTTTGATGTCGTGAACAATGGCGGAGCCGGGCCAGGTCAGCAGCGACGGCACCACCAGGCCGACGCCCTTGCCGGAGCGGGTCGGGGCGAAGCACAGCACATGCTCAGGTCCGTCATGACGAAGATAGGCGCCATCAAACCTGCCGAGCACCACGCCATCGGGTCCGAGCAGGCCGGCCGCCTGGACTTCATCGGCTCGCGCCCACCGCGCCGAGCCATAGGTCTCGACATTCTTGGCCTCGCGCGCGCGCCAGACCGACATGCCGATGGCGACCGCGATGGCGATAAAGCCGCCCGATGCCGCGATATAGGCGCCCTTGACGAAAACGTGCGGCGCATAGGCATCGTAGAAGTACCACCACCAGAAGAAGGCGGGCGGATAATAGACCGGCCAGCCGAACAACTCGAACCATGGCCGGCCGAGCTGCGGCTGGAAGCCGAGCTGCCATGCCGTCCACTGCGTCGCGGCCCAGTTGGTGGCGAGCACAATTAGGGAGACGACAAGGATTTGGCCCCAGAGGATTTTGGTGGCTGACATAGCGGAGTCCTTTCTTGATGAGGTGCGCTGTTCACAGGCCCAGCCCCCGCTTGCGGCCGAAGCTCCAATCGATTCCACCATCGCTCCGGGCGAGGCCGGAGACATGGCGGCCGAGCTGCTTTTCGAGCGAGGGGGACCAGGGCACGAGCTGGAAGCCAATGCCGTCGTCGATCATCGCGAAGCGACCGGAGGCGAGCGCGATGCGCCGCTGGTAGGCGCCAGCGACATACTCACCAGTCCCAGACTTATTGAATGGGCGGCCGATCTCAGCGGCGAGCTTGGCGCCGACGGCATCCAGCTCCTGCCGGCGCAGCATCTCGATCAGGTTGCGGCTGAAGCTGACGCCGCGGTTCTGACGCTCGGCCAAGCCTTGTCCGATCAAGTGCTCGGCACGGTGATCCATGGCCTCGCGCACCTCGGCACCGAAGCCTCCGCCGCCGAGCGCAACCGGCTCGCGGGCAATGGCCTGCCGGTCAAGCCAAGTAGCTCCCGTCGCGGTGATCTGCTGATCGATCGTGAGGTCAGACCGGACTGCCAGTGCTACGCGGCGCTGCCCCTTCGCGTCGTCGAACCTGCGAAGCTCGACGATCGAGCCCGGCGCGCTGTCACCGGCGGCGTCGAGATCGGGCAGCTTGATGTGGTGGGTCCGCCCGTCCACTCCGTCGACCACGGCATAAGCCGTGCCTTTCAACTCGTCGTCGAGGCCGCGAGCCATGAGACGGCCGACGACAGGATCGTCAAGGCTTTCGCCGGCTAGTACGTAGCCGGCCGCGCCGCGCTCGATGCCGCGTTCGGCAAGACCGCGATGGATGCGCTTGATGATGTCGCCGCGTTCGCCGAGATCACGCAACGTCGCCTCGGCACTCTCCGACACAGTCCACTGGCCGGGGCCGACCTGGTCGGCGAGCCCGAGCGATTCCAGCTTGCGAAGGCGCCCGACCTTGAGGGCGTGGAATTCGTCGGGCTGTCGGTTGGGGTGCGGCGCGAGGTCGATGACGCCGGTGCGATAGCCATCGCGCGCGAGCTGGCGATCAAGGTTGGTCCAGCGCTCGGCGTCGACCTGGCGTTCAAGGGTGCGACGGATTTCATGATCGGTGCGCGGTCCGAGTTCTTGGGTGATCAGATCCCGCGCCCGATCCCGCATCCCCTCCTTGATGTAGTCGCGGGAGATGACGAGGTTCTCGCCATCCTCGCGCACCCCGCGAACGATCAGGTGGACGTGGGGATGCTCGGTGTTCCAATGGTCGACGGCGACCCAATCGAGCTCGGTGCCGAGGTCTTTCTCCATCTGCCCGACGAGATCGCGCGCGAAGGTCTTGAGATCCGTCATCTCCACCGCGTCGTCAGGCGATACGATGAACCGAAAATGATGCCGGTCATCCTCGCAGCGCTCGGCGAACGCCTTCGGATCAGAGTCATCGGCACCGGGGCCGAACAGCCTAGCTTTCTCTCCGTCCCGGGTGACGCCCTCGCGGCGCAGATAATTGAGATGGGTGGCGAGCGGCGCGCCGCGTCCGGCGTGACGGACGACGCGCGCCTTGACGACAGCGCCGCGCGAACGGGACGTGATGAGCCGGTTGGCCTGCACCGACGCCCGCTGACCCCGACCGAACCGGGAGCGGTGGCCCGGCCCGATCGTCCCCTTGCGGGAGACCGATCCGCCAGCCCGCTGGGCTGCGGCGAGTGCTTGCGCGATGAACGGTCTGGCGCGCTGCACGCGGCTGGAGCGGATGCGGCCTGGCCGGATGCGGAAATCGATCTCGTCGCTCATAGCGGCAAGACCGCACATCGCGCGATGGCGCTGATTTGCTTATGAAATGGCCGAAGCCGCAGGCTGCGCCGGTCAGGCGCACCTCGCGAAATCGCTGCGTAAGTCCTTGAAAAAGCACAACCGAACCGAGGCGCACATCGCGCCCCTTTATCCTGCCATCGTGCGGTTGTGTTGCCCTGCTTCCCCCTCCACGCACTCCGTGATGCGCTGGAGCCCGCCAAACCGCGATCCGTGCGAAGCGCCGTCATCGCGGGCCTCCACCATCCGAACGCGCCACGAACAGGCCCGAAGATTGCGGGGCCATCACGGAAGTCTCGCGCACCGGAGTTGCTGCCGGAGCCTCGTCCGGAGGGCTTCCCGTCTGCGCTGGATCGACAGCGGTGATGCCGTCAGCCCGCGTGATGAACAACGGCGCGCCAGTCCAGGCGCGAGGATCAGCCGCGGCGACGGTGATTGCACCGGGCAGGTCACCGCCGCCGAAGGAAGGGACCAATGCGGCCACATAGGCGCGGGTCTCAGCCGGCAACGGGCGGCCCGCGAGATATTCTTCGTAGCGCCCTGGTCCCGCGTTATAGGCTGCAAGAAAACCCGGCGAACCGTAGCGATCATACATCTCGCGCAAGTACGCCGCACCGGCCAGGATGTTGTCCCGCGGATCGTAAGGATTACGCCCGAGCCTATGGCGGACGCGCAGCTCCGCCCAGGTATCCGGCATGATCTGCATCAGGCCCATCGCGCCTGCAGAGGAGACCGCACGTACATCACCAGCGCTTTCCGCGTGCATGACGGCGCGAATCCAAGCGGCCGGGATGCCGAAACGCTGTGCGGCCTCCTCAATGTAGGCCGCGAACGGATGGGCCGGCGCCGTGCGCGTGGCCGGTGCATTCTGCGCGTTCGCTGTGGCGCTGAGCGGCACGGCGAGGAGCAGGCCGGAAAGGAGAAGGAAGGCTGTCAGTCGGACGGCGTTTGGCCGCCCGACGACAGTTTGGTGGCGCGGGCCAGACACCGTTCAGTCCCGCTCGCCGCGCTTGGGCGGACGATTCCAGTGTAGGTTCCACGCGGATTTGTCCTCGGTCGATTGGAACAGGTTCGCGCGGATCGGCTGGGCCAACGTGGGATCATCGATCTGCAGGGAGACATAATCGCCTGCCTTTTCACCGGTCCGCTTCCATCCGGCGCCGATCTCAGGCCCATCATCACTGCCGTGGTGAACACGATAGTCCGGCGCATTCTCGGCGTCGGTGTGCTCAGCGGGGATGAGCACGATCTCGGCGTCGAGCGAGAGCGTGCGGATGTGGCCGGCGTAGCCATTCTTTGTGCGCTTGAATTCGCCGATCTGCGGCATGAGAAGACTCCTTTGCTATGCGGTGAGGTCGGGTAAGCGCGTCGTTCACCGCGTCGCGGCGCGCCATTCGAAGCGGCCGCTACCGTCTTCATCGGTCCACACGGGTGTTGCGCGGCCGATGATCGAGCGGGTGGAAATCGGACCGAAGTAGCGACCGTCGAGGCTGTCCTCGACGGACCAGTTCATGAGGAGAATCTCGCCGTCGGCGATGCGCTGGCAGCCCTGCCAAACGGGAAGATCGCGGCCGAGACGATCGTGCGTCAGCGCTTCGCCCATCGCGATGCCATCGACGGTGACGTGTGCGCCGGTACGGCAGACCTGCTGCCCGGGAAGAGCGGCGACACGTTTCATGAGGGGGACGCCGCGCGGCACGTAGCCACGTTCGGCGAGGAACGATGCGAGCGGCTCCGGGGCGTCTACGGCGACGAGATCGGTCACTTCAAGGCGTGGCAACCGCTCGAGCGAATAGAGTCCGATCGGGGTGCTGGCGGACGCGTTCCAGATCAGCCTGGGCGTGATGTGGGTGAAGGAGAGGCCACCGATCAGCATCACGGTGAAGTACGTCGTCATGACGTAGCCAAAGCGGGTCATGGCTCGACCCCGCGGCGCAGAAGGATGGCGCGATGCTGCTCGACCGTGTAGCTGCGTGGCTCCTGGCCGGCAGCGAGACGATTGTGAACGTGCCGCCAATGATGCGGCGAGACCTCGGCGGGATTGATGCCGATCGCCTCGATGGCGTCGACGATCTGCAGAACGCGCTCGACCTTCGGCCAGCCGTCCATCCGCAGCAGAATGTCGCCGCCGGGGCGCACGAAGGGGAGCGTCTGATAGGGTTCGCCCGGCGAGATCGCGCGCACGATGTCGATGCGTGAGATGATCGTGCCGAAGTCGTTGGCCGCCCAGCGGACAAAGGCGAAGACGCTATGGGGCGGGAAGCTGACCACGCGTCGGCGGCGGTCAAGAATCTGTTCGTGGACGTCCTGGCCGAACCTGACCCAGTATTCGATCTTCTTCTCAATCCAGGTCAGCTCGACGCGGGTCAGACCGTCGAAGAGGAGCGCCGGCGGCACGCGGCGCAAATGAGGAGCGCCGTTCATGGCGTGTCTCCGTCGGCTGGGGGAAATTCGCGGGCGAGCAGTTCGCGCAGCATGTCGGCGACGGTGACGCCGCGCTGGAACGCGACGATTTTGATCTGACCGCGCATGCCGGGCGTGACGTCGATAGTGAGGCGTGCGGTGAAATTGGCGGCTTCGCCGCCGCGCGCAGGGCGCGGATCGGGGGCTTTCACCCAGCTCTCAGGATCGGCTGGACGTGCAGTGAAGGCACGTTTCTGGGATCGCTCCGTCATGGCGCGATCCTTCCGATCTCGGCGCAGAGCGCGACGATTTCGCGCGCGGCGGGGCTGCGTCCGTTGATTTCGGAGACCAGCCGGCCGGAGCGCGCCGCGTCGGCGAAGGTGACGCGCTGGCCGACGGTGCTGGTGAGTACGGGCGGATCGTGATCGGCGAGCGTCTCGGCCGTCTCGCGGGCAATGACCGTGCGTGCTCCACACCGATTCAGCACGAAGCGGGCGGCGAGCTGGGGGCGGTAGATCCGCGCCTCGCCGAGCAGCGAGAGCATCTCCGCCGAGGCCCAGCCATCGAAAGGCGATGGCTGCACCGGAACCAGCACCAGGTCGGCGGCAAGCAGCGCGGACCGCATCAGGCTGGCGACGCGCGGTGGCCCGTCGATCACCACATGATCGGCGCCGCGCGCCAGTTCCGGCGCTTCGCTATGAAGCGTATCTCGCGCCAGACCGACGACACCAAACAGGCGCGGCAGGCCTTCGCGCCCTCGCTGCTGCGACCAGTCGAGCGCCGAGCCTTGGGGATCGGCGTCGATGAGAACGACGCGCTTCCCTCGCCGAGCCCATTCACCGGCGAGATGCAGCGCGAGCGTCGTCTTGCCGACGCCGCCCTTCTGATTGAGGAGCGCGACGATCATGACGCGCCGCCGCGTCGCACGGGCATTCCCCCGGCGGGAGTCGCCTGCCGTTTTGCAGGGTGGACAACGCCGTGGCCCGGATCAGACGTCGACTGCCTTGTGCCGCGATCGGCCCAGGCCTGCAGATCGTCGAGGGCGTAGACGATACGGCCGCCGAGCTTGCGATACACCGGTCCGGTGCCATAGGTGCGATGTTTCTCGAGCGTGCGACCCGACAGGCCGAGGAAGCGCGCTGCCTCGGGCGTGCGCAGATAGCGTGGCGGTGGGTCGAGTCGCGCTGCTGACATGGTCTCCTCCGGAGCTGCGGCCGCGCCGTCGGCGTGCGATGGCGAAGCAGCGATCACGATGGCGAACCACCGGCGTCCGGGTGGATGACGGAGTGAGACCCCTCTGTGCGCGTACCCCAGGGAATGCGGGTCAGCGGCCTGCAAGCAGGCGGAGATAGCCGCCGTGCATCATCGTCTGCCCGTCCTTGACCAAGCGGATCGTCTGGGCGCGGATGGACGACGTTTTCCATTCGGTGGCGGTCTGCTGGTGCGACTCGAACAGCACGCCGGCGATTTCGCGGTAGGTGGCGCCTGAGGATCTGCCGTCCAGCGCGCGCACCATCCGCACCAGCCGTTGACGGTGACGCGGCGTGAGCGCGAGCGCGCGCGGCAGCGGGCCGGCGGCGCGTCCGAACAGACGGCGCTGGAATCGCAACGCCGCTTCGGCGCGGATGTGGAAGTCGTCGTCGAGCGGCAGCAACACGGCGAGCGGCTGGGCGGAGTCGATGGCGCTGGCGACCAGATGATGATCACCGTCGGGATCGGCCAGTAGGATCGCTGGTCCACTGCCGGGCTGCGCGTGCAGCATGGCGTGGGTCAGGTCGAGTTGTTCGAGCCGTCGCGCCGATCGAAACACTGCCGGCGCAGCTTCAAGCAACAGTACGCTGGGGATTAGTTCGGGCCGCCAATAAATCGCGGTCTCATGAGCGGAGAGGTCGGGGTTGAGCAGGAAAGCGTAACCCCCATTGCGGAGGAGCGCTCCTCAGCAACGAAACGTCTCGCCGACTCGGCGGCGTACTGTGCAGGCGGTCATAGTCGCTGCGATAGTCGGGATTCCGCCGCAGAAACTCCCATGCGAACCCTTGCCGCTCCAGTCGGTTCAGCGCGCGTTCGGTTGTCTGCAATCGCCAATCCGGCGGCTCGGCCATACGCGTCTCCTCGTCCGCGCTTTGAGTAGCCCCCTACGCGAAGCCTTGCCGCCGACAAGGCGCGGCGGAAGCCCCCAAAACCGCGCGGCGTGATGCCTCGCACAACCGGGAGGAGTGTCCTGTTTTATGACACGCGGGGGCGGAGGAGCTCGCGATAGCCCGTGGTGGTCATCCAGCGGGCGCGGGCGAGATGGCTGTCATGAACCATCCGGGCGCGGCCGGGATCGCGATCGGGATCGAGCCCGAAAAGAATCCGCACCGCCTCACGCCAGTCGGCACCCTCGGCGGCAGCGTCCAGGAGCCGAATATAGAGAGCAAGATGGCTTTCGTCGTAGCCCGTCAGGTGGTCGCCTTCGGGCGGGCGGTCCTGGAAAGCAATGACGGTCATCGATGCGCCCATCTTCTTTGGTTAATTGATCGTATCCGCATCGCCAATGCAAACCAGACCGATAGCTGAAATTTTCCCGATGCTTTTCAAGCATCGCGCGGTCCCACTGGCGGCATCGCACGCTGGCTTCGCGGCCGTGTATTATAACACGTAGCGCTATAATGCACGATTGCCTCCTATCCTGCGGATGGACATTCGCAGAACTTTTGGAGCCAACGTCAGGAGGTATCGCGTCGCGGCCGGTCTGAGCCAGGAGGCGGTCGCCGTGAAAATGGGTGTGGACCGCGCCTATGTGAGCGGCATGGAGCGGGGCCAGCAGAACGTCACGCTGTTGACGATGTGGCATTTGTCGGAAGCGTTGGGCGTGAGACCTGCCGACCTTCTCGATGAGGCGGTGGAGGACACTGAGACATGAGTCTCGGTGAGTCGCGGTCGGACCCAACTTGCGCGCACGGTCTATACGGCCGGATCGGCGGAAACCTGCAGAGCGGTCGAGCCGCCACCACGTAAAGCCGGCAATTCGCAAAACAACGAGCACCCTGAGGGGGACTTGCCCCGCCCGACGATCGGGCGGGGCAAGTCCTGAGCCAGGCGTCAATCCGCGTTGCGGCGGCTCGGGCGGGACCAGATGAGGCTGTAGCCCTCGCCGCCTTCGTCGTCGAAGAGGTTGGCGAAGATCGGGGCGGTGAAGCTCGGATCGTCGAGCTTGAGGCCCAGATAGTCACGGCCTTCGTTCGAGCGCTTGGACCAGGCTGCGCCGATCTCGGCGCGGCCGACGAAGACGCGGTGGCTGGGAGCGTTCTCGGTTGAGCGGTTGCTCTCCGGGACGATGCGGACGTTTCTGGCCTGGACCGAGAGGGTGACGATTTCGCCGACGTATTCGTTGGTGCCGGTCTTCTTGAAGGTGCCGATGGTCGCCATGGTAGTTCTCCTTGAACTCTGTTCCGAGCCCGCACCATTGCGGCCTCGATGGCGATCGGCAGGCCGAAGGCGATCGACGCGGCATCGCTTGCGACCGCAGCGCAGCGGAGGATGGCAGCCAGGCGACTTTGTTGTTTCGCGAGGAATGACGGCGCAGCCGGCAGGGGAAGAAAGTCGATCGGCGCCATTGCCGTATAGGCGATCGAGGCGCAGCCGGCCTTCGGCCAGATCAGCCCATTGAAGAGGCCGTTTTGGAGCGGTCGGTTAGACAGAGATTGATCAAGGAGAACGTGGCCGAGCGCGCGCTGCCGTCGCGATCCCGGCAATAACGCGGCCGGCGATTCCACGCGACCGTCCAGGCCTGACGCATCTCGATGCCGACACCGCTCTGGCAAGAAAGCCAGCGCACCGATGTTTTGATCGCGCGACCCAATGGCGTCACACTGCTCCAGCAGGACACTGCGATGACGCGACACGGGGTGGCCGAAGCTAAGGTCGAAGCAGCGCTGACCGCCATCCAATGGTTTCGATGACGAGAGCGGCGCTGCGGAGGTCAGCCGCTGGTCCCGCCTTTGCTGCTGATGGCGTCAGGCGCGCGCTAAGCCCCGCCCGGACGGTTCGGGCGCTGCCATAGCCGTCACCCGGACGAACGCCGTGATGCCGACCGCAATTGCGCCGATGACGGAAAAGACGATCTGCCACGTGTCGGAAGGCATCGTGTGCTTCACGATACCATGGGTGGCGTGATAGCCGGCGAGAGCGGCGGGCGCGACAAAGACCATCGCGACCGCGAGGCGCAGCCAGAGCGGCCGCGCGAAGACGAGTATGAACTGACCGATGCCGAGCGTCAGCGCGGCGGCGACAAAGCCGACGATGATCCCGCCAGTCCAGCCTGCGCCGGTCTGATAAGCCCAAGCGCCAGCGGTGGCGCCGGCAAAGACCGGGAGCGCAAATACGGCGAGTGTGAACAAGAGCCAGCAGAGCGTGCCGATGGCTGCGATGCTGGCGAGGATGCCAATGAAGATCATGGCGATGGTCTCCCGTGAGAAAAGGTCTGACGGTCGCCTTCCACCACCACCATGGCGCGACCTGAGCATAGCTGAAATTGAGCGAAAACGGGAGTGGAAATCCGGCTGGACTTCCGCTCCCGCGAGCAGGTTGCGTTGGAAGGCGCTCACGCGCCGCCGAACTTCCAAACTGGGATGCCGAGCTTACGAGCCTTGTCCGCAAGGTTGCCCTGGATGCCGGTTCCCGGAAATACCATGGCGCCAATGGGCAGGACTTCGAGTATCTGATCGTTGCGCTTGAACGGTGCGGCCTTGGCGTGTTTCGTCCAGTCGGGTTTGAAGGCGACCTGCGGAACCTTGCGATGGTCGGCCCAGCGGGCGGCGATGCGCTCGGCGCCCTTGGGCGATCCGCCATGCAGCAGCACCATGTCCGGATGCTTGGCGTGCACCTGATCGAGCTTGGCCCAGATCAGCCGGTGGTCGTTGAAGTCAAGACCGCCGGTGAAGGCGATCTTCGGACCGGCCGGCAGCATCACTTCGGTTTCTGCGCGGCGCTTGGCGGCGAGAAAATCACGGCTGTCGATCATGGCCGAGGTCATGGTGCGGTGGTTGACCATCGATCCGCTGTGCGGCCGCCAGGATGATCCGGCATGGCGCTCGAAGTGCTCGGCGGCCTGGTCGCGCATCAATTCGAAGGCGTCACGGCGTTCGATCAGCGTCTGGCCCTCAGCGGTAAGCCGCTCCAGCTCGACGGACTTCACCTCGGAGCAGTCCTGTTCCCGCTGGCTCCGCCGCTGCGCCTGCTCGTTGTCGTCGAGTTCGCGTTCGATCCGGCCGGTGGCGCGATGGAAGAGATTGACGGTCGACCAGAGCAGATCGTCGAGGTCGGGCTCGAGGCGGGTGTCCTGCAAGGCGACAATCAGCGCATCGAAGATGTCGGCGATGGCGCCGGCAACGGCGTTCCCCTCGGGAAGCGGCCTCGGGTCGAGCTCGTCCTGAAAGGGACGGAAGCCGTAAAGCTGGAGTTCGGTGAGAACGTGGTCGGTAGGCGATGAAGCGTGATGGGGCTCGAAGTCGTCGCGATCGCTCGTCATGGGATGCTCCTTCGTCGGTCTGACCGCGACCTTCGCGGCCTTCTGGCGACGAAAGCCGTCGGGCGGGCCGGACCAGCACCCGGAGCGAAGCGCAGGGCCGAAGCGTCAGCGGAGGATGGCGAAGCCGGTTGTTTTGCTTCGCGATGCAAAGGCCCGGAGGGCCGGCGGAAAAGAACCGGGCGCAGCCATTGCGGCGCCGGACCGTTTGACGGCCGATCGCCCTCTTGAAGGCCGGGTCGCGGTCTCTCCGGCGAGATGGGAAGCAGCCAGAGCGGTCGCGCTGACAGCGCTGCCGCTATCCCTCCCGTCCCCGACTACATCGCTTCTGCCGCCATGAAGCGTGCGACATCTTCCGGGGCGAGCTGGACACGGACGTTGGACCGGAGCGCAACGATGCCAATCAGCCTGAGATCCTCGTTGAAATCCCCGAGCGTCGGCGACAGGACAATCGCCTCGATCCCGACGGCGTTCGCCCGTTCGATCAGGCTGTCGCGCGCACCATCGCCGGCCGGATCGTCGTCACGCACGATATAGAGTCGGCGGAGCGTCGCCGGGAACAGGATGACTGCGAGGTGCGCGGCTGATAGAGCGGCGACCATCGGCATGCGGGGCGCCGCCAATCGCAGCGACAGAATGGTTTCGATGCCTTCGCCGGCCGCCATTATGTCATGCGCCACACCGAACCGGACCGCGTGGCCGAGGAGGTCGCCCATCGCCCGCCTTGGCGTGTCGACCGGCGCCTTGCCGCTGCCGTCGGGTGCGAGCCATGTGCGATGCGCGCCGGTGATCCGGCCGCCAAGATCGGTGACGGATGCGATCATCGCCGGCCAGCTCTCGGTCGGGCTATGCTCATCCCGCCGGTAGTAGCATCGCGGGTGAAAGCGCAGCGATCCGGTTTCGTGCAAAGCCGCGATGCCGCGTTGGCGTAAGTACGTTTCCACGACCGTGCCCGGTATCGGTTCCGACATGGTGAAGAGCCGGCATGCGGCCTCCGGCGAGCCGGTCGGGGCTGGCGCGTGCCGCGGACTTGATTGCCGCTCAGGCTCGGGATGCGGGAGACTGAGGAAGGTCCGGGCCTCGTCGGCGACGTCCTTGAAGTTGACAAGGCCGCGGCTCTCGCGAATGACGTCGAGCAGATCGCCGTGTTCGCCAGTCGCGGCGTCGGTCCATTTGCCCGCGGCGCCCTTGCCGGATTCGGCGCCCTTCAGGCGGACGAACATGGACCGTCCCGGCGTGTTGCGGGCATCGCCGACCAGCCAGTAGCGTCCTTCACGGCGGCCGTTGGAAAGATAATGACGGCAGATCGCCTCAGCCTGTCCGGCCAATCGGCGCGCAAGATCGGATGCATTGTCCGACATCGTGTTCTCCAAGACGAAAAAGGGCCCGCCATCGCTGGCGGGCCCCTGGCAGTGCCGTTGGCTTCTTCGTTATTCGGCCGCGGTCGCGTGGGCTTCGAGCGCGACCGAGTCATCCTCGGCCACTTCCTCATCTTCCACCACGGCCGTTTCGCCGCCGTCGGCCGCCGTTTCTTCGCCCGCCGCATCGGCGCCTGCTTGCGCAGCGTCGATGGCGCCGGCCTCAGCGGCGTTCGGCACACCGCGGTCGGGGGTGCGCAACGGCTCCGGAAGCCATCCCGACCCGGCGAGCAGCGTTTCCGCTTGCTCCGCCATCTCGGCCTTCTTCAGGTGCTCGATGCGGTCGCCCGCCCGCGCACCTTTCGCCTCCCGTACTGCTGCGAGGATGCGGGCCTTGGTCACCCGGCCGAGATAGTTGCCGATCGTCGGCGTCCAGCCGGCCGCGACCATGTCGAGATCGACGGCCTGGGCGATGCGGTCGGCATGGGCCAGCGCGCGGGGCTTGCGATTGTAGGCCTCGTAGATCGCGTTGACCGACAGCGAGACGCAGTGCGCGAAGAGCGCCTGGCGGCTGTCGCTGTCGAACGCGATCAGCGCGTCCCAGAGCTCGGCCGGCTCCTTGGGCAGCGCGGCGAGCCAGGCCTGATGCCGGGCGTCGAAAGCGACAGCGAGCGTGCTGTCCGCGAGGCCCGGCGCCTGAGCGCTGAAACCGGCGCTCTTCAGGTCGAGCTCCAAACAGGTGTCCTGCCCGTAGCGGTAGAACACCTTGAGGCAGAGGGCGTGAAGCGCGGCGACGAACGCGATGTCGGGATTCTCGCCCAGCGCATGGCGAAGGGCGAGGGTCCGATGAGCGGTCAGCTCGGTCATCAGCCGGTCGGGGATCGGCCTGATGCCGTCGTCTTCCTCGGGCTCATCCGCAGGAGACTCCGCACCGGCGATCACGCTCGTGCCGTCATAGTCGGCTCGCGCCGCGATCGTCGGCTCGTCTGCTGGATCGGTCTCGACATCGGGCTCCGGGTCGACCGGACGCTCGTCCTCGGGACGGACATAGCCGCGTTCGACCCGCAAGCCGCCCGAGCCGTCGATGCTGACGAAGGCGCCAGCGCGCGCGATCTCCTCGGGGTCGAAGACCTGCGGGCGATCGTCGAGCTGGTCGAGCGCCGTCTCGATCTCGCCGAGCCGCTGATCGACTTCCTCTGGCAGCTCGTCGGCCTCGGCGTAGGTCTCCTCCAGACCGTCCATCTCGGCCTGCAGCGCATCGCGCGCCGCCTGCTCCTCGCCGGTGAGCGGACGCTGCTCGCCGCGCAGCTGCCGCAGGCCGTAGGTGTGGCCATAGGCGAACTCGGGCGCGACATCGATCCACTTCCAGCCCTCGGCGCGGATCGCCTCGGACTGCTCGCGCAGCTTCTCGACCACCAGCATGTCGAGGAGACCGGCATCCTGCAGCCAGCCGCCGTCGTCGCCCTGGAAGAGATCGCGCAGGATCACGCCGCCGGCCTCGATGTAGGCGTCGAGCCCGACGAACTGCGCGCGCTTGTCCGATGCCCGCACGGCGCCCTCGGTGAGCATCCGGCGGATGACATGCGGCTCCTTGGAGTAGGACTGGCTCAGGCGCTCGAACACCTGCTCCTGACGCTCGTGGTCGCCGTTGACGGTGAACGCCATCAGCTGGTCGAGGGTCATGCCGTCGTCGGCATAAACGTCGAGCAGCTTAGGCGAGACTGAGGCAAGGCGCAGGCGCTGCTTGACGATCGGCACGGCGACGAAGAACGCCGCGGCGATGTCCTCCTCGGACTGGCCCTTCTCGCGCAGCGCCAGGAACGCCCGGAACTGGTCGAGCGGATGCAGCGGCGCGCGCTGGACGTTCTCGGCGAGGCTGTCTTCCTCGGGAATGCCGTCCTCGCGCACGACGCAGGGCACGGGCGCGGTCTTGGCCAAGCGCTTTTGCTTGACCAGAAGTTCGAGCGCGCGGAAGCGGCGGCCGCCGGCCGGCACCTCGAACATGCCGGTCTCGACACCGTCGGCGTCGCAGACCGGCCGCACGGTGATGCTCTGCAAGAGCGTGCGTCGCGCGATGTCCTCGGCCAGCTCTTCGATCGAGACGCCGGCCTTGATCCGTCGGACGTTGGACTGGCTCAGCACCAGCTTATTGAACGGGATGTCCCGCGACGAGGACAGGATGATCTTCTTAACAGCAGTAGCCATCGGATGTACTCCGCGACGGGCGGCCGAAAGCCTCTCTCTCGGCCTCCAACCCGTCACGAAGCAGGCGCAGCCCTCTTCCTCTAGGAGGCTGGGGCCGCGCAGAAGCGTAAAGGCGTGGAGCCGTGGATCCGGCTCCACATCTCCCCCGGTATTACCGGACGCTGGAAAGGAGTTTCGCGGCCTTGCCCTCCAGCTCCAGCCGAGCATCCTGATGCGGCTTGGCGCGGGCGAGCGCCGTGATTCCCTGGACGAAATCGAAGATCGACTCCGGCGGTCGCCCTTCCTCCTCCAGCACGGTGGCGATGATCTTCTCCGTCTCGGGACGCGAGAAGCCGCGCTTGCGCAAGAAGCTCTCGCGATCCTCGTCCTTGCGGGCGACAATCTGCTCGCGAGCCGCCCTGATCCCCGCCAGAAACGGCGCCGGTGACGATGTGGCGAAGCGTTCCAGCGCCGGCGCCGCCTGATGCGCAAAGCGATGGCTGGCAAACTTGCTGTGACGGATCGAGATCTCCTCGAAGCCCTCGGCGCCCCAGATATTGCGATTCATGCAGACGGCGCGGAGATAGAAAGACGCCATGCCGAGCGTCTTGGAACCCACCTCGCTGTTCCAGCAATAGAAGCCCCGGAAGTAGAGGTCGGGATCGCCGTTGGGGAGGCGGCCGGCTTCGATCGGGTGGGCGTCGTCGACCAGAAAGAGGAAGACATCGCGATCGGAGGCATAGAGGGTGGTCGTATCCTTGGTCACCTCGACGAACGGGTTGTGGGTCATGGTCGACCAATCGAGCAGGCCCGGCACCTTCCAGCGCGTATCACCCGTGCCTTCGCCGGCGATCTTCACAACCGCAGCGACTAGCTCATGGTCCCAGATGCGGCCATAGTCGGGGCCGGTGACGGCGCGCAGTTCGATCCGCCCGTCGTCCGCCTCCAGCGTCTTCACCAGCTCGGCCCGATGCGAAAGCAGCCCGTGCTGCATGTTGATGCCGGCAAGCGGCGCGGGGAGCTGCCGCATATAGCCGGCGGGCGCGCCGACCAGGCTGCACATCTGGCCGAATGACCAGTGCGTTGGAGCGATGGGCTCCTCGCGACCGGGCACGATCAGGGCCAGGCGTTCGGCGTTATCACGACTCGCCTCGACGCGAAGGGTCCGGGTCTCGACGGTGCGGGCGGTGGCACGGTCGGCGCGTGCGCGAACGGCGGCGTAGAGGGCGCTGAGCGACAGATAGCGCTCGTCGTCGGGCCGCGAGAACCATTCGGACGACACCCGCCCGATCCGTTCGCCGCGCGAGATGTCGACTTTATAACCGGCCGAAACCGGCGGGGCGCCGAAGGCGTCTTGCTCGGCGAGAATGCTTGTCTGGGTCATGGCAAAATCTCCATGACGAGCCGGCCGGGAGCCTCTCTCTCGACCCTCAACCCGTCACGGAAACCCCGTCCGCACTCTGACTCTCGGGGCGTTGCGGGGTTTCCCCGCAGAAGGGGTCGGCCGAGACCCTAGGCTCGGCCGCAGGGGAAGGCCTTCCCCTCAGACTTGCGTATTCGGGGGCCTATGTCGAGGCCACGGGTTCGATGACGCGTAGGGTCGCTTTGTTCTTGAAAATGCGTTGGAAGGGGCATTTTATACCCTGTGCGGCACTTTTTTCGCGACTGATAGGACGGTACCGGCGGTTCGTCCGCCGAGAGGACTTTGTTGACAAATATGCGTCAGAATGGCTATTTACTGCCCACTTTGACGCAGAATCACAGATCCACTATGCAACCTCGCCAACACAAAACGGCCAGTTTCCTGTCGGCTCATCCGGTGTTCACCCGGGCTGAGTTCGCGGCGGCCTTCGGCCACCCCGCGGGCGGGGCCAATGTTACGAGCCTGCTCCGGCATCATCTGCGGGCCGGCAACATCAAGCGCGTCAGTCGCGAGGTGTTTGCCGCGGTACCCGCCCATCTGCCGGCGGAGCGGATGGTGATCGACCGCTTCACCGCGGCGAGCAAGCTGCGCCCCGATGGCGTCTTGGGGTTTCACTCAGCCCTTGAGCTGCATGGCATAGCCTATTCCGAGTTCAACGAGGTTCAGCTCATCAGCGCCGGGCGAACCGAACGCGTGGATTTGCCATTTGGCGCTTGCCGTTTCGTCACGCCGCCGAAGGCTTTGGTTGCGGCCGGCAAGGCCGACTACCTGACCATGACTATGGATCGGCAGGGCGTGGCAGTCCGTGTGACGGCTGTTGAACGCACGGTTGTTGATGCCTTGCACCGGCCGGAACTCGCTGGCGGCGTCGAGGAGGTTCTGCAGTCGCTAGACCTGGTGCGCTATCTCGATCCGGTGAAAGTCGCTGACTATGTCGAACTGCTGGACAACCGGTCGCTCGCTTCCGTTTCCGGTTGGTGGCTTGAGAGGCGACGTTCGGCGCTCGGTGTCACCGACGACGTCCTGACGCGCTTGCAGCGCCGTCTTCCACGATCAAAGCATTACGCGCTGGGCGCCGAACCTGGTCACGCAGTGCTCGTCGAGGCGTGGCGTGTGCTTCTGCCGCGGCAGGCTGTCGACGCTGCTTTTGAGGGCGTGTGATGGTCGCGTCGCGGGAAACGCTTCACGATCTTGCGGCCGAGCGGCAGCTTCAACCCGCGACGCTCGAACGGGTGATCCGGCTGATTGACATTCTCGATGCGTTCGGTGCCGACACGCTGATCGGGCCGCGGATCGCTTTGAAGGGTGGCACGGCGCTCAACGTCTTCCACTCCGATCTGGACCGCCTCTCGGTCGATATCGACGTCAACTATGTCGGGGCGCTCAAGAAGGAGCAGATGGATGCGGATCGGCCGGGATTGGAAGACCGGATCGAGCGCTTGATGGAATCGAAAGGCTATGCCGCGCGGCGTGAGCCGTCCGAACATGCCGGCGGCAAATGGATCTACCGTTATGCCTCCGCGCTAGGTGGGGCGGGGACCATCGAGATCGATATCAACTATCTCTACCGCGGCCCTCTCTACGGTGTGGACCGCATGTCCTCGGCGACAATCGGATCCTACCGAGCCACGAACGTGCCGGTTCTCGACATCCATGAAATCGTCGCCGGCAAGATGGTCGCGCTGGTCACGCGACGCACGGCGCGTGATCTGTTCGATGCGCACCGGATCGTCGCCATGCCGGGTCTCGACTGGGTGAAGATCAAGGCGGGCACCTTGATGATCGGCGCGAGCGCCAAGAGCTTCGACTGGCGCACGGCCTCGCCAAACGAGATCGGATGCGAGGTCGGCGACATCACCGGCAAGCTGACCATGTGCCTGCACGACCGGTATTTCGACGCCTTCGGTGGTCCCGCAGCCTGGATCGAGAGCGTCACGGCCGAGTGCCGGGACAAGCTCGCGTCGCTGTTTCGGTTCACGGCGGGGGAGAGGGCATTTCTCGATGCCGTGCTGGACCGGGGCGAGATCGACGCGTCGGCTCTGGAGGCGCCGGAGAACGTGCGCGCCTCGATAGAAGCCAGTCCGGCTCTGCGGTGGAAAGCACAGAACGTCAAAGCATGGAAATCTGGCGACAAGTCGCTGGCCCCACGCACGCGACGAGCAAGGCGGCCACGTGGAGAGACCATGTGAATACTGAAGCGGATACCTGTCGGAAATCCGTTGTTCCGCGCCTGCAGACGGCAGGTTGGGAAGGCGCGCCTCACTCTATCAACGAACAACGGACCTTCACCGATGGCCGGGTGATCTTCATCGGTGGTAAGGCGAAGCGCGGCCGGCAAAAACGTGCCGACTACATCCTGCGCTACCGCGCCGACTACCCGATCGCGGTCGTCGAGGCGAAGGCTGCCTACAAATCTGCCGCCGACGGTCTGCAGCAAGCCAAGGACTACGCCGAGATTCTTGGATTGAAATTCGCGTACGCGACCAACGGCGCGGAGATTCTCGAATTCGACTTTCTCACCGGACGCGAAGCCCTACGGCACGATTTTCCGACACCCGCTGAGCTGTGGGGGCGCCAACGGGTCGGTGTCGGTCTGACTGATGACACGGCCGCCGAGCGCCTGCTCGCGCCCGGGTTTCCCGATCCCGCCAAGCCGCTGCGCTACTATCAAGAGATCGCCGTCAATCGCGCGCTTCAGGCGGTTCTCACCGGCCAGCGGCGCGCGCTGCTCACGCTGTGCACCGGCGCCGGCAAGACCGCGGTGGCATTCCAGATCGCCTGGCGGCTGTGGACCGCCGGTTGGAACAAGCGCGGGGACTTCCGCAAACCCAAAATCCTGTTCCTCGCCGATCGCAACATTCTCGTCGACGACCCGATGGCCAAGACCTTTGCGCCCTTCGGCGACGCGCGTTTCAAGATCGAGAATGGCGAGATCAGCCATGGTCGCGACATCTATTTCGCGATCTACCAAGCCATCGCCAGCGACGAACGACGGCCGGGTCTGTATCGGGAATATGCGCCGGATTTCTTCGACCTGATCATCATCGATGAGTGCCATCGCGGCAGCGCGCGCGACGACAGCAGCTGGCGCGAAATCCTGGAGTATTTCGAACCGGCCTATCAACTCGGCATGACGGCGACACCACTAAGGGAAGACAACCGGGACACCTACGCCTATTTCGGTGCGCCGCTTTATACCTACTCTCTGGCGCAAGGTATCGCGGACGGCTTCCTGGCACCCTATCGCGTACATCGTGTCGTCACGGACTATGATGCCGCGGGATGGAGACCAACCAAGGGCGAACTGGACCGCTTCGGGCGCGAGATTCCCGACGATGAGTACCACACGAGGGATTTCGAGCGCGTCGTCGCGCTGCGCGCTCGCACCGAGGCGATCGCGCGCCACCTCACGCATTTCCTCGCGCAGACCGATCGTTTCGCGAAGACGATCGTTTTCTGCGTGGACCAAGAGCATGCAAGCGAGATGCGTCGCGCCCTTGCCA
Source organism: Bradyrhizobium sp. 2TAF24 (assembly GCF_052115025.1). Classification (NCBI taxonomy): domain Bacteria; kingdom Pseudomonadati; phylum Pseudomonadota; class Alphaproteobacteria; order Hyphomicrobiales; family Nitrobacteraceae; genus Bradyrhizobium; species Bradyrhizobium sp. 2TAF24. The sequence continues at coordinate 52,961 of NZ_JBFRFW010000006.1, read as the reverse complement.
ATCTCAGTGCCGATCTCGTTGCGGATTATCCGGACTATGCCTGCCGCGTGACGGCCGATGAGGGTGATATCGGCAAGGGCAAACTCAGCCGTTTCCAGGACGTCGAGACGAAGGTTCCGGTGATCCTGACGACATCTCAGCTTCTCACCACGGGTGTCGACGCGCCGACCTGCAAGAACGTCGTGCTGGCGCGCGTGGTCGGCTCAATGACGGAGTTCAAGCAGATTATCGGCCGCGGGACCCGGCTGCGTGAAGACTACGGCAAGCTGTTCTTCAACATCCTCGACTACACCGGCACCGCGACTGAAAAATTCGCTGATCCGGACTTCGATGGTGAGCCGACCGTAGAGACGATCACGGAAATCGACGCCGAGGGCGAGATCGTCACCACCCAAGAAGAGGAAAATCCAGCGCCGGAGGCGCCGGACGAGATCGAGACGGAAACCGAGGGTGGTCTTCCCCCCGACGAGGAGCCCGGAGAACCGCGTAAACTCTACGTCGATGGCGGCACGGTCGAAGTGGTGGCGCATCTGGTCTACGAACTTGATACGGACGGCAAACGACTGACCTGCAAGAAGCTGACGGACTGGACCGGTGAGAAGGTCCGCACGCTCTATCCGACCGCTGCAAGCTTCCGCGCCGACTGGGTGCGAGCGGACAAGCGCCACGCGATCGTCGAGGCGCTCGCTGAACGGGGCATCGACCTGGAGAGCCTGGCCGAAGAAGCCGGGCGGCCGGAGGACGATCCGTTCGATCTCCTTTGCCATCTCGCCTGGAACGCGCCGCTCCGCACGCGACGTGAACGCGCCGAACGTCTCAAGCGAGATCGAACGGATTTCTTCGACCGGTATGGCGGCGATGCCCGGACCGTGCTGGAGGCGCTACTCGAGAAATACGCCGAGCACGGCGCCGCACAGTTCGTCCTGCCGGGTATCTTGAAGGTGCCGCCGCTGGCCGGGTTCGGCAATCCGAGCGAGATCGCTCGCCGCTTCGGCGGCCCGGACAAGCTTCGCGACGCCGTCAACGAAATGTCCGGCCTGTTGTACGCCGCTTAGGAAAGACCTGTGAATGCCCCGTGAGAAGAAGATCAATACGCCGAAAACCACGGCGCAGAGGCTCGACAGCCTCATCAAGTCCGCACGCAACAAGATGCGCAAGGACCGGGAGCTAAAGACGGACCTCACGCGGCTGCCCACCCTTACCTGGCTGATGTTCCTGAAATTCGTCGACGACATGGAGCGCGTCCACGAGGACGAGGCTGTGCTCGCCGTCGAACCGTATCGTCTTCTGATCGATGCGCCTTACCGCTGGCGAGACTGGGCGGCCGATCCGGCGGGCATCACCGGGCCGGACCTGCTTTCGTTCATCAACGGCGAGCAGTCCGTTCGTGCGGACGGCACGCAGGGTCCGGGCCTGTTCGCTTTCCTACGAGGTCTGCGCGGCAATGGCGCCGGCCGCCAGCGTCGCGATGTGGTCTCCGCAGTGTTTCGCGATCTCCGGAATTACGCGACCAGCGGGTATGTGCTGCGGGACGTCATCAACTTGATCAACGGCATCCATTTCGACAGCACCGAGGACATCCAGACCCTCGGCCGGATGTATGAGACTCTGTTACGCGAGATGCGCGATGCCGCGGGTCAGAACGGAGAGTTCTATACGCCGCGTCCCGTCGTGCGTTTCATGGTCGAGGCGATCGATCCCAAGCTCGGCGAAGTCGTGCTCGATCCTGCCTGCGGCACGGGCGGGTTTCTGGCCGCTGCCTTTGACCATATGAAGCCGCAAGCCAGCACGGTCGAAAAACGCGAAATCCTTCAGCGCAAGACCTTGCGCGGCGGCGAGGATTCCTCGCTTCCGTTCCTGCTAGCGCAGATGAACCTGCTGCTGCACGGGATCGAAGCGCCCGACATCGAATTCGGCAACGCGCTGCGATTCAAGCTGACCGAGATCGGCGAGCGGGATCGGGTCGAAGTCATTCTGACCAATCCGCCGTTCGGCGGTGAGGAAGAAGCCGGCATCCTCACGAATTTTCCGGATGATCGCCGCACTGCTGAGACCGCACTGCTGTTTCTGCAGCTCATCATGCGGCGGCTCAAGCGCGGCGGACTCGGGCGCGCCGGCGTAGTCGTGCCGCACGGAATCCTCTTCGGCGACGGCATTGCCGCGCGGATCAAGGCCGACCTTCTGGAACAGTTCAATGTTCACACCGTCGTCCGGTTGCCCGACGGCACGTTTGCGCCATACACGGACATCCCGATCAACATCATCTTCTTCGATACGTCCGGTCCGACGCGCGACATCTGGTACTGGGAGCAACCGCTTCCGGAAGGCCGGCGGAAATACTCCAAGACGCAGCCGCTGCAGTATGAGGAGCTCGCCGATTGCCGAGCCTGGTGGTCTGACCGAAAGGAAGGATCGCAGGCTTGGAAGGTCTTCGGTCCCGATTTGATCAAGCGCGATGAACAGGGGCGCGTCGTCACGGTTGATTTAGATCTGAGAAATCCGCGTGCGAAGGCAGCGATCGATCACCGACTGCCGGAGGAGATCGTCGAGAGCGCCATCGTCAAAGAGCAACACGTGCTGGCCGTCTTGAACGAGATCAAGGCGCTTGTGGCGGAGCGCGAGTAGTTCATGCCGAGCTTTCCTCTTATCCCACTGGGTGAACTCCTCACCTACGCGCCGGAGCCTCACGGGGTGGAGCCCGACGGCGAGTATCCGATCGCGGGCATCTATGGATTCGGTCGCGGGATGATTCAGCGCGCGGCGGTCGCTGGACGCGAGATGGCCGCCACGCAGTTGTTTCGAATCCGGGCGGGCCAGTTCATCTATAGCCGGTTGAAGTCTTTTGAAGGCGCTTATGCGATCGTTTCTTCAGAGGTGGACGGGTATTTCGTCTCGAACGAATTCCCGACCTTCGACCTGCATTATGAACAACTCGAGCCCGGATTCCTTGGCTGGTACTTCAAACAGGACCGAGTCTGGCAGCAATTAGCCTCAGACGGGAAGGGAATCGGCGCCCGCCGAGAGAGGCTGCATCCCAGGCGCCTCCTCGATCACGCCATCCCCCTTCCTCCGATCGAGCAGCAACGGCGGATCATTGCGAAGCTCGACGGCGCGGCGTCGCAACTGAAGACGATGCGTCGGGCCGCCGATGCCGCGCGCGCGGAGCTCAACGCAACAATTGAGGCAGCTTTTCGGAAGGTGATCGCAGGCGCTCCGCGCGTCGCGATGATGGACATTGCGCCGCTCGTGCGGCGACCGATCGCAGTTGATCCAGACGGAAGTTACCCGGAACTTGGCGTGCGGTCGTTCGGCAAAGGGACATTCCGAAAACCATCACTCTCGGGCATTGAGGTCGGCAGCAAACGGCTTTTCGAAATTCACGAGGGCGATCTACTCTTTAATATTGTCTTTGCTTGGGAGGGGGCGGTCGCGGTGGCGAGCGCGGCCGATCATGGCCGCTTAGGATCCCATAGGTTCCTGACCTGCGTTCCCGACCCTCGGCGCGCAACGTCCAATTTCCTTCTCTATTATTTTCTCACATTGGAGGGGACGGAGCGTCTCGGTGCTGCTTCGCCAGGCGGCGCAGGGCGCAACCGCACGCTCGGACTCAAGGGTTTAGAGTCGATCGTCGTGCCCGCGCCGTCTCTGGACGCGCAACTCTGGTTCGATGAACTCCAACAGAAGGCCGTCGGTGTCCATGTCGGTCAATCAGATGTCGCGGGCGAGCTGGCTCGTCTGATTCCGGCTCTGCTACACCAAGCATTCTATTAAGCGCGGCAGCTAATCGGCCCTGAAGATGCTAAGCGCGCATCGCTCAGCACTTCCGGCGAGCGAACTCCTACTGAGACAATCCTGCGCCAGCGGTTGGAACTCCCGAGCAATGCTGAAGGGCGATTAAGGCGACGCCCTGAACGCCGACGGCTCTCACGTCGGCTCGCCTGGTTGCGCCGCCCCGAGGGCCCCCACGACGCCGAACTCGTCCGAGATCGATGCCAGCCGCCCCGCTTGTCTCCAATGCCGGCCCGCGGCCCATCCGCTCCGCCACGAGGCTGAAGGGGATTGACTCCAGGATCAATTAGGAGAAAATAGGACCTAGAAAAATCTGGAGGCAATGATGGCGAATCCGCAGACTTCAGTAGCGTCGACCGTGCGTTCCAGTCCGATCCACCACCTTCATCCGGTCGGCGACGTCTGTCCGGTTTGCGAGCAGGCCATCCCACACGACCGCGCCGACGAGGTCGCTGAGCGGCTGCAGGCGCGTGAGAAGGCTCAGTCTGCCACTATCACCGCGCGGCTGCAGGAGAAGTTCGACACCGAGAAGGCAGAGGCTCTCGAGCGTGCACGGTTAGAAGCTGACCAAAAAATCATTGAGGCCAGAGAACAGGCCCGCCTGGCGGCTGAACTCCAGTCGAAGGCGCAGGTGGACGCGGCGGAAGCCGCGCGTGTTGCAGCCCAGGATGCGCTTCAGGCCAAGACTGTCGAGGCTGCGACCGAGAAGACCAACGCTGAGGCGGCGAAGGTTGCGCTTCAGGGCCAACTCGAACAGGTGCAGCGTGAAGCCGTCACCGCGATCGAGAAGGTGAAGGCGGACGCGGCGGCGCAGGAAGACGCGATCCGCTCAGAGGCGGCGCGCGTCGCAACGGAAGCGGCTGCGAGCCGGCTGGCGGAAGTCGAGGCTCAGAAAGTGACCGCCGAAAATGCCGGCGAGGCACTGAAGGCCGAACTGACGCAAGCCAGGCTGACCAGCGATCAAGCCCTGGCGGACGCCCAGGCAAAAGCGGCCGCCCGTGAAGTGGAAGTCCGTGCTGAAGTCGGCGCGGCCGCTGAGGCCGCGGCACTGCTGCAGATTGGCGCCGCCGAACAGGCCAAGGCCGACGCCGAAGCTAAGGCGGCCGCCGCGGAGGCGACAGCGAAAAGCCTCCAAGAATCCCATGAAGCTCAACTCAATGAGCGGCTGCAAGAACAGCGTGAGGCCCTCGAGGCCGACAAGGTAGCGGCCGTCAACGCCGAGAAGTCGGCCACGTTTGAAGACCGCCAGAAGTTGGCCAACAAGGTGGAAGAACTGCAACGCGCCCTCGAGAAGAAGACCGCCGAAGAGCTCGGCGAAGGCGCCGAAATCAATCTGTTTGAAGCGCTGAAGGCTGAGTTCGATGGTGATCGCATCGTGCGCGTGACAAAGGGCCAACAAGGCGCAGACATCCTGCACACCGTTATTCACAACGGACAGGAGTGCGGCACGATCATCTACGATTCGAAGAACCACAACGCGTGGCGGAATGATTTCGTGACCAAACTGCGGTCGGACCAGTTAAGTGCGCAGGCCGACCATGCCGTCTTGTCGTCCAGCAAGTTCCCGTCCGGCGCCCGGCAGTTGCATATTCAGGACGGCGTCGTGATCGCTTGCCCGGCGCGGGTAGTTGCTCTCATCCAGCTCGTTCGCGCCCATCTGGTTCAATCTCACACCCTGCGCATGAGCAACGCCGAACGGACCCAGAAAACTGCGGCCCTGTACAGCTTCATTACTTCCCAGCAGTGCGCCGACTCATTCGCGCGGCTGGATGAGCTAGCGGAGTCGCTGCTGGAGATTCAGACGAAGGAGGTCAAAGCCCACGAAAACGTCTGGAAGCAGCAGGGCCTAGCCATCCGCGCGGCCATGAAAGTGCAGGCTGAATTGCGCAACCAGATCGACTCCATCATCGGCACAGCATCCGCGCCGGAGAGCCCTCAATGAAGAGCGCGCAGGTCATTCCGGACCGCAACAATGTCATCAATCTTCAGGAGCGTCGGCTCGATCGTACCGTCCTGCGCACATACCGGACAAAGGCCGATATCGACGACATCGTGCCGAACGAAAAGCAGCCCCGCATGGGTCCGAAGATCGATGAAGAGCTGCAGCGGCAGATCGAAGCGAATGGCGGCCTCTTCGAACCCCTACTTGTCGAGCCACACCCTGACTTACCGGGAAAGTTTCGGATTATTGACGGCGACCGCCGGTGGACCAATTCGCAGGTTCTGGTGGAACAGGGGAAGGAAGATTATCGGCAGATCCCAATCGAGGTTACCGACCGAACCTTGAGCGAGGAGGACCGACTTCGGGTCTGGATTTATATCCATCGCCAGCGGAAGGAATGGGACGCCAAGGAAAAGGAAATGGTGGCCTATCGCCTAGTCGACATGATGGGCCGGTCGAGCGCTGCCAACATCCTCGGCATCACAGTGCGTGAGCTGGACAAGCTAGTCGATGTGTTCGAGCTCTCAGAAAAATTCACCAGTCTTCGTGACCCCAGCGCCGCGATCACCTGGTCACGTGAGCTGATGGGCGTTAGCAAGAAACTACTTACGCCGACTGTCATCGAAGCGGTGGTCAAGAAGGTCAACCAGAAGCGCATTACCAATTCGAAAGACCTTCGGAAGCTCCGGACGATCTTGCCCGATCCAGTCGCGCGTTCGCAGTTTCTGAGCGATGCGGGAGATTTGGAGTCGGCAATGCTGCGCCTGGGGCCCGCGCCTAAGCCAGTCAAGGGCGGCCTATCCGGCGATCTTGAAGCTGCGGTAGACGCGATGAAACAGATTCCTTTCTCGACCCTGCAGGAACTCAAAGGGGATGCGGATATCTTGAAGAAGATCGACGAAGCGGAGGTGTTATTGAAATCGCTCCGCGGCGCGCTTTCGTAGTTCGGAGATTGGCGGCGTGACGTCAATAAAAGCTGGGCCGCGGGATTATTCAGAACAGGTAGCATGGCGAGCACATGCGTATCGGAAAGTCCTGCGTTACGGCAATGTCGGTCGTGAAGAAATATTGGTCGTCGCGAGAGTGCGAGAACGTCGGCTGGGGGAAACAGAGTGATATTGACCGACAACGAGACGAAGGTCGATCTCCTTAACAACGAAGCGATCGCCAAGACGATCATCGCGTTGCTGCGGGAGAAACCGGAGCGGCCGGTGACGATTGGCGTTCACGGTGATTGGGGCGCGGGGAAGTCCAGCATCCTCGAGATGATCGAGGGTGGCCTCGCGGACCAGGACGGCGTCCTCTGTCTCAAGTTCAACGGATGGCGGTTTCAGGGTTTCGAAGACGCCAAGATCGCGCTGATCGAGGGCATCGTCACCGGTTTGATCGAGAAGCGTCCGTTGCTGTCGAAGGCCGGGGCAGCGGTCACAGATATCTTCCGCCGGATCGATTGGCTCAAGATCGCGCGCCACGGCGGCGGTCTGGCGTTCACCGCCATGACGGGCATTCCAACAGCCGACCAAATCGGCGCGGTCGTCGACACCGTGAAGGGCGCCTTCGCCGATCCCGCCAAACTCGCGACCAAGGAGAACTACGACAAGGCCGTTGATGGCGTGCAGGGGCTGTTGAAGCCGGCCGAGTCGAAGAACGTTCCGGAAGAGATCGAGGCCTTCCGGAAGGCTTTCACGGGCCTCCTGAAGGCGGCCGGTGTCGACCAGTTGATCGTATTGATCGACGATCTCGATCGCTGCCTTCCCGACACTGCCATCGAGACGCTCGAAGCGGTCCGCCTGTTTGTATTTACCGACCGCACCGCCTTCGTCGTGGCCGCCGATGAGGCGATGATCGAGTATTCGGTGCGCAAGCATTTCCCCGAGCTGCCGGACACGACCGGTCCCCGCGACTACGCTCGGAACTACCTCGAGAAGCTGATCCAGATACCATTCCGCATACCGGCGTTGGGGGAGACCGAGACCCGCATCTACGTGACGCTGCTCCTGATTGGCGCGGAACTCGCCGACGACGACGCAGACTATGCGAAACTGATCGACGCGGCGCGCAGCCTTCTCAAGCGGCCGTGGACGACGGCTGGCCTGGATGCGCAGACCGTCAGGACCGCGCTCGGCGACAAGGCCAGTGACGTTCAGAACGCGCTCACACTGAGCGATCAAATCGGCCCCATCCTCGCCAGCGGCACTCAGGGTAATCCGCGACAGATCAAGAGATTCTTGAACACGCTCATGCTGCGGCACCAGACGGCGCTGGCGCGTGGGTTCGGCGAGGAGGTTAAGCTCCCGGTCCTGGCCAAGCTCATGTTGGCCGAGCGCTTCATGTCGCGGTTGTTCGACCAGATCGCGAGTGCCGCTGCCCGCAGTTCCGATGGACGTTGCGCGGACCTATCGGCCCTCGAAGGGGCCGCCACCGACATGGCGGATACGTCGAAACCCAAACGCAGCCGTTCGAAGACAGCGGTCGACGACGAGGTCAAATCGGACGCCGAGGCGAAGGACAGCGCTGTATTGGCGGAATGGAAGGCGGCGGAAGCAATCCGGGCCTGGGCGCGCCTCACGCCGTCCTTGGCCGAGGTCGATCTTCGCCCGTACCTCTTCGTCACCAAAGACCGGAAGGACTATTTTGGGGCGGCCTCAGTCCTGGGTCGGCTGGCCGCTGTGGTCGAAAAGCTGCTCGGGTCAAAGCTTGCCGTACAGGCCTTCGAAGGGGAGCTGAAGCAGCTCGTGCCCGCGGAAGCGGCCCAGGTGTTCGAAGAACTGCGCGGCCGCGTCATGGGCAGCGACGCCTTCGAGACAGCGCCGCCCGGCATCGATGGTGTCGCCGTGCTGGTGCGCGCCCATCCGACCTTGCAGCCGAATCTCCTCGATCTCCTGGAGGCTCTTCCGGCGGATCGCTGCGGTCCCTGGCCGGCGTCCGGCTGGGAGGGCGTGATCAAGGATGGGGAATCGGTGGCCCGCTTCGAGCGGCTCTTGCAGACTTGGTCCACATCCAAGGGCTCGTTCCTGAAGACGACGGCAGCGGCGGCGCTGCGCACGCGCGGGAATCGACGCTGATGGGAACCTCGAACGCATATGGCGGCGCCGGCGGCGGGACCCCCTTGATCCCGAGTTGGTTAGAGAGCGATGGCGGCGGCGCAGGAAGTGGCGCGGCACCGCCGGGCGATGGCGCGCGCTTTCCCCCTGCGGACGGCGCGACGCCCGCGGTCCCTCCCGCGCCGGCGCCGAGACCAATCGCGCCGGCGGCAGCGGATTCTGACCGCTTCAGAGCCGCGCGTAACAGCTTCTCGCGTTTCGCCGGTTCAGGGGGTAGCGATAGCCGTAACTTGGGACGCGCGGTCTCTCGCTACGTCTCGACCTCGGCCGGCGGGGCTCGTCGCGCCGCTCAACGGATGGGTTCGTCCCGTGGGGCAGGAGCGGGGCTTGTCCGCTTCCTGAACGACGCGAGCGCCAACGGCGCCCGCGAAGCGCTCCGGGCGTTGAACCTCGAAAGCCTAGCGGGACGCCCGATCGAAGAGGTGTTCGCCGGGCTCGCGGACTATATTTGTCCGGAAGGCGGATCGATTGATGAGGGCATCGCGCGCGACGCGTTCATCGAGACGATCGCAGACCTCGCGGGTGCCGGTATCACCGACATCGACTCTCTGACCCCCACACAGATCCAGACGGTGTTTGAACTCTACGCAACCCACGCGATCGAGGCTCGCTTGTGCAACGACATCGGGACCAAAGTCGTCACGTTGCCGGCGGACCCTCGCGCGGCGGCGCGCGTCGAAGCGCAGCTTCGGGACTTCATTCAACGCGGTGTCAGCGACGCCATTAACGCGGCCGGCGTCAACATCCAGGCCCTGTCGTCGGACGCGGTCACAGGCTTCGTCACGACGGTCTACCAGTCCGCGTTCGAGGTCCTACAGACAATGGGCGATGCGGAGGCGGGCGAATGAGGCGGCACGTCCTGATCGGGCGCTTCGGCGCCGACGATAAAACCCGCGTGCCCAAAGCGCGTGATGAGGTCGCTTCAACCCTTCAACTCGTCGCCGGCAAGCGCTTAGACCATGGGATTGGGCGGGCCTTGGACGACTTGAAGGCGCTGTTTCTGTCGCCAAGCGAAATCGGCGCGGACCTGCTTGTCGTCGCGGCGCATGTCCATGCGGCAGACACTCGGCTGTCCCGTTCCAGCGAGTCGCAGGACGCTTGGACACGTGAGATTCGATTGGTCGTCCCGGTCAGTGATCCGGTTCGATGGGCAGCGGCCGCTCCGATCCTGGTGCGGGCCCTCAACTTCCTTACCGGCGACCGATGGGTAGTCGGCTTCAGGAAACGGCCGAAGGCGTTCAAGACGATCGTGCCTGCCGCGCCGCCGAGTTTGCTGCTGCCCCCGTTTGACGGCGTCAGCCTATTTTCAGGCGGCCTCGACAGCCTGATCGGCGCGATCGATGCCCTTGAAGGTAAGGAGACGCCGCTGCTCGTGAGCCATGCAGGCGAAGGGTTAGTGAGCAAATCGCAAGAGCGCTGCTTCGACGGCCTTAAGGCCGCATATCCCGGGTCCGCATTCAATCGGCTCCGAGTCTGGATGAGCTTCGATGCGGGTCTATTTGATGATGTGGCGTCGGAGGATACGACACGCGGCCGATCCTTCCTATTTTTCTCTCTTGGGGTGACGGCCGGAACATCCTTGGCGAGGCCGTTCGTGCTGAAGGTGCCGGAGAATGGTCTGATCGCGCTCAATGTGCCGCTCGATCGCCTGAGGCTCGGGGCGCTCAGCACGCGGACGACACACCCATTTTATATCGCGCGCTGGAACGAGATGCTTACTGCACTCGGGATCGGAGGTCGCATCGACAATCCGTACTGGGACAAGACCAAGGGCGAGATGGTCACCGCCTGTGCGAGCCCGGCCGTGCTGTCGAAGCTCGTGCTGTCGTCCTTGTCGTGTTCGTCGCCCAGCAAGGGACGGTGGACAAAGCAGCCGCAAGGTCATTGCGGATTCTGTTTGCCCTGTTTGATCCGGCGCGCCGCTCTCCAGCCGAACGACCCGACGGTGTATACGCTTGCGAATCTCCGCGCCGGTCCCCTCGACACGAAACAGGCCGCAGGTCAGCAGGTGCGCTCGTTTCAGATTGCGATCGCGCGTCTGGCTGACCGTCCTGAACTCGCCAAGGTGCTGATCCATAAGCCCGGGCCGCTCTACGACGATCCCGCCCGACACGATGCGCTGGCAGGCGTCTACCGTAGGGGGCTAGAGGAGGTCGGCCGACTTTTGACCGGTGTTCAGACGGCTCCAACGTGACTTCGGATAAAGTGCGCCCGCTCGTAGACTTCCATTGCCATCTCGACCTCTATCCCGACCATGCCGAAGCGGTGGCGCGGTGTGAGCGCGAAGGTGTCTTCACCCTCGCCGTGACAACGACGCCGAAGGCTTGGCCACGCAATCACGAACTCGCGGCAGCGACGCGCCACGTCCGAGCTGCTTTGGGACTTCATCCGCAGCTCGTCGCCGAGCGTGGCCACGAAATTGCGCTCTGGAAGGAATTGCTGCCGCGGACGCGCTACGTCGGAGAGGTCGGTCTCGACGCAGGGCCGAGATTCTACCGCTCGTTCGACCGGCAGAAGGAGGTTTTCGCAGAGGTCCTTACCTCGTGCGCCACAGCATCCGAGAAGATCTTGACCGTCCACAGTGTTCGCGCGACGAAGATCGTGCTCGACATGATCGAGAAGCATCTTCCGCCGCCGCGCGGCCGAGTGGTGTTGCATTGGTTCACTGGGACGGCGTCCGAAATCCGCCGCGCCGTAGATCTCGGTTGTTATTTCTCAATCAACGCTGAAATGCTCGCGAATGAAAGTCGAACCGTCGCGAACCGCGCGTTCCCGTTAGGGCGCGTCCTTACAGAGACCGATGGCCCATTCACACGAACCGGCGCTCGCCCATCCGAGCCCAGTGATGTTTGGCGCGCGGTCGAAGGCTTGGCGAGCCTGCATGATTTGGAAGCAGCCGATGTCGGTCGCCGGATCGGCACCAACCTCAAAGCACTTTTGGATGAAGTGTCATAGCGACTTGTGTTAGCTGCACGCTTGATCATCGATCGAGAATGACGGTGCGAGATCGACCACGCAGAGGGAAAGACGAATAGCTGTCATGATCCACGGGCTTCCGCCAACATCAGGCGATGACCCGGACACGCTGCCGGCGTAAAGAAAGTCGGCATGCGGGCTGACTTCTGGGGCTAGTGCCGCGCGGCACCAGTATCGCGATTGTGACAAAGCGGTCGAGCTGGTCTATAAGCAGTGACGGTCTTTTCTCAGGCCCCTTGGCCATACGCTGCTCCCCGGAGTCTTCGAGGAAATCGACCGATCGATAGCGATAGTTGTCGAAGCCGCGCAAAATTTGAATCGCGCAAATTTCCCTTTGAAATCAAAAGCGAAAAAATTTGACGGACTGACAGTCGGGTTTAGACCGTCAGCAGAAAATTTTGCGTATAAAAATCAGCGCGTTACCATGCGTTGAGAGAATCGAGTGGGAGTAGTGTGATCGGGTGCTGTTGCGCGGCTTGGCGTAGTTTTGGTGAGGTTGTTTCCTTCTAGGAGGCTGACAGAGAGTTGTGGCGGCCACTTAAGCTCGATTAAGGTGGGCATTCCACCTCTTTTCACTAGCCGAGTATTGTAGCGCATTTCGTCGCGCAGAAGGGCGGCTGGGCTGGCCCAAAGCCCCGGTTTGGAAGCATTGTTATTGGCGCAAAGAGGCCTGCTCTAGGAAGGTAGCCAATTCCGCTCCCTCGTCGGCCTCGAAAATGGCGTTCAGTTCGGCCGGCTTCGCGTTGCTTGCATTGGCGGAAACCAGATCGTCGCGCCTAGCGGTTCAAAAAAACGATTCCCCAACCGCGAATGTTTCCACCGGGCCGTTCTTGAGCCGCGAGCAGACCTCGCCCTTGGGTTCGGGTACGATGGCGTCTCGACTAGCGCCCGTGCCGGAGGTCCTCGGCCGCGCGTCGGAGGATCTCATGAAGCCAGTCGTGCGAGGGTTCGCCCTCGACACGCTCATGCCACAACAGCCGGACTTCGACGGGGGTTGTGGTGTAGGGCAGCTCGTAGGTCGCAATCGCATGATTTTGCTCGAGCGTCCTTGCCAGCGGACGCGGGACAATGGCTGCCAGTTCGGAATCCTGGAGCAGCGCAGGGAGCGCAAGAAAATGCGGCAATGAGACCGCGATCCGCGGCGGGCGGTCGCTTTCCGAGAGCGCCCGCTCGAGCGCCGCGCGGTCATACATCTCAGAGCGCCGGGCGAGACCTCGCTCCGAGATGAAGCCGCCGATGGCGCCCTCCTGCTCGCCGCCAAAGGAGACGACGACCAGCGACAGGCGCGCAAGTTTTGCTTTGTCAAGCCGGCCGAGTTTACGCTTTCCGCCGACAATGAGCACGTCGTCATATTCGAATAACAGCGACGTGCGGAAGCGGCTCGGAGGGACCGAGAAGACGCCGATAGCCACGTCGATGCGACCGAGATCGATCTGCTCGGCAAGGTCGATTCGGGTCACGGGCTTGATGGTCAGGTCAATGGACGGCGCCTCTCGGCCGAGTAGTTTCAGGAGCGGAGATGCCAGGACCATCGTCGTGAAGTCGTTGGCGGCGAGCGTGAACTGCTTGGTGGACGTTGCCGGGACGAAGGTCGGCAGCTCGACCGCGGCCTCAAGGGTTCGCAGAGCCTCACGAACCTGCGGCGCCATCGTCAGCGCGCGCGCCGTGGGTTGCATGCCCGTGGCCGTGCGCACGAACAGTTCGTCCTCCAGCATCTCGCGAAGTCGGGCAAGCGAATGACTCACGGCGGACTGGGTCAGCGCAACCTTCTGGCTGGCGCGCAGCACGCTGCGTTCCTCCATAACGGCGTCGAACACCTTGAGCAGATTCAAGTCCAATGTCTTGAAAGAAACGGGCACGACGAGGATCCTGTTGGCAGCCAGCCGCGTGCGCACATGCGGCGGTGGAATCCAGTTAAAGCCAGGCACACGCTGGACGCAACCGCGGAGCTAACGGAGACATGCTGTCGCCGGCGCGACCAATCTGAAGGCGGTTCAGGACTGATCTGCGAAGGTTTCACTTCCGTCGCTGTCCGATCCCGTCATTATTCCCGTCGCCTGTCTGGAGGAGGATCGCAATGAGATCCAGCGAGATGTCGGGTGTCAAACGTAAGATGGTCGTTGCGATGGTGGCGTCGGCGCTACTTGGGACATCGGCAGTTGCGCAGCATGCTCCTGTCAAGCTCGGTGTCCTGACCGACATGTCCTCCCTTTACTCCGACAACGGGGGCCCGGGGTCAGTGGTCGCGGCGCAGATGGCTGTTGACGATTTTGGGGGCAAGGTGCTTGGGCGATCGATCCAGATCGTCGCCAGCGACCACCAGAACAAGGCGGACGTCGGTGCGGCGATCGCACGGCGCTGGCTCGACAACGAGGGCGTCGAGGCGATCCTTGACGTGCCGAATTCCGCTGTTGCGCTCGCCGTCCAAGGCATTGCGCGTGACAAGAAGAAGCTGTTTCTCGCCACAGGCGCGGCAACGTCGCGCCTGACAGGTGACGAATGCTCGCTGACGGGTATTCACTGGACCTACGATACCTATGCTCTGTCGCAGGGCACGGCCAGGGCGATCTCACGTCTTGGCGCAAAGAGCTGGTTCTTTCTCTCGGCCGACTATTCGCTCGGGGCGCAACTCGAGGCCGACAGCCGCAAAGTCATCGAGGCGACCGGCGGCAAGGTCGTCGGCGCAGTCAAGCATCCGGTCAACACGCCCGATTTCTCTTCCTTCCTGCTGCAGGCGCAGTCGTCAAACGCGGACGTGATCGCACTCGCTGATGCTGGGGGTGATTTCATCAATGCGGTCAAGCAGGCTGCAGAGTTCGGAATCACGCGTCAACAAAAGCTTGCCGGCCTGATCGTGTTCATTGCCGACATCCATAGTCTTGGATTGCAGAATGCCAAGGGCCTGATGCTCAGTTCGGCATTCTATTGGGATATCAACGATGGGACGCGGGCGTGGTCGAAGCGTTTCATCGAGAAGACGCAGAAGGTCCCGACCATGATCCACGCCGGCACCTATGGTGCGGTGATGCACTATCTGCGGGCAATCGAAGCGGCAGACACGCTGGATGGACCGACGGTGGCCGCCAAGATGCGCGAAATGCCGGTCAACGATTTCATGACGAGGAGCGGCCGCATTCGCGAGGACGGACGGCTGATCCGCGATATGTATCTTTTCCGCGTCAAGTCGCCGGAAGAATCGAAATACAGGTTCGATTACTACGAGTTACTCGCGACCATTCCTTGTGAAGAAGCGTTCAGGCCGATGGAGGAGGGAGGGTGTCCGCTCCTGAAGAAGCCGTGATCGGCGAAACCGTAGTGCCTCTTGCCCATAGAAGCATCGACGAGATCATGATGGGCCGAACCGCGTGCCGCGAATTCTGCGACGATCCAGTCCCGCGGCGGACCGTCGAGCAGATTCTCAGCGCAGCCCGGTTCGCACCAAGTGGAGCGAACATCCAGCCCTGGCACGTCTATGTGCTCACGGGCGCGGTCAAGGACAAGGTGTCGGCGGCGCTGTTGGAGGCGCACCAGACGTCGCGCGACGAGCACGTGTCGGAATACAAATATTACGCCAGCGACTTGCCCGAGCCGTACCTCAGGCGGCGACAGCAGTTCGGTCAATTGTTCTACGGCGCACTCGGGATCGCGCAGGCCGATTCCGTGGCCCGGGCACGGCAGACCGCGAAAAACTATACCTTCTTTGGCGCGCCGGTGGGTCTGATCGTAACCATCGACCGCCGTCTGGAAGTCGGAAGCTGGCTCGACCTCGGAATGTTCGTGCAGAACGTGATGCTGTCGGCGGCAGGGCGCGGACTTCAGTCTTGTCCGCAGGAGACGTTCGCGAAATATCACCGGATCCTCCGTCCGCTGCTGTCGATCCCGGCGGAGCAAATGGTGGTGTGCGGCGTTTCGATCGGCCGTGCCAGGGTTGTGGGGGCGGAAAGATTGATGCCGCGAGCGGACGTCGACGAGTTCGCCACGTTTGCGGGATTTGAAGCGTGAGATCCAATCGAGAAGAAGGACTGGACCATGGGAAGCCGGGAAGAGCTAATTCAGCGCAGTATTCCGTTCTTGCGGGAGGTCAAGGATATGACGCCCGGCGCCGAGATGGAGCGTTGGCTCAACGAGAAATATGGCGAGCAAAGCTCGCTCTACCAGGATCTGAGCCGCCTTATCAAAATCGGAGTTGAGGAAGGTTGGGCGGCAAACCAGGAGGTCGAGGGCCCGAATTACCGGCGCAGCCGTATCCTGGAGCCGACTCCCGAGACGTTCCAGTTCAGCATCACCGCCGTGTACATGAATAGCGCCGATCCGCGTCGCTTCAAGGACGAGGATGATAGCGACGTGCTCCGCGGCCAGTATCACGGCCACCCCTATGGCGAGCTCAACCTCGTCGTGCCCCTGAACAAAGGCGCGGAGTTGAAGGGACTGCAGGGTTGGCAAGGGCCAGGCTGGACGGCGCCCGACCCTGGCAGCCGGCACTATCCGGAGGTGAGAGGTGGCGCTGTCATCGCTCTGTTCTATCTGCCAGCCGGACGCATCTCGTACAATTTCAAGGCTCCGGCCTGACGGCCGAGCCATCGTGCGCTGCCACCTGTCCGACAAGGATCGCCGCGGTGCCGAACACGCTCGTCTAAATCTGCCAGGCGAATGTACATGGATGCTACGTTAATGCCTGGGCCAGCATCCGGCGCCCGCTCGATCCGAATTTTGGCCAGCCGGCCGCCAGAAAGCGGCCGGGGGTTTCACGCAGTCGCTTGCCCTGAGTCGTCGCCAGGGCGCGCGAGCTTGGGAGTTGCGAGCTGCAACCGATCTCGCGTCGCTATGGGTCAAGTGGGCGCGCTCTAAAGAGGCGCGCAAACTGTTGGTGCCGATCTTCGAGAAATTTACCGAGGGCTTCGATACGGCCGACCTAAAGACGGCCGACTATCTGCTGAAGGCGCTCGGCTAACCTCTAGCCCCCCGCGCTCTTCTCAGAGGTTGAATTCGGGTGTGCGAGTTGAGGTTCGCCGTCGGGGAAACTGCGACTTGGCGGCAAGGGCAGCTCATGGCGCAATGCGGACTACTCTGGTTGGCACGGTGGCCAAGCGATCGCGAGGTCTAGTGAACTCTTGACGGTATTTGTAAGCATGCTGCGCTGGAGCGAGTATCGCAGCCTTTGTCTAGGCAGGCCACCTGATCAGTCGATTGATTCCGATAGGTATAGGAGGCGCCAGTATTGCGAGTGGCTCGAATTTTCTTGTGAATTCGAGACCGAAAAATTGCGGCGGGTATACCGTCGGCATCTGTCCGTCAGATTTGAAGATTTGTGCTTGCAAATCAACGGCGAAACGTTGTTAGAAATGATTGAGTGGAAGTGATTTTCGCCCCTCCGGACTGAGCGGCCTCGGCATGATCGAAGGATGAATCCGTTGCGGCTTGAACTAAAGATCGAACAACGCGGCATCAACCCCTACGTATTCGTCGGAGCCGAGTACGCATCACAGCTCAAGCCGGGATGGCGACAGCCGATGCCGGTGCGCGTGCAAGTCAACGGCAAACCCGATGAACCCTGGCGGGTCAACATGATGCCGAAAGGGGACGGGGGATATTTCCTTTATCTTGCTGGCCCCGTTCGTCGTTCCTCCCGTACGCAGGTCGGCGATACAGCGGTTTTCAGCATTGAATTCGACGACGACTACCAGCCTGGCCCCATACATTCGATGCCTGCCTGGTTCAGTGTCGGGCTTAACGAAACGCCTCTTGCCAAGGCGGGCTGGGACCGGCTGCCACCCAGCCTAAAGAAGGAACTTCTGCGTTACTTCTCGAGATTGAAGTCTGACGAGGCGATCGCAAGGAATCTACAGCAATCGCTCGCTGTTCTTTCTGGCAAGCCGGGGCGCTTCATGGCCAGAGACTGGAACAATGAGTGAGGGTTCCGCAGCGCGCGTTGGACAAGTCGTCCCCGATCCTGGCGTCTCCGGGGTGTATGTGGCGTTGATCGAGCCGGGAAGCTCTCTCGAATTTGCCAATCCGGTGCCGTTCAACGGCCCCGAGGGGCCGATCGAACAGGGCGTGGAAGCGAGCGGGCCCAATATTGTCAGCAATGGCATCGCGCTATCGGGCACGGCGCACTCGATGTTCGATCGCGGCTGATCAGCCTGGCCGACGATCTGGAGATCCTGGTCTCGCGGCAGACGAATAATCCGGACGAAATCTGGTCGATCATCAACAATTCCGGTCGCTCGCTGCCGCCGCGGCGTGCGTCGGAACGTCCGCATCCGCATTTCCTGAAATGGCATCGCGAGCATTGTTTCAAACAATGATGCACGGCGATCGTTTGTCGGGGAATTGGCCTCGGAGATCCGGAGCAAGCGGCGCATTCTTCCGCAACTGCTCCCTCCCAGCTTGATATATGGCGCCCGGGGGACTTGCTTCAAGCCGGTGACCCTCGCGTAGAACCGCCAGCCCAGGCAGTCAGCGAGGGAGGCGGATCATGCGCGGGTTAGGATCGGGACATGAAAGAGGTGCAGTGGGCATAGCGGCTGTTCGCTGCGACATCGTCGCCACGCAAACGACAGGAGCGCGGTGATGAGCGGGCCTGCGGTGGTGATCGCCGGCGGCGGCCCGACGGGGCTGATGCTGGCGGGCGAGCTGGCGCTGGCGGGCGTCGATGTCGCTGTGGTCGAGCGGCGCGTGAGCCAGGATCTGATCGGCTCTCGAGCGGGCGGGCTGCATGCGCGCACCCTCGAGATGTTCGACCAGCGCGGCATTGTCGGGCGCTTCCTGGCGGAAGGGCAGAAGGCGCAGACGGCCTATTTTGCCGGGGTGTCGCTGGACCTCGGCGATTGTCCGACGCGGCACCCGTACGGGCTCGGGCTGTGGCAGAACCACATCGAGCGCATCCTCGCCGGCTGGGTCGGCGAGCTGCCGGTGACGATGCTGCGCGGCCGCGAGGTCACGGGCTTCGTCCAGGATGCGGATGGCGTCGACGTCGCGCTGTCCGATGGCGGGGGCTTACGGGCGCAATACCTCGTCGGCTGCGATGGCGGGCGCAGCCTCGTCCGCAAGGTCGCCGGCATCGATTTCCCGGGCTGGGACCCGACGACCAGCGCGCTGCTCGCGGAGGCGGCGCTGACGCAGCAGCCGGAGCTGGGCATTCATCGCAACGCTCACGGCATCCATGCCTTCGGCCGCGAGAAATACGAGATCCGCGACGGCAAGGTCGTGTTCGCCGCCGACGGGCCGATCCGCATCATGGTGACGGAGGCCGAGGTCGGCGCCAAGATCGGAGCCAGGACGGAGCCGACGCTCGCCGATCTCAGCGCCGCGCTGGTCGCCGCCTGCGGCACCGACTATGGCGTCCACAGCCCGGCGTGGATCTCGCGCTTCACCGACACGACGCGGCAGGCGGCCGCCTATCGCGACCGGCGGGTGCTGCTGGCCGGCGATGCCGCCCATGTCCATGCGCCCGACGGCGGGCAGGGCCTCAACACCGGCGTGCAGGATGCGGTGAACCTCGGCTGGAAGCTCGTGCAGGTGGTGAAGTGCATCTCGCCCGACAGCCTGCTCGACAGCTACCACACTGAGCGCCATGGCGTCGGCGCGCGGGTGCTGCGCACCACCATGGCGCTGGTCGCGTTGCGCCGGTCCGACCCGCGCACCGACGCGCTGCGCGACATCGTCGCCGACCTCGCTGGCATGGACGGGCCGCGCCGGCGTCTCGCGGCGCAGATGTCCGGCCTCGATATCCGCTACGATCTCGGCGAGGGGCATCCGTTGCTGGGACGCCGCATGCCCGATCTCGATCTGGTGGCGGAAGATGGCCCGCTGCGGCTGTTCAGCCTGTTGCACGCCGCGCGGCCGCTGCTGCTCGCGTTCGGGGAGGGCTGTGACGTCGATATCACGCCATGGGCGGATCGGGTGAGGTCGGTGGTGGCCCGGTATGACGGCGCGTGGGAGCTCCCGGTCATCGGCACAGTGCCGGCGCCTGCAGCCGTGCTGATCCGGCCCGATGGTTACGTCGCCTGGGTGGGCGAGGGCACGGACGCGGGCCTGACAGACGCGCTGACGAAGTGGTTCGGGCCGGCCGTGAGGTGACGCCCCCTCGCGCCAAGCACAACGGGATCACGCTGGACCCGTGCGATCCATCGGCTCATGCGATGGCGCGGCGACCAGCCGGTTGCGCACCCGGCCGAAATGGCGCGACAGATGGATGCCGAGCGCAAGGGCGCCGGCGCCGATGGCGAGGCAGTCGAGATTGGCGCCGAGGGGCACCGGATGGACGCCGAGGATGGTGGTGGCGGCTGCGAGATTGAACGCGCCCCACAGGACGTTGACCAGCGGCGACGATGGTCCGATCCCTCTCGGCTTGGCG
Organism: Bradyrhizobium sp. 2TAF24; assembly: GCF_052115025.1. Classification (NCBI taxonomy): domain Bacteria; kingdom Pseudomonadati; phylum Pseudomonadota; class Alphaproteobacteria; order Hyphomicrobiales; family Nitrobacteraceae; genus Bradyrhizobium; species Bradyrhizobium sp. 2TAF24. The sequence continues at coordinate 32,794 of NZ_JBFRFW010000006.1, read as the reverse complement.
AACGGCGTTGGAAAGGGCTCCCCCTGCAGCCCCGCCGTGAGGTGTGGCACGCAGTTGCACAGCAGGGCTCCGGCGAAGACGAGAAGCGGGTAGATCATCGGTGGTCCTTGTCCGGTGTTGATCCCTGCGCCATGGTGTCGAGCGCGGCAAGAAAGGCGTCGATCAGCCAGGTGAAACTCTCGTCCCGGCTGACAGGATTCTTCAGCGCGCCGGTCGCTTCGAGCGACGCAAATCCATGGGCGAGGCTGCGCAGGCCACGCAGCGCATGGACGACGTCCTGTCCGCCGAAGCCATAGCCCTGGAGCGCCGCCCTGCAGGTTTCGTTGAGGCGGTCGGCCGCCGCCCGCCACTCCTTGTCGTCGCGCGGTGGCGTCGGGATGGTCGCGGCATATACCCCGGGGTTCTTTCCGGCGAATGCGCGATAGCCGATCAGCAGCGCCCGAACCGCGTCCCGGCCTGACTTGCCGATGGTGACGCGGGTCGCGGTGCGATCGAGTTCTTCCAATCCCTGAATGGCCAGAAGGCGCTTCACCTCGCCGATTCCCGAGACATGCGCGTACAGCGAGGGTGCGCGGATGCTCAGCGCCTCCGCGAGCGCGTTCATCGACAGGCCGTCGATGCCGAAGCGATTGGCGAGACCGGAGGCTTCCTGACGGATCCTGGCAAGGTCGACTCTTGCAGATGCTGATTGTCGCACGCCGGCAGCTCCCGCGGGCCGTCGCGGCCCGCCGATGTCGAATAATGAGATTATGATTTTGCCTAATTGAATTAGGAAATCAAGCGTTCGTGACCGGCCGTCTCCAGGGCCCGCCACGGCGGCGGCGGCGTGCCGCGGCAGGTCCGCGTCGCCGCCCGTCAGGACATTCGCTCGACCCATTGCGCGCGCGAGGCGCCCGGCGCGAACGGATCGCTGAAATACTGGGTCTCGCGGGCGACCTTGCCGCCGACGAACTCCATGATGCTCACGGTGAAGGACGGCCGCCCGTCATAGGTCAGGACGTATTCGGTGATCCAGACGTCGCCTGCGCCGACGATCCGCCGCACGTCGAAGCGCTTGCTGTTCGGCTGCGCGGCGCGCGACAGCTGAATGTGCGCCCGGCCGCGAATGCGCTCGCCCGACTGGGGATATTCGAGAACGGCATCGTCGCGGTAGATCGCGTGCTCGCCGTCGAAGTCGTTGGCGTCGGACGCGGCCCAGTGATGATCCAGAGCCGCCCGGATGTCCTGGTCTCCCATGTCGGCCTCCTTCAGCCTTCGCAGTCGATATTCAAGCTCCCCGGACGTGAGCGCCGCGCGCCGACTCTCCTTCTCATACCCCTTCGCAAGTGCCCGGCCTCGCCTCCGGTTCTGGCTCGCACCAAGGCTTAGCGAGCGGCGGGTTTTCGGCTCTGCCGGTGTGGCGAGGGGGAAAGCCCAAAGGCGGCAAGGAAGGTATCGACGCCAGCTTCGACCAGTCGCCGGGCGTTATTATCAGGTAACATGCGGGCACCATGACCGCTCTGAATGAGAGCCTCCGAGGTGACCAGCGCGAAGAATTGCCGTGCGGCCATCTGAGGGTCGAGCGGCCTTAGAGCGCCGAGACCGGTCAACTGAGCAAGCTTGCCGGCCAGCGCATCGATGTGCCGTTCCCGATGGTTCATGCCGTCGATCTCGGGGAATTGCGCCTGCTCGGCGATTTGCAGGCGGATCACCGCGGCGCCTTCGTCCGTTGCAACGCAATGGACCAATGCGAGACCGAGTTGCATGAGTGATGTTCGCAGGTCCGATGGCCGTGGATCGAGCCCAAGGATCGCGTTGAGCACGCGCTCATTCGCCCGCGCCATCCCGAACCGCATGGCCTCCGTGAAGAGCCGGCGCTTGTCGCCGAAGCGGTTGTAGAGCGTCGGTTTGGCCACGCCGGCATGACGGGCGATGTCGTCGACATTCGCAGCGGCGAAGCCGTCACGTCCGAACACGGTCAGCGCGGCGCCAAGCACGGAGGCCTCGGGATCACGGGAAGAAGGCGCGGAACTTTTCATTCGCTGATTATACCACGGGGTTGCGGAATTTGAACTGTCGAGTAAAATACTGGCGAGTTCAATATTTAGAACGATCCGGTTCAATGCGCCACGATCACGTTTCCATCTCCCGCCTCTTTGCCATCCTGGTGCCAGGCGGCCTGCTGGCACTGCTGAGCAGCACGGTCACCGGCGTCGCGCTCCCGCATATTCTCGCTGATCTCGGCGACGACATCGCCAGCGGCCAATGGATCACCACGGCCTATTTGCTGGCCGCAGGGCTGGCGATTCCCGTGGCGAGTTGGGCCGGCACCCGGTTCGGGCTGCGCTCCACCTGGTTGACAGCGATGCTGCTGTTCGCCCTGGGGGCGCTCGCAGGCCTGTTCGCACGGGATATCTGGAGTCTGACGGCAGCCAGGGCGCTCCAGGGATTTGGGGGCGGCGCGCTGGAGCCCTTGATGGTGACGACGCTCGCGGCTGCAACCCCGCCGGAGCGGATGGGGCGCACCATGGGGGCGATGGCGGTGGTCATGGAGATCGGCCCGCTGCTGGGGCCGACCCTCGGCGGAGCAGCGGTGGATGTGGCCGGCTGGCGGTCGATCTATGTCGGTTTCGCGCTTGCGTCGGCGGTGATGTTGACAGCCGGAGCGTTCGTGCTGCGCAGGGGCGAACGCCATGCGGCGCCTCTCGATGGGATCGGCCTCGCTATCGTTTCGATGGCGCTGATCGCGGGACTTTGGGGTTTGGCGCGCGCGGCCACCCCCGCCGGTTTCGATATGCCGACACTTGCCGCGCTCATTTTTGCCGGCGCAGCCTTCCTTGGCTTTGTGCAGCACAGCCGTCGCCTTGGTGCCCGCTCAATCCTGAATTTGGAGACCTTCGCCCGGCCTGGTTTTACTGTCGGCATTGCGATCATGGCGCTGCTCGGCGCGACGATCTTTCCTCTGTTCTTCAGCCTTCCTCAATTCTATCAGGGCGTCTGCCGCCTCTCGCCACTCGCCGCAGGGATGCTGATGATCCCCTACGGTGTGGGCACTCTCGCAACGATGCCTCTGATGGGCCATCTCAGTGATCGGGTCGCGACCCAGCGCATCGTCGGTTCGGGAGCTGCGTTGTCCCTTCTGGCCTTCACAGCGCTATTCCTCGCTGGCTCAACGCTTTCGGTCGCCGGCCTTGGAGTGCTTTCGCTCGTCACTGGTATCGGGCTTGGCGCCATCGCGAGCCCAACGGTTTCGGCGGTGTACCGGGTGCTGCCGCCCGCGCTGACCGCCTCCGGCAGCACGATTTTATTCATCGTACTGCAACTCGGCGGGGCCTTCGGCGTGGCTCTGCTGGTGTTGCTGATCGGCCATGGAGCATGGACCGCAGCCGTTGGCACCTGGCCGTTCCTGCTGCCGATCGCCACCGCCTTGGTGATCGCCATCATGAGTGTTCGGCTGCCGTCGACAAACGCCATGATGCTGACGGTGCAGGACGCCCGCCCGTCGTAGATCAGGACGTATTCGGTGATCCAGACATCGCCCGCGCCGACGATCCGCCGCACGTCGAAGCGCTTGCTGTTCGGCTGCGCGGCGCGCGATAGCGCGATCACCGGCCGGGCGGCTATTGTGCGGCCAGCCTTTCGAAGCCATCGGCGCTCCAGGCTTCGCTCCCTACGCCATGATGGACAAAGAACAGGCCGTCGGGATCGTAGTGCCGCTTCACGGCGAGGAGTCTCGGATAGTTCGCTCCCCAATAGGCCTCCTGCCAGTTGGGTTCGAAAAAGTCGCTCTCGGCGAAATAGCTGCCGCCTTTGGGAGCCAGCGCGGTGAGCCGCGCCATCGCCTTGCTGACCTCCGCCGCGGATGCACGGGCCGCGCCGAGGTCCGGTTCATGGCCAGCAAGCCCTGGATACGCCGGCGCTGCTTCCGCGCCGACGATCGCCAGCACGAAGGCATCGAGCACCTTCGGATTGATCGGCGTGTCGCGGGTGGCGGTGATGGCCTCCGCCGAACCGCCGGCCAGCCCCTTCTGGAAATGCAGCTCGACCGGCGCATGCCGGCTCGCGGCGCAAAGCGCGTCGGTCAGCACGTCGCGGCGCTCCCTGTCGAGAAGGCGGGCCGGCAGCCACAGCGACTGATAGGCGCAGATGAAGTGCCCGGCCTCCGCCAGGTTGCCGGCCCAGAACACATTGTCCGCGGGCGCGCCCGGGCGGTCGTCGGTGCGCAGCGCACCGGGTACCGCGGCCTTGAGGAAACGCGGATCTCAGGCGTGTCGCGCCGGTCCGCTGCGAATGCTCGGCGCCGACACAAACGCAAAATCGTCCGGCATTCCGGCGAGAGCCTCATCGAAAAACGGCCGCCAGATGTCGCCTGCCGTGCGCTGGTCGAGGCCGTGGAAGGACATGCGGATGTCCAGCCGGCGGCCCGGGCGCAAGGTGACGATTTCCCCCCACTGCGGATTGCACAGACGCTCGGCATACAGCGCGATGAACTGGCCGACGAGCCGGCGAAACGCCGGATCGGAGGTCGCCTGGATCGTCGCATGGACGCCGCCGACGACCGCGGGCAGGTCATGGGTCTTCAGGGTGAGCCGGGTGACGACGCCGAGGCTGCCGCCGCCGCCGCCCTTCAATCCCCAGAACAGGTCCGGGTTGGTGCAGGCATTGGCGATCCGCACGGCGCCGTCGGCCGTCACGATTTCGGCCTCGAGCAGATGGCACGCCGCCGTGCCGAATTGCTTGGAGAAGCTGCCAAAGCCGCCGGCCTGCACCAGCCCGGCGACGCCCACCGTCAGGCAGCCGCCGCCCTGGACGTAGCGTCCGCCACCGGTCGTGACCTTGTCGTAGGTGTGGCCCCAGATCGCCCCGGGCCCGACGCTGACCGCGTGGTGCGGCTGTTGTTGGCCGGCACAGCCCTCGGGGATGAACGCGTCGTGCAGAACGATCGCGTTCATGCGGCGCGTCCAGATCAGCAGCGAGTCCGGCGCGTTCGAACGGCCGAGGTAGCTGTGGCCGCCCCCTTTGACGACCAGCCGCAGGTTGTGCGCGCGCGCAAAATTCACTGCGGCGACGACATCCGCTGTCGTCGCCGCGGCCACGGCATAAACGCTTGGCCGGAATGTCCAGGCGTCGGCCCAGCCGGTCGTCTGCGTCAAGCCGAGGTCGTCGCCGATGAAGTAAGGGTTCTTCAACTCCCTGAAGACGTCGTGGCACGCGGCGCCGTCCGCCGCGTCCCGGCAGGCGTCGAGCGGTGAATGGACCTCGCTCAGCCGCCCGCCGGTTTGATGGCGCAACTCGTCCCATTGCGCTGCCGAAGGCCATCCGGGCTCGCCGGGACGGGCGCGGCGTTTCGGACGTTCGGACACCGGGCCCGCGGTGGCCGCTGGCGCGCGCGTTATCGATCGGGCGAGCAACGGAGCTGCGAGCAGCCCCTGCAAGACCTCGCGACGTTTCATGATGGTGGTCTCCGCATGCCGATGAAACAGGCGGAGGTCATGCTAGGCGGCCGTGCCGCGACGGGTCTCGCCGATCTTCCGTTCGCGCTGGCCGAAACCTGAAAACCCTCGCTGATTTCTAAAAAAGCCGATTTCTCAAAGGAAGCGCCCGTTCAGGCCGGCGTCCGAGACAGGGTGAGTTTCAGGCGGTCGCGCCGAAACTCCGTGGGCGTGAGGCCGGTGTGGGCCTTGAAGGCGCGATTGAACGGCCCGATCGACTGGAAGCCGGCGTCGAGCGCGATGGTCAGGACCGGCACCTGTTCCTGTGTCGGATCGGCGAGCGCCCACATCGTGTCCGCGAGGCGGTAGGAGTTCACAAAGCTCGTAAAGTTGCGGTGGCCGAGGTGCTCGTTGATCAGCCGCCGCAGCCGGTACTGCGGAATCGCAAGGCGCGCGGCGAGGGCGGCGATCCCCAGCCTTGCCTCGCGGTAGGCGCGCTCGCTCTCCATCACGCGCCGCAGGCGCTCCAGCAGGGCGCGATCCTGATCCGGCAGCGTGACCGGCGGTTCGCGCGCGGGCTGGAAAGGCCGGGCTTTTGCGGCCGCGTCGGACGGCGGCGCCGGCACGGGCGCCCGCAGGCGCAGCAGTGCCGCTGCAAGAACGAGTGCAAGGACGCAACCCGCGCAGATCACGCTGCCGGTCGCACGGGTGGCCTGCGTTGTCGCGGTGCCGAGCACGGTCAATCCGAGGATGGCAAGGCCGGCAACGACCGCCAGCACGACGCGCAACTGCCGACGCCGCTCGATCAGGTCGCCTCCCCGTCCGGCGAGTGTCTGCCACATGCCGAGCGCCGTGAGGAGGAGGGCTGCAGCCTGCGTCACGCGCCAGGCGGGAGGCCAGTCGCTGATCAGCGCGCCGAGGGCCAGCACGAGCATTCCCGCAACCGGTAGCCATCGCCACCATCGCGGTGTGAAGCCGTCGTCGAAATTTGCTGCCGCCCAGAGCTGAAATACCGCAGGCGTAGCCATGCCCAGCGCCCGGATGGGAACGATCCACCAGGGACGGATCGCCGCCACCCAGGGCATGGTCTCGATCAGGTAGGCGATGACGCAGAGATCGAGGAGCGCATTGTCGCGTACTGCCGGCACCTGCCGGCCGTCGCGCCAGGCCGTCACGGCCAGCACCAACAGAACGGCGATCCCGCCGCCGCGCAAGCTCACATCGATGAAGCTCATTGTCAGGTTCGGTGCCATGCGGGCCGCACGCGTCAGGGAGCCGGGCCGATGGTAGCGTCGTGTGGCAGGGTGGCGCCAGCGCCGGCTCGTGGCGCCAGGCCATCGCGCCCGGGGAGCCGGCGCTTCGCCGTCACTTCTCCAGCGCGACCAGCGGCTTGCCCTTCTCGACGATGTAGGTCGCAAGCTCGCTGCCGGTGACGTCGCCGACATTGCGCGCGGCATGGACCGCGCCGGCCGGGATGAACAGCACATCGCCGGCCTTGAGCGTCACCGGCGGCCGGCCGTCGATCCGGTATTCGAGCGCACCGGCGAGCACGTAGATGATCTCTTCCCCGGGATGGGTGTGGCGGCCGAACGCCTTGCCCGGCGCGATGTCGACACGCACCTGTACCGCCTCGCGGCCCGGCGTGCCGAGATCATGGCGTTGCAGGTCGGTGCGGGTGATGCCGGCCAGCGGGGCTGTGGCCGCCTGCGCCGGCGGAAGGGCGAGGCCGGTGGCGGCGACCAGCGCCGCCGCGGCAAGGCCAATGTTTTTCACAACAGAGTTGCTCATGAGCGCTGTCCTTGTTGAGAGGGGTTTTGCACGGGAGGCCGCTGCCCCGGGAGGCGGGGGCAGCGGTTTCCGCTGAGCGACGGCATCCGCAGGATGCGGCGTCGTCACAGCAGGGTCGTCGTCACCTCGATGTTGCCGTGCACCGCCTTGGAGTACGGGCAGATGCCGTGCGCCGCGTCGACCAGCGCCTGGGCGGTGTCGCGGTCGACCCCGGGGAGGCTGACGTTGAGCCGCGCCCTGAGGAAGAACGAACTGCCGGCCTGGTTGAGGTCGATCTCGGCGTCGACGGCCGGCTCGGCCGGCAGCGTCACCTTGCGCTGGGCGGCGGCGAGCTGGATGGCGCCGAGATAGCAGGCCGACCAGGCGGCGCCGAACAACTGCTCGGCGGCCGGGTGGGGCTGCGGCAGCTTGATGTCGAGGAAGCCGTCGCTGCTGCGGGCGGCGCCATTGGCGCCGGCGGTGATGTGGGTCTTGCCGGTGACGAGAACCTTGGCGGTGGCGGTCATGGGAAGCGTCCTTCTGCTGGGGTGAATTCAATCGCATGCGATTGATTGGGTGCGTCTGATTTAGGCCGGCTGCCTCGCCTCGTCAAGCGCGTTCGATTTAATCGCATCCGATATTGTTAAGCAGGCGAGCGCGGCGACAGAAGTCTGCAAATTCAGGAGGTTAGGTCAGGGCGAGGAGGTGGCGTCCGCCGCCGCGGATGCGGTTTTCGGCTCCCGGCCGATTGACACGATACCGTGATCAGTCCGCGCCGCGACGCTGCGCTGCCGCCGGCGATGCCAGCGGCAGAGACCGCGCGATCGTCTGGCGATGCGCCCGCTCAGCGCATCGGTGCAGCCGTCGGCGCGCGCATGACGCTGACGAGGCCGGAGGCGAGCGCCAGCACGGCGGCGACGCCGAGGCCGATGCGCGGCGCAAGGTCGAGGCCCATCACGCTGAACAGCAGCGTCATGATCACCGCGCCAGCGGTCTGGCCGGTCAGCCGCGCCGTGCCCTGCATGCCGCCGGCCGCGCCGCTGCGCTCATGCGGGGCGGACAGGTACATGTTGTGGTTGTTGGGCACGTTGAACAGCCCGAAGCCGAGGCCGCACAGCACGGCGCACAGCGCGATCGGCCAGGCCTCGTCATGCAGCGGCAGGATCGCCGCGACGAACAGCCCGGCGGCCAGCAGTGTGCCGCCGATGACGCACAGCCACGCGCCGGGCACGCGGCCGACGAGACGGCCGGCGAGGGGGCCGGCGAACGCCACCGTCAGCGGCCACGGCGTCAGGTAGAGGCCGGTGGTCAGCGTGTCCTTGCCGAGGGTGTGCTGCAGGTAGAACGGCAGCGCGACAAAGGCGCAGACCTGGGCGGAGAAGCTCAGCACCGAGGCGATCACCGAGACGCGGAACGAGGGGGCGCGCAGCAGGTCGAGCGGAAACAGCGGCGCGGCCTTGGGCGCCTCGCGGCGCACCAGCATCACCATCGCCAGCGCGCCGCCGCCGAGCAGGGCGATGGCGGCGATCGGCTCGCGCGGCAGGATCTCGGTGCCGATCACCACCAGCGCGAAGGCGGCGACGTTCAGCACCACGCTGAGGCCATCGAGGCGGCGGCCGGTGCCGACATGCCGCGGCAGCGCGCGGGCGGCGGCAAGCGCCGCGATGCCGAGCGGCAGGTTGACGGCGAACAGCCACGGCCAGTGCGCGACCGACAGGATCGCGGCGCCGAGGCTGGGACCCGTGGCGGAGGTCAGCGCGACCACCAGCGCGTTCCAGCCGATGGCGGCGGGCAGCCGGCGCGGCGGCACGACAAGGCGCAGCATCGCGATGCCGAGCGCCATGATGCCGGCGCCGCCGAGCCCCTGCAGCGCGCGGGCGGCGACGAGCCATGGCAGCGACGGCGCCGCGGCGCACAGCGCGGAGGCTGCGGTGAACAGCGCGACGCCGCCGAGATAGACGCGGCGGAAGCCATAGCTCTCGCCGAGCGCGGCGCAGGGCAGCAGCGCCATCACCAGGGCGGTCTGATAGGCGGTGATCACCAGCACGGATGCCGCCGGCGTCACGTCCAGCGCGTGGGCGATGGTCGGCAGCGCGACATTGGCGATGGCGGAATCGAGCACCACCAGCGCCAGCGTGGTGAGGAGGGCGGCGATGGCGAGCCGCGGCCGCGCCACGCCATGATCGCCGCCGGCCATGCCCGCCGCGGGCGGCGGCGGAACGGGCTGCGCGGGCGCGCCGTGGTCGGCGGGGCGGACGTGACGCGTCATGCATTTGCTCCGGCGGTCCAGGCGCCGTCGCGGGCGACACAGCGGGTCATGCGATGGCCGTCGCGATCGTCCGGCGTTTTGTCCGTCATGTCGGTCTCCTGCGGTCGGCGCGAGCCGTTCGGCCCGGATGCTGACCGAACTCTAGCGCAGCGGGTGGCATGGCGGAACGCGCAGCATTTGCACTCTACTCGTGCGTTTGACGCCACATGTCGCCGCGCGACATGCTATAGGGTGCGCCATGGCGATCCCCGATCTCAACCTTCTCGTGACCCTCGACGTGCTGCTGGCCGAAGGCAGCGTCGCGCGCGCGGCGCGCCGGCTGCGGCTCAGCCCCTCGGCGATGAGCCGCTCGCTCGCCCGGCTGCGCGACACCATGGGCGATCCGCTGCTGGTGCGCGCCGGGCGCGGCCTCGTGCCGACGCCGCGCGCGCTCGAACTGCGCCAGCGCATCGGCCCGCTGGTGCAGGAGGCGGCGGGCGTGCTGCGGCCGGGCGAAGCGCTCGACCCGGCGCGGCTGGCGCGGACCTTCACGCTGCGCACCAGCGACGGCTTTGTCGAGAGTTTCGGCCCCGACCTGATGGTGCGGGTCGGCGCGGAGGCGCCGGGGGTGCGGCTGCGCTTTCTCGCCAAGGCCAACAAGGACAGCACGCTGCTGCGCGACGGCACGGTCGATCTCGAGACCGGCGTCGTCGACGACCGCATCGGGCCCGAGATCCGCACGCTGGCGCTGTTCGACGATCGCTATGTCGGCGTCGTGCGCGCCGGCCATCCGCTGAGCCGCGGCAAGATCACGCCGGCGCGCTATGCGGCGCCGCGCCACGTGGTGTTCTCGCATTCCGGCGACGCGCGCGGCCTCGTCGACGAACGGCTCAGCGCGCTCGGCCTGCAGCGCGAGATCGCGGCGATCGTTGGCGGCTTCACCACGGCGCTGGCGCTCGCGCGCCGGTCCGATCTCGTCGCCACGGTGCCGTTGCGGCACACCGAGACGCTGCGCGAGGACATGTTCAGCTTCGCGCTGCCATTCCAGCCGCCGGAAATCACGGTGTCGATGCTGTGGCATCCGCGGATGGACGCCGATGCCGGCCATCGCTGGCTGCGCGGCTGCGTGCGCGATGTTTGTGCCGACAAGGGCCGCGCGCGGAAGGCGGCGAAAGCGCGCGGCGGCTGAGGGCCGCGCGCCGGCGGGCCTGCGGCCGGTGCGCGGGTCAGGACGCCCCGGCGTTCGCCAGCGAGGGCGCGGCGTCGGAGACATCATAACGCTCGCAGAACGCCTCGATGTCGTCGGCCTGGAAATCCTTGAGGCGGGCGAAGATCACATCGTCCGGCCAGGTCCACCAGGCGATGCGCTGCAGCCGCTCGGCGACATGCTCCGGAAAGCGCCGGCGCAGCGGGCGGGCCGGCACGCCGCCGACAATGGTGTAGGCCGGCACGTTGCGGCTGACGACCGCGCCGGCCGCGATCACCGCGCCGTCGCCGACGATGACGCCGGGCAGGATGATGGCGGCGTGGCCGATCCAGCAGTCGTTGCCGATCTCGACCCGGGCGTCGCGGCGGTCGGCGAAGAAATGATGGTCGCGCGTCGCGGACGCCTCGTAGTATTCGGGGCAGTAGGTGAAGCGGTGCTGCGAGGCGCGTTCCATCGGATGGTTGGGCGCGCCGATGCGCACGGAATTGGCGATCGCGGTGAATTTGCCGATGACCGCATCCGCCACCTCGCAATTCTCGCCCAGATAAGAGTAGTCGCCGAGCGCGGCGTACTCGATGCGGGTGTTGCGCAGGATCTCGCAGCGCCGACCGATCGCCGCCTCGCGCAGCCGCACGGTCTCGTGAACGATGGTCTCGGCGATCTTCGGGCGTTTGGCGGCGTCCATGGACATGCTCCGGAAAAAGATTCCCGCTCGATAGACCAGCGGGATGACAGTTCCGTGAAATGACGGGTCCGGCGCCGCAGAGCCCCTCGATGGCAATCCCGTCACATTTGTCACTCCCACGGTCCGGTGTTCTGGCGCCATGCTCGCCTCCGACCAACGACGAGCGGTCATCATCGCGCTTCGGCCGACGGCGCTCGTCCAACCCGGAGGTTGAGACCCACCATGAGCCCATCACGCGAGAGCACTTCGACCGGCGGGCAGCCCGCCATGCACACGCCACCTGTCGTATCGTCGCAGGCCTGGGAGGAGGCGCGCCTGGAGATGCTGGTCAAGGAAAAGGCCCACACCCGCGCCCGCGATGCGCTCGCGGCCGAACGCCGGCGGATGCCGTGGATGGCCGTCGAGAAGACCTACGCCTTCGACGGACCGAATGGCCGGGCGAGCCTGCTCGACCTGTTCGAGGGCCGCCGGCAGCTCGTCGTCTACCGGGCGTTCTTCGAGCCCGGCGTGTTCGGCTGGCCCGACCATGCCTGCCGCGGCTGCTCGCTCGGGGCAGACCAGGTCGGCCACCTTGCGCATCTCAACGCCCGCGACACCACGCTGGCTTACGTCTCGCGCGCGCCGCAGGCCGATATCGCGCGGCTGAAGGCGCGAATGGGCTGGGAGATGCCGTGGTACAGCATCACCGACAGCTTCGATGCGGATTTCGGCGTCGACGAGTGGCACGGCCACAACGTGTTCTTCCGCGACGGCGCGCGCATTTTCCGCACCTATTTCGTCAACAGCCGTGCCGATGAGGCGATCGGCACCGTATGGAGTTATCTCGATCTCACGGCGCTCGGTCGCCAGGAAGTCTGGGAGGATTCGCCCGCGGGCTATCCCCAGAGCCGGCCCTACAAGTGGTGGAACTGGCACGACAACTATGAGGCCGGCGCCAGCCCCGATCAGAAATGGGTCGAGGTCACCGACGCCGGCGAAGCAGCTTTCCGCAACAAGGACGGCGTCGATCCGAAGGCCACGTAAGACGGCCGCGCGACGATGACAGCGGCGCGGGAGATACCAGAGGTGTTGTCTCCCGCGTGTCTGGCGCCGCAAGGCGTGCGATGGAGATCAGAGGATTGGGGCGGTTTGCGGCCGGTCGCCGTTCGTGGTCGCCGCCCAAGGGAGCTTCATGGACGCCGCGGCGGCCGGCGCACCGCGCGCACCTTGCCGCTGCGGCCGCCGCCGCAGAAGAAGCGGTCGCCGCCATCGGACTCGAGGCCGGAGATGCCGGTGCCCGGCGGCATTTCGAGGAGCTCCAGCACTTCGCCTGTGGCCGGATCGATCCGCCGCAGATCGCTGTCGTCGTCCCAGGTGGCGTGCCACAGCTCGCCGTCGACCCAGCTGACGCCGGTGACGAAGCGGTTGGATTCGATGGTGCGCAGCACGGTGCCGTTGTCGGGATCGATCTGGTGGATCTTGCAGGCGCGGTATTCGCCGACCCAGAGCAAGCCTTCTGCCCAGGCGAGCCCGGAATCACCGCCGCCGCCGGGCGCCGGGATGCTCGACAGCACCTTGCCGCTTTCGGGGTCGATCTTCTGGATACGGGCCTCGGCGATCTGGAACAGGTGGCGGCCGTCGAACGCGGTGCCGGCATGCGCGGGCGCCGCGATGCTGCGCCCCGTCTTGCCGCTTTCGGGATCGAGCGAGGCGATCCGGTCGCCGGCGGCGAACCAGACGTTGCGCCCGTCGAAGCTGACGCCCCCCACCTGCTCGACATCGGGGAAGGGGCCATATTCGCGAATGATCTCGGCAGGGGCTTTTTTCATGATGCAATCCTCGTGAGCGCGACGGGACACTAGTCCGCTGGCAACGGTGTGGGGAGTAACAAGGTTGACGTGAAACCCGGCCCGGGCGGCGTCATCCAGCGGCGGGCGCGGCCGTGACCGACCGGTTGCACCTTGCCGGCAGCGGTGAGCGCATCGAGCGAGCGCTGCACCGTGCGCTGGCTTTGCCCCAGCGCGAGGGCGAGGGCCGAGCTCGACCAGCTTTCGCCGTCGGCGAGCAGCGCCAGCACCGCGGCATGGGCGTCGTCGACCGGGCGCGCCAGCACCACGACCTCGCGGGCGCGGCTCGGGGCAAGGGCAAAGCCATCCCTGGTGGCGCCGATGTCGGCATGCGCCCGCAGCAAGGCGCGCAGCCGCCCCATCTCCACCCGCAGCCGGGCACGGTGGGATTCGTCGGCGCGCTTGCCGCGGAAGGCGCGGGCCACCAGCACGTCGCGCGCCACATCCCCGGGCCACGCTTCGCCGAGCGCGCGGGCCAGCGCGAACAGCACTGGACGGCGCGCCAGCGCCACCGCGCCGCGGGTATCGCGCACGAGGTGGCGGTTGGCGTCGATCACCAGCGCTTTCGAGGCGAGCACCGCCTCGACCTCGTCGAGGCGGAGCATACGTTCCCCGCCGCGTGTGACGAGACGCGCGGCAGGCGCGACCAGAGCGTGCGCCGTGGCGTCGACCTCGGCGCTGAGGGCGGGAATGCCGGCGAGGTGGGCGGCTTCGGCGGCACGCTGCAACGCGGCCCGGGCCTCACCGGTGCGGATGTGACGCATCGCAAGGCCGGCGACCACCATCTCATGGACCGCGCGCAGCGCCGGCGGCAGCGGTGCGGGATCGAGCGTGGCGAGCGCACGTTCGGCGTCGTCGATGCGTCCGATCAGCAGCAGGTGGCGCACGGCAAGCCCCTGGGCATGGGCGGCGTTGACGCGGTCGCCGTGTGCATCCAGCGTCGCCTGTGCGGCGGCAAGCGCCTTCGTCGGCCAGGCGAGATCACGCGCGGCGAGCGCGACCTCGGCCTCCGCCACCACGCAGCGCGCATGCGCCACCGCCTCCCGCGGGCCGAAGGCGCGCGTGGCGCGGCGCAGCAGCGTCTTGGCCCGCGCGAGATCGCCGAGCCGCGCCATGGCAATGCCGCGCAACGCCAGCGCGGCGGCATCGTCGCGCAGCGCGATCCTGTTCAGCGCGCCGAGGGGGTCTCCCGCGGCCAGCGCCCGCGCCGCCGCGGTGATCAGCGAGTCCATGCAAATCCCGCCACACTTGTCACTCCCGATCGTCCGGGGGCCGGTCCTAGTCTATCCCGCATCGATCCACCAGTCCGCGTCCATCGACAGGACGCGGACTGGCGGCGCCCCGGAGCATGCGGAGAGACCACCATGCCTGAACAGGTATCCCGGCAGGTGTTCTTTGCCGTCTCGGCACTGCTGTTCGCCGGCAGTCTTGCGGCGACGGTTCTCGGCTGCCGGGCCATGGCGGCGGCGGGCATTGCCATGCGGCCGTGCGGCTGGACCATGGCGCTGGGCTGGACGCCCATGCCCGGGCAGTCCTGGCCCGCCGCCGCGGCGTCTTTCATTGGCATGTGGAGCGTGATGATGATCGCGATGATGTTGCCATCGTTGTTGCCCGCGCTGTGGCACATGCGTGTGGCGATCAGCCGGGCCGGCGGGACGTCTCCCGACCGCGAGGTGCTGCTGGCCGGGCTCGGCTATTTCCTGGTGTGGTGCGCGGTTGGTGTGGTGGTATTGCCGCTCGCCGTCGCAGTGGCCGCGATCGGGGCGGCGCTGCCGGCGCCTGGGCGTGATGGCCCCGTGGTCGTCGGCCTCGTCGTGGTGCTGGCCGGTGTGGTGCAGTTCTCGGTGTGGAAGCTCCGTCATCTCGACCGCTGCCGCGAGGCGGCGGGATGCGATGGCGCCGTGTTGCAGCAGCACGGTGCCGCGTTCCGCAGCGGCCTGCGTCTTGGCCGCCACTGCCTCGTGAGCTGCGCCGGCGCGGTCGCGATCCTTGTCGTCACCGGCGGCATGGACCTCGTCGCGATGGCGTTGGTGACGATGGCGATCGGCATGGAGCGGCTGGCGCCGGGCGGCATGCATGCCGCGCGTATCGTCGGCGCGGTGGCGATCGCCGCCGGCGGCTGGCTGATGATGGCCGGAGCAGGGTGAGTGGCCGCGGCACTTAACGCGGCACTTAAGAGGTGCGCGCCACCCTGGCATAGCGCTTGAGCAGCCTGTCGCGCTTGAGGCGCGACAGGCGCTGGATCCAGAAGACGCCGTCGAGCTGATCGATCTCGTGCTGATGACAGACCGCGCGGAAGCCGTCGGCGTCCTCGGTCTGCTCGTTGCCGTCGAGATCCCGGTAGCTGATGCGGACGCGGGCGTGGCGCTCGACCTCCTCGGTGACGCCGGGCAGCGAGACGCTGCCCTCGGTGTGGCGCAGCCGCTCATCCGATGCCCACACGATGCTCGGATTGACGTAAGCGTGCGGCGTCTCCTCCGGTGTCAGCCGCAGCAGGACGAGGCGCTGCAGGACGCCGACATGCGGCGCGGTGATGCCGATCGCCGGCGCCTCGCGCATGGTATCGGCGAGGTCGGCGGCAAGGGCGCGCAGCGATGCATTGAACACCTCGACCGGCGCGGCCATCGTGTTCAGCCGCGGATCGGGGTAGCGGACGATCGGCAGGGCCGGCATGGTTTCAACAGCTCCGTCTTGCCTGGACACATGCTTGCTCGGATGCATGTTTGTTTGGATGCATGGCTGGGTCTTAGCAGATGGCCGGCAGCCTCGGCCATCCCGCGGTGCTGTCACCGCGTGCGTGAAGCCGACTTGGCCACCGACTGGGCGGCCCGGGCGAACGACCGGACCATCACCGAGCGTGGGCGGTTGGCCGGAAAGAACAGGCCGAATGTCAGCTCGATGGCCGGGCGCAGCGGGCGGACGACGATGCCGGATGCCGCGCGTGCCGTGAACGGGTCGACGATGGCGAGCCCGAGGCCGGCGGCGACGAGCTGGCACGCCGACAGCGCCGACGGCGTGTCGATCGATCCGTCGTAGGGGACACCGACCGATGCCAATGCGGCGGCATAGCGGTCACGATTGCGGTTGCCGGGCGGCGGCAGGATCATCCGCTCGCCGGCAAGATCATGCAGCCGGACATGGGGTTTGCGCGCCAGCCGGTGGTCCCGCGGCAGAGCCAGCAGGCAGCGCAGGGTTGCGAGGCGCTCACAGGTCACGCGCGCATCGTCGAACGGCATCACGGTGATGCCGGCATCGAACGGGCCTGAAGTCACCCAGTCGGCGATCTCGTCCATATGCCTGACCTCCAGCGAGACGCGTGCCTTCGGGTGCTCGCGGGCGAACGCCCTGATCGCCTCCGGCATCAGGCCGAATGCGACGATCATCGGCGCCACCACGCGCAGATGGGCGCCCTGCAGCGTGCGGATGTCGCGGGCGATATCGGCGATCTGGTTGACCGCGGCGAGGGCGCGCTCGGCCTCGCGGAAGAAGGCCCGGCCCTCGCTGGTGACGACGAGGCGCTGCCGCTGCCGCACGAACAGCGCGAGCCCCAGTTCGTGCTCGAGGTCGGCGATCAGGCGGCTGACTGCCGGCTGCGACAGATGCAGCCGGCGGCCGGCCTCGGTGACCGAACCGGTGGAGTATACGGCGTGAAAGGCCTGCAGGCGTTTCAAGTTCATGGCGAGATCATATCAAGAATGCATGATCTGAGAACATTTGGCGATTTGACCGCATCATCGCGGCGGCGCACGATTTTGGCAATCGCAGCCTTGAGAACGAAAGCCCTGAGAACGAAAGCGTTGGGGACGAGCGGATGTCGCCGGATGTTCTGACGGATACGCCGGTCGCATCGGCGATGACAGCGGATTGGGCCGCGGCTTGGAATCGCCATGACAGCGACGCGCTGGCCCGCCTGGTGCACGCGCAGGTCGATTTCGTGACGGTCGCGGGCGTCTGGCTCAAGGGGGTGGAGGCGTTCAGGCAGTTCCATGCCGATATCCACCGCCTGCAGATGCGCGACAGCGTCTGGCGCAACATGCAATGGACCGAGCGGCTGGTCGGTGAGAGGCTCGTGCTGGTCCACCTGCGCTGGGCGATCGATGGCGACCGCGATCCTGACGGGACGCCGCGTCGTCCGCGGCAGGGTCTCTTCAGCTGGCTGGTCGAATGTCCGGTCGCGGGAGGCTGTCACGGCGCGCGGATCCTTGCGGGCCACAACACCAATGTGCGCGCGGACCCATCCTGACACATCCGGCGCTGAACGTCGCAGAGGAGGGCAACCATGACGAAGGGGGTGACGAGGCGGCGGCTGTTGCAACATGCATCGGGGATGGCTGCCTTGACGCTGTGCGGCGCCGGCAGTCGTGCGGAGCCGCTGCCGGCACGGCCTTTTCATCTTGTCGTCGGTGGCGGCCCCGGCAGTGTCCCGGATCTGGTGGCCCGGGTGATCGGCGACAAGCTGTCGATCGTCATGGCGCAGCCGGTCGTGGTCGAGAACAGGCCCGGCGCCGGCGGGATCATCGCGATGCAGGCGCTCATGTCCGGCGGCGCCGATGGTTCGATGCTCGCCATCGCCTCGATGTCGCAGCTCGTCTTCAACAGCTACCTGTTCAGCAAGCTGCCCTATGATCCGCAGCATGACGTCGCGCCGATCGCACCTCTGGTGATCGGTGCGCTCGCAGTCGCCGTCCATCCGTCGGTGCCTGCCACGACATTTGCGGAGTTCGTCGCCTATGCGAAATCCCGTTCCGGTGGAGTGACGGTCGGCACTGCGGGCAACGGTTCGCCGCCCGATGTGGTGACGCGGCTCCTGGTGCGTACCGCCGGGCTCGACGCGACGTTCGTGCCGTTTCGCTCCGGCCCGGAAGGGCTGACCGGCGTGATGCGCGGCGATGTCCAGCTGTTCGTCGATGCACCGCCCCTGATCGTGCCGCAGGTGAAGGTCGGCGCGGTGAGGGCGCTGGCCGTGACCGGTTCCGTGCGCGAACCTGATCTGCCGGAGGTGCAAACCCTTGCGGAGGCCGGTTTCCCGGGCGCCCAAGCGGAGGCCTGGATCGGGCTCGTGGCCCGCGCGGGAACGCCGGAGGATATCCTCGCCGCGCTCAATCGCGCCGCCGGCACGATCATGACAAGGCCTGACGTCCAGGAACAGGTCGCCAAGCTGAGCTTTCGCCCGCTCACCGGCTCGCGCGACGCATTCCGCGCCATGATCGACGAGGGCCACCGGCGCTGGGGCGCGGTGATCCGCGAGGCCGGCCTTCGGCTCGACTAGGATTGTTGTCGCGTCTCAGGCTTCGAACACCAGGCACGTGGTTGTGCCATGGGCGAGCAGGCGGCCATCGCGGTCGGTGAGGCGGCCCTCCGCCGTGCCGATGCGGCGGCCGCGGTTCAGCACCGTCCCTTCGGCGCGAATGACGCCGGTCTCGACCGTGATCGACCGCAGCAACGAGATCTTGAATTCGAGGGTGGTCTGGCCAAGGCCTGCATCGAGCGTCGACCAGATCGCGAGCCCCATGCAGCTGTCGAGCAGTGTCGCGGCGATGCCGCCATGCACGGTGCCCGCCGGATTGAGATGGCCCTCGTCCGGCGTCAGGGTGACGCTGACGCGGCCATGCGCGGCGTCGGTGATGGCATAGCCGAGCGTGCGGGCCAATGTGTTGAGCGGCAATGTGCCGTTGGCGAGGCCCTGCACGAAGGCGAGCCCGCCGAGGCGGCGGCGCGCCTCCGCAGCCACGGTGCCGTAGCTCTCCGCCGGTTCCTTGTCCATCGTCGCCTCCGTGCGCCGGATTGATGTCCGAAGGGTAGCGGCCGTCCCGTAATGGGGCTCGCCGGATTCGGACGCCGTCACCGTGAGATGACCGCGCGCGCAGCCGCGGCGTGCGGCGGAGCGGCAGGCGATGGCGGCGAGATCGCGCAGGTCGTTCCGTCCTGACGCAGGCCGTGACTGATTACGCCCAGGCGTGGACCTGAGATCTGAAAATAATTAGATATCAGATGCTTGGATCTATGATCTCGCGTCTTGATCCATCGCGGGATGTCGCTCAGTTCCAGCATCGGGTTCGCGTCGCAGAGACTTGGTGGTCAACAAGGAAGGTCGCCAGCCTCGACGCCATGTCACATTCACCTCCGCCGTCTCGTCGGGACAGCGAGCACCTCGTCCAGACGTTGGAGATGCCCATGACAGCGGTGCCGATCCCGGAGCCGACGACTGCGCCGGTCTGACGGCGGCGCATCCCGATACTGCCGAGGTCAATGCGGAATGCGCCTGCGGCTGAGCAGCAATGCGCCTCCGGTGAGGTCGTCCGGGATATTCTCGTCCAGGCCGCTGCCGGCCCTACTTCCATCATCAGGCGGAAACTGGCATCTGACCCGCGGCGGAACCGCGAACGCAGCAGGGGTGCGATGATGACGAGTTGCCTGGGGCCTGATGAGGCTGCTCCTCGGCGCGAGGCGGTGCGATGCTGCGCGTGAACGACGGGGGGCCTGTTGTCGGTACGACGCGCTGGAGCGCGGTGGCGGTGGTGGTCGGCTGCGGCATCGTATCATCGCTGCAGATCGGCAAGGCGATGATCGCGGTGCCGATGCTGCATGCCGATCTCGGCCTCGATTTCGGCCAGCTCGGTTGGCTCACGGGCATCTTCGCGCTGCTCGGGCTGGTCGGCGGCATCCCGGCCGGCGCGGTGGTTGCAGGGACCGGCGATCGACGGATTCTGCTGTTTGGCCTGCTGGCCATCGCGTTTGGCGCAGCCATCGGCGCAAGCGCACCATCGTACCGCGTGCTGTTTGCCGCGCGCTTGCTCGAAGGCTTCGGTTACCTGCTGATTACGGTGTCTGCGCCGTCGGTTCTCCAGCGCATCGCCGATCCGGCACGGCGCGACGTGGTGTTTGCGCTGTGGAGCAGCTTCATGCCGACGGGCATGGCCATCGCGATGCTGGCTGGCCCGCTGCTCGGCAACTGGCGGGCGGTCTGGGGCAGTGGCGCCGTGTTCGCGGTGCTCGCTGTGATCGCCGTGTCGGTCGTCGTGCCGCCCGCCACGCGAACCGCGGCGCCTTCCTGGCGGCGACTGGCCGGGGATGTGCTGGCGACGCTGCGCGCGCCCGGGCCGCTGCTGCTCGCGGTGTGCTTTGCGCTCTACGCGCTGATGTTCTTTGCGCTGTTCGGCTTCCTGCCGGTGCTGCTGATGCAGCGCATGCATGTCGGCTACGGCACCGCCGGACTGCTCAGCGCGCTGGCGACCGCCGTGAACATCATCGGCAATCTCGCGGCCGGTATGCTGCTGGCGCGGGGCGTGAACCGCGCCGCGCTGATCGCGGCCGCCGGCTGCATCATGGGCGTGAGCGCGCTCGGCATCTTCCTGCCGGCGCTGCCCGACACGGCCGTCTTTGTGCTGTGCGTCGTGTTCTCCACGGTCGGCGGCGTCATTCCCGCCACATTGCTGTCGTCCGTGCCGCTGCTGGCGCCGACGGCGGCGCTGGTGCCGGTGGTGGCCGGGCTGCTGATGCAAGGCAGCAATCTCGGCCAGATGGCCGGCCCGGTGGTGGTCGGCAGCCTGATCGAGAGCCGCGGCTGGGCGGCGGCCGTCGTTCCCGTCGCTGTCGCGGCCGTGCTGGCGGTCGTTGCGGCACTGCTGCTCGGCCGCGTGCTGAAAGCGCATAACGCAAAAACGGCGATGTGAGTGAGCTCACCGCGGTATTTGCGGGCCTCATGCACGCGGTGACGTGCAGCCGCGCGCTGGCCGCGCAGCATTGGGCATTTTCGTCGGTAACGAACCTCTGAAATAATCCCCGGCGGCGGGGCGCGTGGCGGCGCTGAAGGGCGGCAGGCGCCGGTCGATCGCCGCGCGGCCCATGGTCCTTTAAAAAAACACGAGGGACTGTCGAAGCCGCTCCTTGCCGATCGACAAGATGCTGCGGTGCAGGGGCATCGAGGGAGATTGCGGAATGAAGTGGCAATATGGATGGGTGATCGTCGCGGCCGGTGCGCTGATGAGCTGTGTCGGCATCGGGGCATTGTTCTCGCTAGCGGTGTTCCTGCAGCCGATCGCGGCGGCGACCGGTTGGTCGCGTGCCGGCATCTCCAGCGCGATGACGCTGGATTTTCTCACCATGGGGGTTGCCGCCTTCGGCTGGGGCATGGTCAGCGACCGCTATGGCACGCGGATCGTGGTGCTGTGCGGCTCCGTGCTGCTCGGCCTCGGCCTGGTGCTGGCGAGCCGTGCGAGCAGCCTGATCGAATTCCAGCTCGCCTATGGCGTGGTGCTCGGCATCGCCGCCGGCAGCCTGTTCGCGCCGATGATCGCGCTGACGACGGCGTGGTTCGACAGCCATCGCAGTCTTGCGGTGTCGCTGGTGTCGGCCGGCATGGGCGTCGCGCCCATGACAATCTCGCCGTTCGCGAGCTGGCTGGTCTCGACCACCGACTGGCGCACCGCGCAGCTCATCATCGGCATCGCGGCCTGGGCTCTGCTGCTGCCGGCGACCTTGCTGGTGCGCCAGCCGCTGGCGGTGGTCACGGCGCAGGATATGCCGATCGCAGGCCCGGGCACCGGACCGAGCCCGCGCGACGCGCTGCGCTCGCCGCAGTTCATTGTGCTGGCGGCGACGTTCTTCGCCTGCTGCGCCACCCATTCAGGGCCGATCTTCCACACCGTGAGCTATGCCATCACCTGCGGCCTGCCGCCGCTCGCCGCCGTGACCATCTACAGCGTCGAAGGCCTCGCCGGACTGGGTGGCCGGCTGCTGTTCGGCTTGCTCGGCGACCGCTTCGGCGCCAAGCCGGCGCTGGTCGGCGGGCTGCTGGTGGGGCGTTCGCGGCGGGCGCCTATCTGTTCGCCGGCCATCTCGCCGACTTCTATGCGGTGGCGATCGTGTTCGGCATGGCCTATGGCGGCGTGATGCCGCTCTATGCGGTGCTGGCGCGCGACGCCTTCAGCCCGGCGATCATGGGCACGGTGTTCGGCGCGGCTGCGATGGTGTCGAGCCTCGGCATGGCGCTCGGGCCTGCGGTCGGCGGCTGGATCTTCGACCACTCCGGCAGCTACAGCTGGCTGTATATCGGCTCGTTCGCGGTCGGGCTCGGTGCGGTGGCGATCGCGCTGACTTTCCCGACCGGGCCGGTGCGCCGGCCAGAGCAATTGCAGCCGGCGTGAGGTGGGCCGCGGAGGTGGACGAGGCGCTCCGTCAGCTGCCGAGATAGGTGCGCCGGACGGAATCGTCCTGGCGCAGCGCTTCGGAGGCGCCTTCCAGCACGATCTCGCCGTTCTCCAGGATGTACGCATACTGTGAGGCGGCGAGGGCGACAGCCGCGTTCTGCTCGACCAGCAGGATGCTGAGGCCGTCGGCGTGCAGGCGGGCAATGATGTCGAAGATCTTCTGCACCAGCACCGGCGACAGCCCGAGCGACGGCTCGTCGAGCAGCAGCAGGCGCGGCCGCGCCATCAGCGCGCGGGCGATCAGCAGCATCTGCTGCTCGCCGCCGGACAGCGTGCCGGCTTTCTGCTTCAAACGTTCCTTCAGCACCGGGAAGTAGCCGAAGGCGCGCTCGATGTCGGCGCGCACGCCGCTCGCATCGCTGCGGCCATAGGCGCCCATGTCGAGGTTCTCGCGAACGCTCATGTCGCGGAACACCTCGCGGCCCTCGGGCACCTGGGAGATGCCGGCCTTCACGACCTGGTGCGAGGCGAGGCGGTCGATCGGCTGGCCCTCGAAACGGATGGTTCCGCTGGTCAGCGGCACGAGCCGCGAAATGGTGTTGAGCGTCGTGGTCTTGCCGGCGCCGTTGCCGCCGAGCAGCGCCACGATCGAGCCCGCCGCCATCTTCAGGCTGACGCCGGACAGCGCCTGGATGCGGCCGTAAGCGGCGCAGACGCCATCGAGCTCGAGCAGGAGGCCAGACGTCCGGAGGTCAGACATGGGCGGCCTCCTTGCCGAGATAGGCTTCAATCACCGCCGGGTCGTTGCGGATGTCGTCGGGCGTGCCCTCGGCGATCCTGGTGCCGAAGTTGAGCACGGTGACACGGTCGGAAATCGACATCACCAGTTGCATGACGTGCTCGACGATCAGGATGGTGAGGCCGTCCTGGCGGACGAGGTCGGTGAGCAGGCGGTCGAGGGTGGAGATCTCGCGGTTGCGCAGGCCCGCCGCCGGCTCGTCGAGCAGCAGGAGACGCGGGCGGATCGCCAAGGCGCGCGCCAGCTCCAGCAGCTTCTGATGGCCGAAGTCGAGGTTGCGCGCCTTGTGGTCGCGATAGGGCGCAAGGCCAGTGCGCTCGATGATAGCGCCGATGTCGCGCATCACCGCAGGTGGTTTCGCCTGCAGCCAGCTGCGCAGCGATCGACCGCCATGCACGCCGTCGCCATGGACATGGGCGCCGATCAGGATGTTCTCCTCGACGGTGAGCTCGTTGAACAACTCGAGGTTCTGGAACGAACGGGCAATGCCGCGGCCAGCCATGGTCGAGGCCGGGGCGCGGGTGATGTCCTCGCCGTCGAAGATGACGCGCCCCGACGTCGGCTGGTAGAACCGCGAAATGCAGTTGAAGGTGGTCGACTTGCCGGCGCCGTTAGGGCCGATCAGCGCATGGATGGTACCGGGCGCGACCGACAGGCTGAGGTCGTTAACGGCGACGAGGCCGCCAAACCGCACCGTGACATTCTCGACCTGGAGCAGGGCATCAGGCACGGGCGAACCTCTTCAGATTGTCGCCGAGGAAGGCGAACAGGCCGCGCGGCGCGAACATCATGAACACGATCAGGATCAGCCCGTAGATGATCTCCTGGTAGGACGGCGCCTGGCGCAGCAGCTCCGACATCAGGCCGAACACGATGGCGCCGCCGACCGCGCCACCGAGCGAGCCGAGCCCGCCGACCACCACCATGGTCAATACCAGGATGGTGGTCTGGAAGCCGAGGCTGTCGGGATGGATGTAGGTCGAGTAAACAGCGAACATCGCCCCGGCGACGCCGGCGAAGAACGCCGACAGCGCGAACGCCGCGAGCTTGGTGGCTTTCACCGGCACGCCCATGGCGAGTGCGGCGATCTCCGATTCCCGCACCGCGCGGAAGGCGCGGCCGAGGCGCGAGCGCGCGATCACCAGCGTCAAGGCGATCATCAGCACGGCAATGGCGACCACGATCGGATAGGCCTGCTTGTCGGAGACGATCTCGATACCGAATAAGGTGGCAGGCGGGATGCGCAGGCCGTTGGGGCCGCCGGTCACCGGTGTCCACGACAGGAACACCCACTGCATCGCCTCGCCGAAGGCGAAGGTCGCGAGCGCGAGATAGATGTCGCGCATGCGTAGCGCGATGGTGCCGATGCACAACCCGACGAGGCCGGCGACAAGGCCGGAGGCGAGGATCGACAGCGGAAACGGCCAGCCGAAAATCTGGCCGGCGAGACCGCTGGTGTAGATGCCGATGCCGTAGAACGCGGCCTGCGCCAGCGAGAACTGGCCGGCTTCGCCAACCACGATATGCATGCCGAGGCATAGCACCGTGAACGTCAGGAGCAGGTTGGCGAGATAGATGACATAGCCGGTCGCGACGAATGGCAGGACCACGAGGGCGGTGGCGGCAATGATCAGGCCGAGGGCGCGCATGTCAGACCTTCTTGATGGTGACGCGGCCGCCGAACAGGCCCTGCGGGCGCAGAATCAGCACCAGCATGATGGCGACGAACGGCGCGACCACGATGGCGCGCGAGGAGATGAACAGGCCGACCAGGTTCTCGGCGATGCCGATAAGAAAGCCGCCGACCACGGCGCCGGGCAGGCTGGCGAAGCCGCCGACAATCGCCGCCGCAAAGCCCAGCGTGACGATCGATCCCATGTCGGCCGTCATCAGCAGTTTCGGCGCGATCAGCAGCGCGGCGACCGCGGAAATCGCGCCCGACAGGCCCCAGACGATGACATGGATGCGGTTGAGGTTGACGCCGACGAGCTGCGCCGCCTTCGGGTTCATGCCGACCGCGCGCATGGCGCGGCCGAGCCTGGTGTAGCCGAACATCCAGAAGACCGCTGCCATCACCACGACGGCGGTGCCGAGGATGGCGAGGTCGAGGCGGGTCACGCTGGCCTGGCCGATCATCAGCGAGTCGGTGGACACCAGCGCAGGGAACGACCGCGGCGTGTCGCCAAAGCCAGTCTGGCGGACGAGGCCCTTGAGCACATAGGACAAGCCGAGGGTTGCGATGACGAGGTTGATCGGGCTGCCGCTGGCGCTGGCAACTTTCGTCAGCACGACGCGCCGGAACAGCGCCGCGCCGACGAACGCGAGCACGATGGTCATCGGGATTGCGACGACCGCCGGCATCATCCGGAACACGAACAGGTAGAGTGCCACATAGCCGGCCGCCATCAGGATCTCGCCCTGGGCGAAATTTGGTACTTCCGATGTCTTGAAGATGATGACGATGGCCAGCGCCAGCAGCGCATAGACGCTGCCGACGACGAGGCCGGAGGCCACGCCCTGTTGCAGGAAGAGAAGGACGAGCTCGACATCCATGTGATGCGCTTTCGAGGGAGAAAAGGCCGCGGGGCGAGGGGCCCCGCGGCGGGCGGTCAGCCCTTGTACTGCCAGCGGCTGGTGAAGATGCCGGGCTGCAGCACCTGGCTGGTGCCGTCGAACTTGATGAAGATGGTCGACTTGTTGGCGGCGCGCTCGTTCGGACCGAATGCGATCGGGCCGGCCATCACCCCGGTGTCGAGGTGCTGGGTCTTGAGCGCGGCGAGCACCTTCTCACGGGTCGGCTGGGGGCCGGCATCCTGCAGCGCCTTGACGATGCTCATGGCCGGCGGAATGCCGTAGGGCATGTACGCCTGAGGGTGGTCGGGCTTGGCGGCGAGGTCGGGATAGGCCGCCTTGTACATGTCGTAGACCCACTTGATCTTCGGCCCGCCCGGCAGGTCGGCGAGCACATCCTGCACATAGAGGTTCTTCAACGCGTCCTTGCCGCCGACATTCTCGGCGAGCTGGGACAGATTCGCGGTGCCGTTGACCGACAGGATGATCGGCTTGTTGAAGCCGAGCTCGTAGGCCTTCTTGATCAGCAGTGCCGCGGGACGGGCATAGGCGACGATGGCGATCGCATCCGGATTGGTGGCACGCAGCTTGATGAACGGCGCGGTGACGTCGGTGATCGACGGGCTGATCGATTCCACCGCGAGATCGACCTTGCTGGCGGCGGCATCCGCCCTGGAGCCTTCCAGGTTCCAGGCGCCGTAGGCGTCGTCATGGTTGATGTAGGCGATCTTCTTCGCGCCGAAGGTTTTGGCTGCGAAGTCGACGATCGAGCCGCCGACCGCGTATTGCGAGATCGAGTAGGCGCCGAAGATGTAGTCGGTCGGCGGGTAGAGCGCGCCGTCGCCGGAGGCGTTCAGCATCACCAGCGGCACCTTGGTCCGCACCACATAGTCCTTGGCGGCGACCACCGCGGCCGAGCATGAGCCGCCGTTGAGCATGAACACCTGGTCCTGCTCGACCAGCTTCTTCACCGCGGCGACGAGATCGTTGGCGTTGCAGCGGTCGTCTTCCAGCACGACCTCGATCTTGCGGCCATGGATGCCGCCGTCCTTGTTGATCTTGTCGTAGTACATGCGCGCCGCGTTGGCGACGTCGAAGCCATAGGCCATGTTCGGCCCCGACAGCGGCGCGAACATGCCGATCTTGATGGTGGTGTCGGTCAGGCCGACCTCCTGGGCATGGCTGGCCGCCGGCCAGCCGAGCAGGGCGAGAATTCCGGCGGCAGCCCATCCCCTGAGCACGTCGCGCCTTGCGCTTGTCATCGTCGATCCTCCCGTTGTGTCGTTGTCGTTGTTGTTGTCGCTGTCGTCATTGCATCCGGTAACCGCCATTGACGTCAATGGTGGCGCCGGTGATGTAGGACGCTCCCGGCGAGACCAGGAAGCGCACCGCCGCGGCGACATCCTCGGGGGTGCCGAGGCGGCCGAGCGGGATCTGCGCCGACGCATTGGCGTCATCAGCGGGATCGAGCGACAGCCGCAGCATCGGCGCGTCGATCAGTCCGGGCGCCACCGCGTTCACCGTCACCGCGCGCGGCGCGAGCTCGCGCGCCAGCACCTTGGTGAAGCCGAGCACGGCGGATTTGCTGGCGATGTAGGCGGCGCTCGAGCGATAGCCGCCGAGTTGCGCCGCGACCGACGACAGCGTGACGATGCGCCCGCCATCGAGCCGCTGCGGCAGACGGCTTGCAAATTCGCGGCAGCACAGGAAGGTGCCGGTGGCGTTGACGTCCTGGGTGGTCTGCCATTCGGCGACAGGCGTCTCGGCGACGAGGTGGCGCGAGCCATCCGGCTGCAGCATCAGGATGCCCGCGGCCGTGACCAGCACCGCAATCTCGCCGAGCGCGGCCTGTGCCGCGTCGAAC
The DNA here is from genome assembly GCF_052115025.1 of Bradyrhizobium sp. 2TAF24. Classification (NCBI taxonomy): domain Bacteria; kingdom Pseudomonadati; phylum Pseudomonadota; class Alphaproteobacteria; order Hyphomicrobiales; family Nitrobacteraceae; genus Bradyrhizobium; species Bradyrhizobium sp. 2TAF24. Next base: position 5,267 of record NZ_JBFRFW010000006.1, on the reverse strand, counting down.
GCCTGGCGGACAGCGGCTTCGCTGGAGATGTCGGCAGCGAGGGCGAGATGACCATGGCCAGGCAACTGGCTGACCAGCGATTCGACCGGTGCTCGGCTGCGATCGAGCACAGCGAGGCGCAAGCCGTCCGCTGCCAGGGTTTTGCAGATTGCGGCCCCGATTCCTCCGCTGCCGCCCGTCACCACGGCGGCACGCCGCTCCGTCCCGTCCACGCGTCTGCTCCCCCAAAAGGCTTGATTGGATAAAATCAAACGGTCAAAGCCGCAAAAAGTCAATATTGTTGCAATGGCGCACCCAATATTTTATCCAATAATGGGATTTGCGAGGGAGCCCCGGGAATCGTGACCAGCGCGTCGGACGTCGCCGAATTGCTGCGCGAGCGTATCCTCTCCGGAGAGGTGTCCCCGGGGGCGCGGCTGCAGCAGACACCGCTGTCGGAGGCGCTCGGGGTCTCGCGCACGCCGCTGCGTGAAGCGCTGGCGCAGCTCGCGAAAGAAGGCCTGCTGATCTACGAGCCTAACCGCGGCTATGCGGTGCGCGGCTTTTCCGCCGCCGAGATCGGCGCCGCGTTCAAGGTCCGGGCGCGGCTGGAGGCGCTGGCCTGCGGCCTTGTCGCGACCGTCGGGGCGCCGCCCGATGTCATCGTCCGGCTGCGGGATTGCATCGCCGAGGGTGACCGCATCCTGTCGAAGCGGACGCTCGATCCCGATGATCTCGCGCCCTACCGGCGCATGAACGTCGATTTCCACGAGACCATTATCGCCACCTGCGGCAACCGTTTCGTCGGCGATTTCGTGCGGCAATGCCATAACGTGCCGATGGCGTCCGACCGCGTCTTCATCTGGGAAGACTACCAGGTCATCGCGCGCTCGCACGACGACCACCACCGCATCCTCGATGCCATCGTCCGGCGCGACGCGCAGCGCGCAGAGGACCTGATGCAGGAGCACATCTACTTCGCCTGGCTGGTGCTGCTCAGGAAGCTCGAAGCATCGCCGGGTGTCGAAGCGGGGACGGTGCAACTGGTGGAGCGGATCTAAGGCTGGAAACGCCGAAGAACGATCATCCCGTCTCGGGCCTGGCGTATCGGCGTCGCCTGATGAAACACCACCAGCCATTGACCGTCCTTGCGCTCGTAGCCACGGGTGCCGATCGCCTTTCCTTCCACGGCGTCGCCGTTGAGCCGTTTGCCCGCGAATGACTCGAGCCCCACCACGACGGCGGTATCACCGTTGACGTGAACCTGCCCCCGTCAGGTCGATGCCGCGGCGTACCGCCGCCGCCGCCACAACGGCACGGCAAACAATGGTTGTCGCGGCCCGACTGCCGCGCTAGCGTCGTGACGGGTGGACGATATGGAGATCGTCCATGGGAACCGGTTCCGATAACGTTGTCGGCGTCAACAAGCTGCGGTTGAAGCTGCGCGAGGCCGGGCTGCCGCTCGAAGGTCTCAAATACAAGGTTGGCAAGCAATTCTGGGAGCCTGAAGGCTTCGAGTTCACATGCCAGGATCCGGATCAGGACAAGCTGCTGACCATGGCGGTGCGCAACCGCAAGTTCGGGGCCAACGATGTCGGGCTGCCGAACCATGATCCCTGGCGCGAGGCGGGGATCACGAGCCTCGGCTTCAGCCAGCGCGGCGTCTACAACTACCTGCATCTCGACATCGCCAGCGATCCGCCCGAGCGGCAGGGCCTCTGCCGCGTCTACATCGCCCCCGAATCCTGGGGCAGATGGCGCGAAGCCATCGAAGGGCCGCCGAGCTACCTGCACAATGAGGTCTACCTCACCATCGCCAGGCGGCTGGCGGCGCTCGGCATCACGATCGGCGATCACATCGACACCATGTTCGAGGTCGGCGCCACCACGCTCGACGGCATTACCTTCAGCCCGCGCGCCTACCGTCGGCTCACTGCGGCGGTGGAGGACGCGCGCCGGGCCAACGGCCAGACCTTCATCGAAGGCAAGAACACCGGTTCGCCCGACGCCATCGATCTGTCGTTCCTGGCAACCAGCGGCCGCGGCTTCCGCGAGATCACCTGGCGCGACGGTGCGTCGGCGACGCTCGACTTCAGTGCGCTGCATCTTGCGCTGTCGCCGCTTCGCTGCAACATCCATATCGACGAGTTCGGTGTCGTGGTCGGCGGGCCCGACGGTCAGATGTCGCTGTCGCCCAACGCGCTGCATCACATCGCCAACGAACTGGTGCTGAAGAGCATCATCAAGGAATTTCTCAACGACAAGCTCGGCATTTCGCCGTGGTATGTCGATCATCTGTTCGTCGAGCTGCCAAACACCAGCAACACTTTCTCGCGTTTCGGCGTCGGCGTGGAAGCGCGGCCGTGGCGCTCGGTCAAGGTGACGGCGTCCTACACCTGCGGCATCGGTGACGGCAGCGATTGCCGCAAGATGTTCTCGCTGGTGAAATCCTTCTGACGGCCGCGGTCCTTCGTCGTTGCTTTCGCTGCGGGACAGGGGCGTTCACATAACTGTCATCCGGCCATCGTATAGGCGCGCCTCGTTGCGTGAATGGGGCTGCTGCTGCGGCGATGGGTGGGACAGTGGACCAGCAGGCCGGCCGGAGACGGTCCTGGCCGGCGGACCGCGCGATGGCGCGGTGGCTGCCCTGTGTCGCCGGTGCGCTGCTGTTGATCGAAGCGGCGGCTGCCGATGACTACCGGCAGGGCGGGCAAGGCCGCCTCCATTTTGATATCCCCTCGCAAACGCTGACCGAGGCGCTCGAGAGTTACAGTGTCGTGACCGGGCGGCAGGTGGTCTACAATGGCCGCCTCGCGAGCGGTCGCAGCTCGATGATGATCCGGGGGTTGCTGACGCCGGAACAGGCGTTGGAAGGATTGCTCCAGGGCACGGGCCTTTCGCCACACTATGTGGCAGCGGATGCCTTCCTGCTGGAGCCGAATCCGTTGGGTGAGGGCTCGCCGGTCAACACTGCGCCGCCAGGCGCCGTCGCCCGGTACTATGGGCAACTGCAGCTCGGCTTGAAGCGGGCGTTCTGCGCCGACCGGCGGCTGCAGCCCGGATCCTACCGTGTCGCCGTCAGCTTCTGGATCGGACCGTCCGGCGCCGTCAGCCGTGCGGATCTGCTCAGCACCACCGGTGACGCCGTGCGCGACGATGCGATCAGCCAGGCGGTCTATGGTCTTGCCGTGGGGGCACCGCCACCCGCCGGCTTCGCTCAGCCGGTCGTCCTGGTCATTGAGCCTCAGGCAGCCGCGCGCGATTGCGCGCCTGATCGTGCGACCGATCCGCCGCGGGGGCTGCGATGACGGAAACGACGCTCGCCGCCCTGCAGCGTCTGCTGCTGTTGCGCTACGACGATCTCAAGGCGCGGCTGGCCCGCCGCCTGGGGTCGGCGGATGCGGCAGGCGATGCATTGCAGGACACCTGGCTGCGGTTGCAGCGCGCTGAAAGCCTCGCCACCGTGCGTAACGAGGATGCGTTCCTGTTTCGCATCGCGTTCAACATCGCGCGCGACCATCAGCGTGCGGACCGGCGGCGGCTGACGACGTCCGAGGTCGATGTGCTGCTCAATGTCGCCGACGATGCGCCCGACGCGATGCGCGCTGTCGAGGCGCGGTCCGACATCACGGTGCTCAGGGACATTATGGCCGATCTGCCGGCCCGCCAGCGCGAGATTTTGCTGGCGGCGCGGCTCGACGGCCTGTCGCGCGTCGAGATCGCCGCGCGTTTCGCCATTTCGGTGCGGCTGGTGCAGCGGGAGTTGCAGGCGGCACAGGATTATTGTGCCGCGCGGCTGAGACACGCAAAAATCGGCTTCACTTCGCCACGCCGGGAAACGTCTTCAGAGCAGGAGGGGACTGCCGGGGGAACGACACCTCCGGTGCGGTCGGGTCACGAGACATGATGCAGGAGCTGGGTACCAATTCCGATCTGCTGGAGCGCGAGGCGCACTGCTGGGTGACCCAGCTCGTCTCGGGGGAGGCGACGGTCGCCGATGCCGAGGCGCTGCGGCGCTGGATCGCGCAGAGCCCTTATCATGCGGAGGCCTATGCGGCGGCGACGGCGCGCTGGAAAGCACTCGGCCCGGCCGGCGCGGCGTTGCGCGCGGCGCAGGCGACGAGCCCGCAGCGGATGACGCGGCCGGTCAGCCGGCGTCTCGTGCTTGGCGGCGCGGGAGCCATCGCGGCGACCGCGGCCGTCGCCTATGTCGGGGTCCGGCCGCCATTGGCTCTGTGGCCGTCGATCGGTGAGCTTGCGGCCGACTATCGTACCGCGACCGGCGAGCAGCGCCGGATCGCGCTCGCCGATCATGTCTCCGTTCAGCTCAACACCCAGAGCAGTATCGCGCTGGGTCCGGCGGTGGACGGCGACAACCAGGTGCGGCTGCTGGCTGGCGAAGCCGCGTTCGCGACCTCGCCGGAGACGGCGCGGCTGCTGGTGGTCGAGGCCGGCGACGGTCGGGCGGTGGCGAGCCGCGCCCGGTTCGACGTGCGCCGGACCGGTGACGCGGTCTGCGTCAACTGTCTCGAAGGCAGCGTCCGGGTCGAGCGCCGCGCGCAGACGGCAACCATCGGTGCGGGGCGTCAGATCCGTTACGATGCCGCGGGGCTTGGTGAGGCACTCCCCATTGATCCGGTGGAAGCGGCGGCGTGGCAGAACGGCGTGCTGATCTTCCGTTTCACGCCGCTGTCGGATGTCGTGGCGGAGATCAACCGCTACCGCCACGGCCGTGTCATCCTGCTCAGTGCCGCGCTCGCGGCGAAGCCGGTCAACGGTCGTTTCCAGATCAGCCGGATCGACGAGGCGCTCGGCTGGATCGGGCAGGCGGTCGGGGCGCGGTCCCGCGCACTGCCGGGCGGGGTCGTGCTGCTGAGCTGACCGCCACGACGGGCGTGACGCAGAACTTTCACAAAAATCTTGTTCAGATTGGCCGCACAGCCGTCGTCTGGGGGTGAGCGCCGCGCATCCCACCGGATGCGACCGGTGCTCAGGCGCGTCCTGACATCGAGAACCCCATGCCGTCCCAGATGAATTTTTGCCTGCCTCGCTCCGCGTGCCTGGTGTCGCGCCACGTTTTGCTCGCCGGTGTGAGTGCATTGGCGCTGCTCGTGGCGCATCCGGCCGGCGCTGCCCAGTTCGGCAGCGCGCCGACGATCGCGGCGCCGAGCTATGCGTCGGATGCCGCGAGCGCGGCGGCTCAGCAGGCGGCGGCCGCGGCGGCCAACGGCTCGAGTGCGCTGATGCGGGCGACCCAGGCGATCCAGGCCATGCAGGCGACGCAGGCC